>JAQBZW010000107.1 GCA_027622315.1 Chloroflexota bacterium | reverse complement strand
CGCTCGAGCGCCCCAGCGAGCGCACGCCCCAGCGCCGCGCGCTCCGCGGGCGGCGCCGCGCGCAACTCGTCGCGCACGCGGAAGAAGCTGAACTTCACCGTCTGCACGCCGCGGGGCGTCGGCCGTGCCGGCGCGCCGTCAGTCGCCGCCGCGGCCGGCGCGTGCTGTGGTGCGGGTGGGTGGGCGGCGGAGTGCTCTCGCGTCGTGGTCATCGCAGCCCCTGCTCTTTCGCTTCTGCCTCGCACAGCGCTTCCCACTGCTCGTACTCCGGGACGAAGTACGGGAGCCGGATCTTCTTGAACTCGGTGCTCGAATAGAGCACGCGGTACTCCTCGACCCCGGTCTCGCGGGCGATTGCCGCCGCTGTTTCCTCGACGCCGGTGACCTTCGGGTGGTGCAGCATCGAGAAGACGTTGTACGGCCAGTCTGCGTACGTCGGCCGCTGGTAGCAGTGCGACACGCCACGGTAGCCGGCGACGTAGCTGCCGAAGTCGTCGATCCGGTCCTCGGGCACGCGCCACACAGCCATGCCGTTCGCGCGGAAGCCGGCCGCGCGGTGGTTCAGGATCGCGGCGAAGCGCCGGAGGTAGCCCTTCGTCGCCATCGTCTCGCCGTGCGCAAACACGCGCTCGAGGTCCCAGCCCAGCGCCTCAGCGACGCCTGCGTACGGCTCGGCGACCGTCGGCAGGTCGCCCTGTGTCGCGCGGATGTACGCGATGTCGTCGTCGTCGAGCGAGTGCTCGGCGGCGGCGTTCCGGCGCTCCTGCGTGTACGACGGCGCGCCCCGCGCGTCGAGTGCGCGCTCGCCGGAGATGTCGAGATTGACCTCGATCTTGAAAAGCTGAAGCGTGGGCATCGGTCGCGTGGACTCCGCACAGGTGAGTTCGTGGAGCCGCGCGATCACGACATCGAGGTCGTGTCCGGGAGGCATCGCCACGGTGAACCACATGTTGAAGTCGTGGTTTCGGCGGTAGTTGTGTGAGACGCCCGGATGCGCGTTCACAACCGCGGCCGCCGCCTTCAGTCGATCTGCGGGCACCTTCATCGCCACCAGCGCCGATGAGTAGCCGAGCGCCTTCGTGTCGTAGATCGCGCACACCTGGCGCACGACGCCGGCGTCGCGCGCGGCGCCGAAGCGCGCGAGCACCTCGGCCTCATCGAGCCCGAGCTGCTGGCCGAGCGCCCGATAGGGCCTCGCCTCCAGCGGGAAGCCCTCCTGCACCACGTCGAGCAGCCGGCGCGAGATCGCGTCGAAGGGCGGGGAGCCGGGCGCCGCGGGTCGCGCGTCGGTTGTCGTCATGCTCGGTCACCCCCGGGTGCGTTGCTCGAATTCGTTTCCGTCGCGTGCGCCCGCCGCGGCCGCGCGCTGCCGGCGTAGCCAGGGCCCGTCAATGTGCGCCCGCCGCGTGGCGCGAGGCGGTACCCGCCTCGACCTCCCGCGGCAGTCCGTAGTTCGACTCGAACAGCGACTCGATGCGCGCAGCCTGGTCGTCGCTGATCTCCGCAGCCGCGGCCGCGCCGGCGAACTCGTCGAGCTGTGCGAGGTCGTAGATGTTCGGGAGCGCGCTCACGACCTCGGGCGTGCGCAGCACGTAGCGAAGCGACGCCTGGCCGAGCGCGCACCCGTTCTCGCGTTCGAGGAAGCGCAGCTGCTCCACCTTCTGCACTCCGTTGACGAGCCACGCGCGCGGCCGATGCCGCCGGTGGTCGCCCTCCGGGAATTCGGTCTCCGCGGTGTAGCGGCCCTCGAGCATGCCCGACGAGTGCGGCACGCGTACGAGCAGGGACTTCCCTGTGCGCCGCGCGGTCGCGATCAGCTCACGGCCGGGGTCGAGCTCGAGCGCGTTGTAGATCATGTGCACCACCTCCACGGGGAGGTGTTCCATCGCGTAGTGCCCTTCCTCAGCCCAGCCGATCGCCGGGCCGAGCGCCACGCCGACGGCGCGCACCTTGCCGGCCGCGCGCGCGCGCTCGACGAACGACCACACGGCGTCGTTGTGCAGGTGCTCGAGCCGGGCGTTGTGGAGCTGGTAGAGGTCGATGTGATCGGTGCCGAGCCGGCGCAACGATGCGTCGAGAGCGCGTTCGAGGAAGTCCGGATCGAGGCAGTGCGGCGCCTCCTGATGGCCCTCGCGCCGCTTGCCAACGTTCGACTCCCAGTCGTAGCCGAACTTTGTCGAAACCACGATCTCGTCGCGATCGGCCCCCGGGAAGGCCTGCGCAAGCAGCGTCTCCCCGCGGCCGTTGCCGTACGTGTCCGCCGTGTCGAAGAACGTCACTCCGCGGTCGTAAGCCTGCCGCAGCAGTGTCACGGCCTGTGCGTCGCTGTATTCGCCCCACCAGCCGGCCGCGACGGTCCAGACGCCGAAGCCGACTTCCGACACCTCGATCTCTGTGCCCGCGATCGTCCGATAGCG
Organism: Chloroflexota bacterium; assembly: GCA_027622315.1. GTDB lineage: Bacteria > Chloroflexota > Dehalococcoidia > UBA2979 > UBA2979 > VGNK01. The sequence continues at coordinate 7,444 of JAQBZW010000107.1, read as the reverse complement.
CACGGCGGCTCCTCTCGTGCGGACGAGAGTGTGGAGCCACGGAGTGGGGAGCAAGCCACGGCACGACGGCGTTGCCCAGTAATGGGAGGTTCGGTGAGATTCGCGCGGACGCGGATTTGGAATGGGGTCGGATATCTGCCGAGAAGAGTGAGTTTTGCGCGATTCCAACGCGCGTCAGGGGCGCTCGCCGGGGCCGAGTCCGCGCCGCACGGAGCCCCTCCCGAAGCGGCCGCGGATGCTGTCCAGCGTCTCGTCAAGGCGCTCGTCGCGGAGCACACCGCGGGCGGGGTTCGCGTCATCCAACCCGAGCTGAACGACGTCTTCCACGAGGTTCGTGACGCCAAGCCCGAGCAGACGCACCGGGCGCAGACCCTCGTTGTGCAGCACTTCGTCGAGCATCGTCTCTCCCGCCTCGACGAGCACGAGCGTTGCGCGTACCGGTCGCTCCAGCGTGCGACTGCGCGTGAGCGTGGTGAAGTCGTGCCAGCGGAGCTTGAGCGTGACCGTGCGCGCGCGCTTTCCCGAGGCGCGGAGATCCGCGCCCACCCGCTCGGCGTGGCGCGCGAGCACGCGTCGCAACTCCGCGAGGTCGGTGACGTCCGCGCCGAACGTGACCTCGCGCGAGATCGAGCGGTGCGGCCGCCCGCCGCCTTCCACCGGCGTGGGGTCGATGCCCCGCGCGCGCTCGGCGAGCATGACGCCGGCGCGACCGAAGCGCTGCTCGAGCCAGCGCGGATCGAGCGCCGCTGCGTCGCCGATCGTGCGCACCTGCGCAGCCGCGAGCGCTTCGCCCAGCTTCGGACCGACCAGCGGCAGATCGCGGATCGGGAGCGGGGCGAGGAAGGCGGCGTCGCCCCCCGGCGGGATTTCGAGCAGGCCGTCCGGCTTCGCGCGATCGGACCCCACTTTCGCGGTCGTGCGCGAACCGGCGATACAGGCCGAGACCGTCACGCCGAGATCCTCACGCACGCGCGTGCGCACCCGCTCCGCGAGCGCGCGCGCCGCATCCGGCGTGTCGCCAACCCCGGTGAAGTCCACGTACGCCTCGTCGATGCCGACCGACTCGACCACCGGCGAGAGCTCACGAAGCATGGCGTGGAAGCGCTCCGACATCGCGCTGTAGGCCTCGAAGTCGGGCGGGACCACGATCGCCTGCGGGCAGAGGCGGAGCGCCTGGACCATCGGCTGCGCTGAGTGGCATCCGAACTTGCGCGCCTCGTACGAGGCGGTCGCCACCACGCCGCGACCACCCGGATGGCCGACGAGCACGGGCTTGCCGCGCAACGCCGGGTTGCGCGCGGTCTCTACGGCAACAAAGAAGCTGTCGAGATCGAAGTGCGCGATCCGCCGCGGGAACGCGGGCCCGGTAGTCACTGCATCGTCCCCGGGCGCGAGACTAGAACGTTTGTTCTGCGGTCGTCAATGGGGCACCGCGCCATCGTGCGCCCGCGACCTGCGCTCTGCGCTTCGACGCCACCCGCCACGAGCGGACATGCCGCGAGCGACTAGTGCTCGCGCGTCGGGTCCACGGCCGCAGCGCTGCCGCCGGTGCCGTTCGGCGACGCCGTGCGTCGGACCGAGTGGGAACCGGGAGCGACATGTCGCTGCTCCGGCGTGGTCGGCCGCGAGGCGCCATTGGCCGGGCGCGCGCTGGGCTTGCGGCGTTCCTCGGGCGGCACGACGCCCTGCAACTCCGCTTCGGTGACCGTGCGCACCGCGTCCTCGGCGGTCTGGCCCTTGAGCACGCGCCGCGTGATGGCGACGCCGGCAAGGACGACGAGCGAGGATGAGATCGCGGCGCCGCCGGCGATGAACTTGTGCCTGCGCACGAGATCCGGGAAGCGGTCGAGCGCGCGGTGCGCGAGCCGGATGGCATCGCGTGCGGCGCGGTCGATCATCTCGCCGCCACTGGCTTCCTTGACGTCGTCTGGCAACCAGCTCATGACCGCGCTCCCGACTCGTTCCCGCCCATGTTGTCGATCGCGCGCAGGAGATTCGCCATCTCGAGCGCGGCGATCATGGCTTCGCGGCCCTTGTTGCCCACACTGCCGCCGGACCGCGCCTTCGCCTGTTCGACGGTGTCTGATGTGATCACGCCGAACGTCACGGGCAAGTCGAAGTCGCGCGCGACGTCCATGATGCCCCGTGCCGCCTCGCCCGCAACGAAGTCGAAGTGCGGCGTCTCGCCGCGAATGACGGCGCCCACGCAGGCGATGGCGTGATAGCCGCCGCGCTGTGCGAGGCGGCGCGCCGCGATCGGCAACTCGAATGCGCCGGGCACCCAGAAGACGTCGACGCATTCGTCGTCCACACCGTGCTCACGGGCGGCCTCAACCGCGCCCTGCATGAGGCGCTCGGTGATCAGTTCATTGAAGCGCGAAACGATGACGGCAACCCGCAGATCGGATCCGTCGAGAGGCGCGTCGAACGTTCGCATCGCCGTATTCCTAGCCCAGTCCCGGCATCGGTTGCTCGAGCATGTGGCCCATCTTGTCACGCTTCGTCTGCAGGTAGCGGATGTTGTGCGGATTGGCGATCACTTCGAGCGGCACGCGCTCGACCACCTGCAGTCCGTAGCCATCCAGACCCGCGCCACGGAGCGCACCGACCGCGCCGAGCTCGCGGATCTTCGCCGGGTTGTTCGTCATCAAGCGCAGCGTCCGAACGCCCAGGTCGACCATGATCTGGGCGCCAATGCCCCAGTCGCGACTCTCTGCGGGCAGGCCGAGGGCCTCGTTCGCCTCGTAGGTGTCGAGCCCCTGATCCTCCTGCAGGCGGTACGCGCGCAGCTTGTTGTGCAGGCCGATGCCACGGCCCTCCTGGTCCATGTAGATGAAGATGCCGCGGCCGGCATCCGCGATCGCCTGCAGCGCCGCGTCCTTCTGTTCGCCGCAGTCGCAGCGCATCGACTCGAACACGTCGCCGGTCACGCACTGGTCATGCACCCGCACCAACACGGGCTCGTCCGTGGTGACGTCGCCCATGACGAGCGCGACGTGCTCCTTCGTGTCGATGATGGTGCGGTAGCCGATTGCGGTGAACTCGCCGAAGCGGGTCGGCATCGACGTATCGCCCACGCGTTCGACCAGGCGCTCGTTGCTCATGCGATAGCGGATCAGATCGGCAACGGTCGCGATCTTGATGTCGTGCTTGCGGGCGAAGCGCTCGAGGTCCGGCATGCGCGCCATCGAGCCGTCGTCCTTCAGCACCTCGCAGACGACGGCGACCGGCTCGACGCCGGCCAGTTTGCAGAGATCGACCGACGCCTCGGTCTGGCCGGCGCGCACGAGCACGCCGCCCTCACGCGCGCGCAGCGGGAAGATGTGGCCCGGCCGCGTGAGATCGAGCGCATCGGACTGCGGGTCGGCGAGCACCTGAATCGTGCGCGCGCGGTCGGCGGCCGAGATGCCGGTCGTGACGCCCTCGGCGGCCTCCACGCTGACCGTGAACGCGGTGCCGAGCGGCGCTGTGTTGTTCTTCGTCATCGGCGGCAGATCCAGCGTGTCCGCGCGCGGCTCGGTCAGCGGCACGCAGATCAGGCCGCGCACATGCGTGACCATGAAGTTCACGTGCTCGGGCGTGCAGAACTGCGCGGCGATCGTGTAGTCGCCCTCGTTCTCGCGATCTTCGTCGTCGACCAGGATCACCGGTCGGCCGAGGCGGATCTCTTCAATCGCCTCGTCAATGCCGATCCGATATGACCGCTTCGGGGCACGCGATTTCCTGGGTCGTCCCGCTTCCGCCATCGAAGCCTCCTTCCGCGCCGGTGCCGGCTAGCTGCCGGTTGCCGAGCGGGCCTCCAGCAGCTGCTCTACGTACCGCGCGAAGATATCGGTCTCGAGGTTGATCGCGTCGCCCGGCCGTCGTTGCATCAGGTTGGTGTGCTCCTGCGTGTACTGCACGAGCGACACAGAGAAGCTCTCTTCGTCGCGTGCCATCACCGTGAGCGATACGCCGTCCACACAGACGGGACCCTTCAGCACGATGTAGCGCAGGTAATGCGGATCGGTGCGGAAGCGCGCGATCATCGCGTCGCCCTCGCCGGTCATCGACTCGAGCGTGCACGTGGTCTCGACCACGCCGCGCACGATATGCCCGGAGAGCCGTGTGGCGGCGTTCACCGAGCGCTCGAGGTTGACCCAGTCACCGACGGCGACGTGCTGGAGGTTGGAACGCCTGAACGTCTCGGGCATGACGTCGAACGTCATCGAGTCCTCGGTCAGCGCGCGTACCGTGAGGTCGACGCCGTTGACCGCGATCGAATCTCCGAGCTTCGAGTCGTCGATTACCTCGCGGCAGGCGATCACCAACTCGCCGCCTTCGCGGCGGCGCACGGTCCCGACCTCTTCGATGATGCCGGTGAACAACTCAGTCTCGCCCGTCGCTCGTGGCGTCCGGCCAGACCGGTACGCCCGAAATCAGCGTGTCTTCGCCGAGTCGTTCGACCGTGACGTCGTGCAGTCGCACGGCGTCCGACATCCGCTCGGCACCTCGTCCCGCCACTGCGGCAGGTGCGCGCACCGCGCCCACGATCAGCGGAGCGAGCACAGCATAGACCCGATCGACGAGCCTCGCGTCGAAGAGCGATCCGAGCAGCACCCCGCCGCCCTCGAACAGCGCGACGAGCACGCCGCGCCGCCCGAGCTCGCCGAGCAAGGCGGCGAGATCGACGTGTGCCGCGCCGTCCGCGCCGGGGAGTGTGGGCAGCACGACCACCTCCGCGCCGCGCGCCGTCATTGCGGCGCGCCAGGCCGGCGCGGAGCCATCGGCCGTAGCGATCAGCGTCGAAGACGGTCCGGTGAGCACCTTCGCGTGCGCGGGCGTACGCCCGCGCGAGTCGACGACGACGCGCAGGGGCTGGTGCACGCCCTCGGTCGTGCCGCCCGGCCGCGCCGTGAGCGTGGGGTCATCCGCGACCACCGTGCCCGAGCCGACGACGATCGCGTCGAGGTACTGTCGCTCGCGGTGCGCCCACTCGAGCGTCTCGGGACCCGACACCCAGCGCGAGTCACCCGAGGCGGCGGCGATCCGCCCGTCCAGTGAGGCGGCGTATTTCACGACCACGAGCGGCAGCCCGGTCCGCCGGTGCTTCAGGTAGCCGGCGAGCACCACGTTCACCTCGTCGGCGCCGTCGCCGACGGTCACGCTGATGCCGGCGGCCTCGAGCGCGCGCCGCCCGCGGCCGCCAACCTGTGCATCGGGATCGTCGATGGCGTAGTAGACGGCCGAGACACCGGCAGCGATCAACGCGTCGGTACAGGGCGGCGTGCGACCGAAATGGGCGCACGGCTCAAGCGTGCAGTAGACGGTGGCCCCGCCGGCGGCGGCGCCCGCCGCGCGCAGCGCCATCACCTCGGCGTGCGCGCCGCCCGGCGGCTGCGTGTGGCCACGCCCCACGATCTCGCCGTCACGCACGATCACGGCACCCACGGCGGGGTTGGGCGACGTGCGACCGAGCGCCTGCCGCGCTTCGTCGATCGCGAGCTGCATGAACTCAGACGTCACGAAAGGAGGGTGATCGCCCGCTGCCGCTCTCGCGCGACTCGTAGTCGCGGTACTGCCGGCTGGCGGTGGGGCCCGTCTGCCCCTGATAGCGCGACTTCAGAGCCGGATGCCCGTACGGCCGATCGGCCGGCGTCGTCAGGTTCTGAAAGGAGAGCTGCCCGATCTTCATCCCGTAGTAGAGCCGGATCGGCAGGGTCGCGACGTTCGACAGTTCCATCGTGAGCTGCCCATCCCACCCCGGATCGACGTAGCCGGCGGTCGCATGCACAAGCAGTCCGAGACGGCCGAGCGAGGACTTGCCCTCCACGCGGGCGACGATGTCGTCACCGAGCCGCACGCGCTCGAGCGTGGAACCGAGCACGAACTCGCCAGGGTGGAGCACGAACGGCTGATCGTCGACCACCGACTCGAGTTCGGTCAGATCTTCCATCGCCTCACGGATGTCGATGTAGGCCTGGCGGTGGTTGCGGAAGACACGGAAATGCCGGTCGAGCCGAATGTCGACAGACGCCGGTTGGAGCGCGTCCTCGCCGATGGGCTCGATCAACAGCCGGCCGGAGGCGAGCGCCTCGGCGATCGAATGGTCGCTCAGTACCAACGCAGTACCTCGAAGCAGGGGGGAGAGCGGTCTGGAGAGGGAGACATCTGGCCTCGGCTCGGAGCGTAGCACCTCTCGCGCTACCGCTCGCGGGTCGCCGGGACGGCGATTTCGGGGCGGCGCACAGGTGCTGGCGACCACCCGCCCGGCACGTGCGCGCGCCCCGACCACACGGTCGAGGCGCGCGACGGATACCTGTGCCGCGCGGCGAGCACGCGGCACCACTGCGAACCGTCCGTCTATTCGATGGAGTACACGACGAACACGTGGACGGTGAGCTTCTGCTCGCCCGGCGAGACCGGGGTGGCCCCGCCGCGACTGTCAGCGGCTGCCTCGGCGTACATCGGCACCGGGGGCTGCACCGAGCCGCCGGCCTCGGCGATCGAGATCGGCGCACCGACCGAGACCCCGGCCGCGGCCGCGAGCTCATCGGCGTGGGCGCGGGCGTTCTCGAGCGCCTTCGTGCGCGCGTCGTTCAGGAACTGCTCGGGGTCCTCCACTGTGAACATCACGTTGTCGACCCGGACATCGTTCCCGCCCGCCGCGACGGCCGCATCAAGCACCGCGGAAACGTCGTCGATGTTCCGCACCGTGATCGAGACGAGGTTCGTCACCTGGTAGCCGGTGATCTCCTGACCCTTGTCCTCGCTGTAGCGGTACTGCGGGTAGATGTTGAAGGAGGTCGTGCGGATGTCCTTCTCCGCCACGCCGTTCGCCGTCGCCGCGTCATGAATCGCCTGCATGGCGGTCGAGGCGCGGTCACGGGCGGCGGCCACTGTGGCATCGGTCACGCTCGCCCCGAGGTCGAGCACCGCGATGTCGGGCGGCACGGAGACCGTGCCCTGTCCGGACACGCTGATGCCCGCCTGGCCGCCCGGTGCTGCGACCGTGACGTTCGTCTCGGGCGTGCAGCCCGCGGCCCCGATCGCGAGCAGGGCGAGGGCCCCCGCGGCAGCGATCCGCCAGCGTCGTGTGAAGTACTTCATTTTGCCGGTTGCCTTTCCTCCCGCGCCTGTGCGCGAGGTTGTCTCCATGCGTTCTGTGTCTGAATCACGATTCCGCGTCCGCGTCCGGTGCGCGTGATCGTCAGCGGCTGCCGGCATCCCGGCGGCGTTGACGCCACTGGCGCAGCGAGAGTGCGGCCAGCACGGCGGTGAGGGCGGCGAGCCCGACCGCCTGCGAGCGGCTGTCGTCCGCGGTCCCGGAGCGCTCCGGGGTTGCCGGGACTGGTGCCGCGTCCGACTGCGCGGCGAGCGCCGTCGGCGGTTCCGCCTGTGCGTCCGCGGCTGACTCCGCGGCCGTGCCGTCCGCCGCCGCACGGGCTGTGCCGGCGTGGTCGGG
>JAQBZW010000106.1 GCA_027622315.1 Chloroflexota bacterium | reverse complement strand
CCGGGGGCAGGTCAGCTCGGCGGGTCGGAGCTGATGCAGAACTTCATTCCGACGAACACCATCGCGCCGAGGATTCGCAAGTCTGTCGTGCTGAAGTACAGGCCTGCGGGGGAGATGTTCACCTGCTGCCCGTTACGCCACAGCTGAGCACGAATTTCGACCACTTCGCGCCTCGCATCTATCGAAAGCGCGATTTGATGCTGATGGTTCCTGATTGTCAGGGTCCGATACGCAAACTCGAGGTCCCACGCGCCCGCCGAATCACCGATCCACTCGTTCCGATCGATGATGGCTATCGGTAATCCGGATGAGTCTTCCAGGTCGACGGAGAGTTCGAGACGTCCATGATCCGACGCCCTTAAAGCGAGGATCTCGCGCCCATCGATTTCGAGAATGGCACCTTCACCGCCGGCGACGGTCTCGCCGAGCCGAACCGCACAGAACTCCTGATCGATCCGGAGCTGCCCCTCAGCGTGTCCTCGTAGACCGTTGTATGGAGCGAGCTTCTTCGCACGTTGCTCCTGCTCCGGCAACGCGTTGCGCGTAGCTTGGACATGATGGTTGGGACACAGAACCATCATGTCCTCGGGCCGGAAGTGCTGCTCCGTCGCCCATGGAATGATGTGGTGATACTGGATTATTGGATGCCCACATACGCAGCACCCGAATCGCGCTTCACGTCTGAGTTCGCGCTTCACTGGTAGCGGCGTCGGCGGTCGGCGGCTTGCCATGCCTCGTTCCTGACATCTATGGGGCAGTGCCCGCCGCGTTACGCGTTCTCGAGGAACTCCACCCAGTTGCCGTCGGGGTCTTCCACCATGGCGATGCGGACGCCCGGTCGAATCTCGCGCGGCTCCACCGTCACTTTGTACCCGGCGTCGGCGCACTGCTTTGTCAGCGCGTCCAGGTTCGAGACCGAGATCGTCCAGTAGCGGTAGCCGGTGGCAACGCCGATGCCGCCCGGAGCGGACTTCGCCGCCGGTGCCGGCTTCAGCTGGCGCACCTTGATCAGGCTCGTCCCGCACATCAGGCGGTGCATCACGCTGCCGTCGCCCATGGTCATCGCGCCCTGGTAGTCGAAGCCGAGCGTGTCGCGATAGAAGTGCAGTGCCCGCTCTTCGTCCTCCACGATGATGCCGAGGTCGATCGAGTCCTTGCTCAGTGCAACGCCCATGTCAGTCCTCTCGTCCGGTGTCTGCGGTCGATATGCCTGTCCGGCCGCTCGTGCGAGCCGGTGCGCCGTCGTCGCTATTCGTCCAGCCCGATCTCCCTGAGGAACGCGTCGTTGCGCGGTTCGCGACCGAGGAAGCCGTGGAGCATGCGCGACGCGTCCTCAACGCCGCCGCCCTCGAGCACGATGCGGCGGTAGTCCGCGCCCACCTGATCCGGGTCGCCGCTCTCGAAACGGGTGAACATGTCGTCGCCGAAGACCTGCGACCACAGGTACCCGTAATAGCCCGCGTCGTACCCGAAGAGATGGCCGAACCCCGCCTGGAAGTGCGTGTCCGGCGCGAACGGGAACGCCGTGATCGAATGCAGTTCCTCCGCGAGCGCATCCGTGTCCTTGTCGCGACCCGGCCCGTGGTACGCGAGGTCCAGGCGCGCGAAGTAGATCTGCCGCAGGTAGTGGATGCCGCTCGCGACGTTCTTCGCCGCGATCATGCGGTCGAGCAACGCGGCCGGGAGCGGCTCGTGCGTCTCCACGTGGTGCGTGAAGCCCGCGAGCACATCGCGGTCCCACACCCAGTGCTCGAGCATCTGCGAGGGCGCTTCGACGAAGTCGCGCTCGACGCGCGTGCCGGCGAAGCGGGCGAAGCGGGAGCGCGTCATCACCTGGTGGAGGATGTGTCCGAACTCGTGGAACAGCGTCTCCACCTCCGAGTGTCGGAGCAGTGAAGGCGAGTCCGGCGTCGGCTTCGTGAAGTTCGCGACGATCGCGCTCGCCGGCGACTGGTAGCCGCCATTGCGCTCGCGGCCGTAGACGAGGTTGAAGGCCGCCGCGTGCCCGTACTTGTCGGGTCGCGGATGCAGGTCCATGTAGAAGTGCGCGATGTGCTCGCCGCTCGCGCCGTCCTCGAGCGCGTACAAGCGCACGTCGGGATGCCACGCCTTCGTCTCGGGTACGGGCACGAAGCGCACGCCTACCAGCCGCTGATACACGTCGAACATGCCATCGAGCGTCGCCTGCAGCGGGAAGTACTCCGCGACCTTGAAGGCGTCGACCTCGAAGCGTTCGCGCAGCACGCGCTGCATGTAGTAGCGCCAATCCCAGATGTCGACCGTCGCCTCGGCGACGCCGAGGTGCCGCGCCTTCGACTCCGCCAGCTCGGCGATATCCCGACGCGCCTTCAGGCTGACCTTCTGCTCGAGGTCCACGAGGAAGTCGGTCGCCGCCTCCGGCGTCTTCGCCATGCGTATCTCGAGCACGTAGTCCGCCCAGGAGCCGTAGCCGAGGGTGCTCGCGATCTCGTCGCGCACGGCGATCGCTTCCGCGAGCAGCGGCAGGTTCACGTCTGCGGCTTTGTTGTGGTTCTTGAGGAAGAGCTCACGGCGTAGCGACGCGTCATCCGCGGTCTCGAGGAAGGGATAGAACTCGGGGTAATCGAGCGAGACACGGAAGCGCGGTCCGGAGTCCGTCTCAACAGTCTGCAGGCGCCCGATGTAACTCTCGGGGAGCCCGGCGAGCTGGTCGCGCGTGAGCAGCAGCGCGTCCTGGTACTCGTCGATGTTGCGGCGGAACTCGACGCCGAGGTGGACCAGGCGCTCCTTGAGCGCCTGGATGCGGCCGCGCTTCTCGGCGGAGATGGCGAAGCCGTTGCGCCGGTAGTCGCGCAGCGCGTACTCGAGCAGCCGTTTTGCCTCGCCCTCGAGCGCCGCCCCCGCGGGCGAGTCCGCGAACGCGCGTAGCGCGCGATAGACGTCCTCGCGGAACCCGATCGTCGTGCTGTACGTGTCGAGCTTCTGCTCGTACTCCAGCGCGACTTCGCGGATCGCCGCGTCGGCAGAGACGTACGTGAGGAAGCCGTAGCGGCCGGTGGCCGTGTTGATCGCGTCGTCGATCGTGTCCAGCGGGAGCAGCGTGTTCGCGAACGATCGTTGGTCGTCGGGTACCGCGACGATCGCATCGAGCATCGCGTCGCATTGCCGCATGGCGGCTTCGCACTCGGTGCGAATGAGCTCTGGGGTGGCGAGGGTGTAGTCGAACGGCGCAAGTGCAGGCATGGGCGACATCATGCCGGAAAACCCGCCCGCGTCATATCGACGCGCCCGACCGCGTGGCCCGGCTGTGCGTGATCGCCTGCAGGATGAGGTCCCACCCTGAGTCGTGGGGCGGGACGCTCCGCCTACACTTCTATCGTAGGTATCGGTACTTTCCAAAGGAGCCGGCAATGGCCGCGCACACGCATCCCTTCACGCCCGAGATGAAGCGCTGCCCATTCCCGGCGTACGACGAGTGGCGCGAAGAGGGTCCGGTCGTCTGGAGTCCCGACATCCAGGGCTGGATCATCACGCGCCACGACACGGCGCGCGCGCTGCTCGAGGACCACGCGACGTTCTCGTCGACGAACAGCGTGTTCGGCGGCCCGGAGCTCACGCACCCCGAGTTTCCCTCGATGATCAACCGCGATGAGCCGGACCATAAGCGGCTGCGCCTGCTCGTCTCGAAGGCGTTCACGCCGCGCACGATCGAGCAGGCGTGGGAGCCGCGCATCCGCGAGTACACCGCCGAGCTGCTCGACGCCGCCGTGGCGCGCGGCGACGGCCAATTCGACGTCGTCCGCGACGTCGCGTACCCGCTGCCTGTGAAGATCATCGCCGAGATCATCGGCGTCCCGTCCGAGCGCTTCGCGCAGTTCAAGCAGTGGTCGAACGAGATCGTCGTCGGCATCGGGCGCGTGCCCGAGAACGGCTACGGCTCCCCCCGAGGCGGCCATGGAGGCTGCCGCGCGGGCGATGCAGGAGCGTGAGATCGCGCTCGGGCAGGGCGAGGATCACGCGCCGCCGCCGGAGGGCACGCTTTCCGCCTACCTGATCGAGCAGATCTACGACCGCCGCGCGAACCCACGCGAGGATCTGATCACGCGGCTCGTGCAGGCCGAAATCGACGGCCGGCAGCTCGACGACGGCGAGCTCGTCTCGTTCCTGATCCTGATTCTCGTCGCCGGGAACGAGACGACGACGAACCTGATCAACCACTCCGTGCGCGCACTCGCGACCTATCCCGAGGAACAGACCCGGCTCCGCGCGGATCGATCACACATGGGCGCCTTCATCGAAGAGGCGCTGCGCTGGGAGTCGCCGATCCAGGGCTTCTACCGTCGCGCGAACCGCGATGTCGAGGTCGAAGGCGTGCCCGTGAAGGCCGGGGACGCGCTGCTCGTGCTCTTCGGTGCCGCGAATCGAGATCCCCGGAAGTTCGAGTGCCCCGCCGACTTTCAGGGCGACCGCTTCGACGCCGAACAGTTGAACAGCCGCGCTCACCTCGCGTTCGGCGCCGGCATTCATTACTGCCTGGGCGCCAATCTCGCGCGGATCGAGGCCGCCATCGCCGTGAACGGGATCCTCGATCGGTTCGCGGAGATCACGCCGGCGACGGATCCGGAGTGGTTCGATACGCCGTTCTTCCGCGGTCCGCAGAGCTACGTCGTGAACGTGAAGTACGCGTAGCGCGCGCACAAACGCCCGAGCCGCGCTCGCACGAGCGCGGCCAGGACACCGGCTCTCGGTAGCGGTAACTCCGGCAAGCGGCGGCTGACACGCCGCCGACGCCGCCGCCGCGTCAGCGGCGCGGACGGATTGTGCCGCTCGGACGGCGCCGCGCACGCGGCAAGGTCGCGTCGGCGGCTTGTCAGCCGCCGCTTACCGAGAGCGCCGCTTGCCGGGAGCGGCGCTTGCCCGAAGCCGGCGCGGAAGCCGCGTTAGCGCTCGCGCAGCCCGTCGAGGATGCGATCCACGAGGGCGCCGACCTCGGCACGCGCCGCAGCGATGTCGTGCGCGAATGCGATCGTGTGCGAGGCCTCGCTGATCACGCCCAGCAGCAGATGTGAGAGATACTCGATGGAGGTGCCGGCGGCGATGTCGCCGTCGCCCTGCAGCCGCTCCATCGCGCTGCGCAGCAGCCCGAGCGAGTACTCGTTGTCGATCTCGCGCCAGTGCTCCCACCCGAGGACCGAGGGGCCGTCGATCAGCACGATGCGCTGCACCGTCGGGTCCATCGAGTGGTCGAGGTACTCGTGGAAGCCCGCGCGTACCCGTTCCCAGCGCTCGGCTTCGACGCGGGCGGCTGCGCGGATGCGCTCCCGCAGGTCGTCCTGGAGGTCACGGTAGACGGCCTCGAAGAGGTCACGCTTGTCCTTGAAGTGGTGGTAGAGCGCACCGCGCGTCACGCCGGCGGCGTGCACGATTTCCTCCGTGGCGGTATCCGCGTACCCGCGCTCGGCGAAGAGGCCGCGCGCGACGGCGATCAGCGTCGCGCGCGTGCGGTCCGACTGCTCCGCCTTGCGACCGCGCAGCGCGGCGGTCACAGGAGGTTGCGTCATCACTGCCGCCGATCCGGTCGCTTATCCACGCGGGGCCCATGCGCGGGAGGGCCGCGCGATTATGGCACGCCGCCGCCGTGCGCACCCCGGCGCCTGCGCTCGCGCACGACTCCGGCCGTGCCGTACGGTCCCCCAGCGAACACGAGCAGAGCGGAGGAGCCGACGGATGGACCAGCTGGAGATCATGCGGCGCGGCCTGGACGAGATGCATCGCTTGCTCGACCGAGCAGTCGACGGCATGACGGCAGAGCAGTTCAACTTTCGACCCGCCGAGGGCGGTGTGAGCGCGTTCTTCTCGCTCTGGCACTACGTGCGCACCGAGGACAACATCGTGAACTTCGTTGTCCAGCGGAAGAGCACCGTGTGGCTGGACGGCGGATACGACACGCACTTCGCGCTGCACCGCACAGGGCAGGGCACCGGCATGACCGCAGCCGAGGCGGAAGCCGTCCGCATCGCTGACGTGGCCCGCTGGGCTGAGTACCAGGCACGCGTGTGGAGCGGGACCACTGAGTACCTGGCGACGCTCGATCCGGCCGAGTTCGAACCGCGCCGGGTGACGATCCGTCCGGTGGGCGAGATGTCGCTGTGGGACGGGCTCTGGAGCATGTGCCTCAGCCACGGCTACCGGCATGTGGGCGAGATCGAATTCGCGCGCGGCGTCCAGGGGCTGGGCGGACTCACGATCTGACCGTGCCGGGCGCGCGCGAGGGGTCGCCTACCATGCGGCCTCAAGATGCGTCGAAGCGCGGCTGCCCGCGGCCCACGAGGAGCTGGACAATGCCCGACCTGATCTACGAGAAGCGCGATCACTACGCGATCTTCACGATGAACCGACCGGAGCGGCTGAACGCGCTGGGCGGTTCGATGAACGAAGAGCTCCAGGCAGCGCTCGACGACTTCACTGCCGATCCCGCCATGCGCTGCGGCATCGTCACCGGTGCCGGCCGCGCCTTCAGCGCGGGTGCGGACCTCAAGGAGATGAACGAGCGCAACCAGGCGCGCGCCGGTGCGCCCATCGAGCGGCCCGTATTCAACCCGGCCGCGACGCTCCGCATCTCGCGCAACCCGAAGCCGTTCGTGGCTGCGATCAACGGTCTCTGTCTCGCCGGCGGGCTCGAGCGTGCGCTGGAGTGCGATATCCGCATTGCCTCGAGCGAGGCGTTCTTCGGGTTGTTCGAGGTCAAACGCGGGATCATGGCGGGCTACGCCATCCACCACCTGGCGCGCATGATCCCCTTCGGCGAGGCGATGTACATCCTGCTCACCGCCGACCGTATCCCCGCGGATCGGGCGCTGCGCAGCGGCCTCATCCAGGAGGTGGTCGAACCGGATCAGGTGATGCCGCGCGCAATCGAGATCGCCGAGATGATCGCGGCGAATGCCCCCATGGCCGTAGAAGGCACGAAGTCGATCGCGCACCAGTGGCGGCAATTGCAGATCGACGAGTCGTACCGCTTCGGCTCGTGGGTTGGTCGCGTGGTGCTGAACTCCGACGACGCGAAGGAGGGGCCGCGCGCCTTCGCCGAGAAGCGCGCCCCGAACTGGCAGAACCGGTAGCCGCCCATTGGCGCGCGAGCGACCGGCAGGCCATGATCCCGGCATGACCGAGCAGAGCACGCCACCGATCGACGCGCGCGACGAGGCTGCGCTGTTGGCGCTGGACGACATCGCCACCGTCTACGTGAACGATTCGCGCTGGTGGCAGAACGCCTCGTTCGCGCTGCCGCTGCTCGGCGCCGTGATCTCGCTCGCCGTCGGGTTGCTCTTTCACAAGGCAGAGGCGACGGGCTTCGGACTCTTCCTCGCCGCCGTCACGCTCGTCATGGTGCCGGTGGTGTTGCTCACGTGGCGGGGCACCGCGACCGCGATCGTGCTCACGGCCGAGGGCGCCACCGCGTTGCACCACGGGCGCGTGCTGCATGAGCTGCTGTGGGGCGATCTCCGCCGCATCGAGCGCGTGGAGTACCTGGGCAACGTCCGCCACAAGCTCGTGCACGGCCGGGACGAGTTCCTGACCGTGGAAAGCGAGATCGAAGGTGCACTCGATCTCGTCGAACGCGCATTCGAGCTCTCCGGGCTGCCGCGCTCGAGCGAGCGGGAGCCGGCCGATGGGTGACCGCGAGATCGAGCAGGCGGTGCGCGATCACCTGGACGCGCTCGGCGAGCCGTACGAGGTGCTGCCCTGCGATCCGGCGCTCGCCGACACGGCGGCGTTCTGCGCGCACTACGGGATTGCGCCCGAGCACTCGGCGAACTGCATCATCGTCGCGTCGCGTCGCGAGCCGAAGCGCTACTGCGCCTGCCTGGCGCTGGCGACCACCCGCCTCGACGTGAACAAGACCGTGAAGCGCCTGCTCGACGCCGGGCGCGTGTCGTTCGCGCCGCCCGATGAGACGCGATCGCTGACCGGCATGGAGATCGGCGGCGTGACGCCGTTTGCGCTGCCGGACGACCTGCCGCTCTACGTCGACCGGCGCGTGCTGGAGGCGCCGATCGTGTGGGTCGGCGGCGGCAGTCGCTCACTGAAGATCGGCATCGCGCCCGTGATCTTCTCGCGCATGCCGAACGTGACCGTGATCGACGATCTCGCTGCTCCGATCGACCGCTAGCAGCCGGCGCGCGGCCGGCTGATACCGGGAGGGGCAGCGGGGAGCGGCGCTCAGACCACCCTGGCCGGCGGCGCCGGCTCGAGCGCGAGCGCCTCGGCGATCAGCCGGTATGAGCGGACGCGGTGCTCAAAGTCGTACGTGATCGTGAGCAGCACGAGCTCGTCCGCCTCGAATTCGGTGGCAAGCGTCGTGAGCTTCTCGCGCACCTGTTGCGGATCGCCGATCGCCGCCCGCGGGCGGCTGTACTCGATGTACTCGAGCTCGGCCGGGGAGTATTCGAACGCCAGTGCCGTTTCGACTGACGGCACGGCGCCGTGGCGGAAGCGCCAGCAGTAGCGGCTCCACGAGAGGCGGATCGCCTCCTCTTCCGTGGGGGCGCATACCGCGGAGACACCGAGCGACACCTGCGGCTGCGCGAGCCACGGAGACGGCCGGAAGCACCGGCGATAGATCTCGAGCGACTGCGCGGTGGTCGCCGCGTTGATGAAGTGCGCGTGCGAGTAGGCGAGCCCCATCTCTCCCGCCAGCATCGCGCTCTCCGCGGAAGAGCCCAGCAGCCACACCGCGGGCATCGTTTCGGCGACGGGCGTGGCGCGGATGTCGTGGAATGGGTGGTCGTCCGGGAGGTCGTCGGAGAGGTAGCCGAGTAGATCGAAGATCTGCTGTGGGTAGTGCTCGAGGCTCATGCGCGATCCGCCGCGGGCGAGCGCGAGCGCTGGCCGGTGGCCGCTTCCGGGTGCGCGCCCGAGCCCGAGGTCGATGCGCCCGGGATACATCGCTTCCAGCGTGCGAAAGACCTCCGCCACCTTGTAGGCGGAGTAATGGGTGAGCATGACGCCGCCCGAGCCGACGCGCAGCCGCGACGTCTGCGCCGCAACCAGCGGGATCAGCACCTCCGGCGCGGCCGATGCGAGCCCGCTCGTGTTGTGGTGTTCGGCGAGCCAGAAGCGGTGGTACCCAAGCTCGTCCACAGCCCGCGCGAGCGCCAGCGTCTCGCGGATCGCCTGCGCAGCGGTCCCGCCCTCGCGGATCGGCGACTGGTCGAGCACGCTGAGCTTGAGCACGGGCGCTCCCGGTGCATGGCGCTGGACGGACATGTCGAAGCTGGATCCTACTGATCGTGCCTGCAGGCTTCGACCGTCCGTGGCGTGCGTTCGTCCTGTGTGGAGCGACGCCCGTTCGCGAAACCGACACTCACCCCTCGCCCGGCGGCTCGAACGGCGCGCCGAGCCAGCGGCGAATGCGCTGGGTCGGCGGCGGGAAATACACGCGGAGTCCCTCGACGATGGCGCGCTGACGCTGCGGCTCGCGGTCGTACGGCGGATCGAGGCGCACGTCCTCCACGTCGAACGGGCTGATGCCCCAGCGTCCGAACGCCGCGCCGGCGAACCGGCCGTCGATCACGATGTAGGCGAGCACGCCGCTGCGGCCGAAGCGCCGCCCGAGCGCGGCGCGCTCGGCCAGGACCAGCGGGTCCTGCGGTTGGAGCACCGCCTCGAATGGTTCGACTGCGCTCACCACGAGCGGCTCTCCGTCGCTCACCACGAGCGGCTCTCCGTCGCTCACCACGAACGGCTCTCGGCCGCTCACCACGAACGGCTCTCCGTCGCTCACCACGAGCGGATCTCGGTCGCTCACCACGAGCGGATCTCGGTCGCTCACCACGAGCGGATCTCGGTCGCTCACCGCGCGCGGATCTCGGTCGCTTCCGCGCGCCGCGTCGCCGGCGCCCGGTGCGA
>JAQBZW010000105.1 GCA_027622315.1 Chloroflexota bacterium | reverse complement strand
CCGGCGCCCGCCATCCCCGAGCGGCGGCTGAAGTGGGCAGTGCTGCTGCTGGCGTTCGTCGTCGCGTGTGGCACACCGCACGGCGGGTGTCACGACGACGCAGTCGCGCTCGCCCACAGCGTCGCCCGCCACGCCGCTCACGCGTCCGGATGGCCTCACCGGTGCGCCACTGCCCAGTCAGACGGCGTTCGCTCCCACTCCCGCATTCGACGAGCGTCGCCTCGACCGAGGGGCGGGCGCCTTCCCGCCGCTCACGGACCCGCCGGTCGTCTCGGCGGCGGACGCGCACTGGCTCCATCCGGGCTCGCGTGTGCTCGGCGCACTGCAGCACGGTGAGGCGCGCGCATATCCGCTGCTCATCATGCAGTTCCATCACGTGGCGAACGATCGGCTCGGGGGCGAGCCCTACCTCGCGACCTTCTGAATCGTCTGCTCGTCGGGGGTCGGGTTCGACCCCCTTGTCGGCGGGAGGCGGCTCGAGATGCGCGCCGCGGGGCTGTACAACGGCGTCTTCACGATGCTCGACGCCGAGACCGGCTCGGTGTGGTCGCATCTCGACGGGCGCGCGATCACCGGTCCGCTGCAGGGCACGCAGTTGCGCCTCGTTCCGCTGGCGAACACCACGTGGGGCGCGTGGCTCGCGGAGCATCCCGCGTCGACCACACCCGATCTCGCGGCGACCGGTCTGGAGTGGCTCCTGCGCTACGAGCAGGCGACGGGCCGGCCCTTCCGTGACGCCGTCGCGCTCGGCGATCCGGGCATCGGCGACTCGTTCCGATCGACGCTGGCGAGCATCGATCCGCGACGCTCCGAGAACGAGCTCGTGATCGGCGTGCTCGTCGCCGACCAGGCCCGCGCGTTCCCGCTCGCGTCGCGACCTCGGGATCGCCCCTTCGAAGACTCAGTCGGCGGAACGCCGATCGTGATCCTCGAAGACGCCGATGGGATGCCCACGCTTGCCTATCACCGCGTCCTCTCAGACGGGCGCGCGCTCAGTTTCGAGCGGCGCGGCGAGGCGGTCCACGACCGCGAAACGGGCTCACGCTGGCTGGCAGACGGCGTCGCCGCGAGCGGGCCGCTCGCCGGTGTACAGCTCACGTTCGTGACTTCATTCCTGAGCGAGTGGTATGGATGGGCGGCCTTCCACCCCGACACTTCCATTTACGAGACGCCGTGAGCCCACTGCTCGACCCGGCCGCGACGACGAAAGCGATGACGCGTCTGGCTCGGCCCCGCCGACGGCGACGATTCCTGAACGAAACAAGGTGCGCAACAACCGTGGAGGCCGCCTCATGAAGCACGCCTCGTTCGACCCATCCTGTGGGATCTGCCGCGGCAACGCAGACGCGCAAGCGCTGCCGGCGGGTCCGCTCGTCTTCGAGAATCGCCTCTGGCAGGTGCGGCGCTTGCCGGCAGGCATCGGCGTGCCGGGCTGGATGATGCTCAACGCCCAGCGCCACGTCCCCGGCCCCGCGCACCTGGACGACGCAGAGGCGGCGAACTTCGGCCCGGCCCTGCGCCACTTTGAGCTGACGCTCGAACGGGTGACGGGTGCGCTGCGTATCTACACCGCCGCGATGGGCGAGAGCTTCCCGCACCTGCACGTACACATGGTGCCGCGCTACGAAACGATGCCGAATGACGCCAGCGCCTGGGGCGTCTTCGAGCTGTACGGAGCGACCCAGCGCGGTGAGGTGGCTGTCGACGAAGCTGAAGCCACCCGCATCGCGAGTGCGTACCGCGACGCGTTGGCGGCGTCCCCGCCGCCGCTCTAGCACGGGTCGCCCGGCGTGCCGGCCCGTTGAGACTCCAGCCTGGACGCGGCGTTCGTGCCGGGGGGGTCGGGATGCATGTAATATCCCGCCGAGCCGAGGATGCCCGTCGAGCGGCGGGCGGCGAGGAAGGGAGGGCGGCGTGAGCCTCAGAGGCAAAGCCGCGATCGTGGGGTTCTACGAGACCCCGTCGCGCAAGGAGTTCCCGGACCGCAGTACGAACAGCCTGCTGGCGGAGGTCGCGCGCGGGGCGATCCGCGACGCCGGACTGCGCAAGGAAGACATCGACGGTCTGATCAACGCGGAGGGTACGAACTCCCTCACGCTCGCCGAGGTGCTCGGCATCCGCCCGCGCTACAACACGTCGGTCACGTCCCACGGGGCGAGCGGCGCGACCTCGATCGTCGTCGCGGCACAGGCCGTGAGTGCCGGGCTGGCGAACTACGTGCTCTGCATCTTCGGCGGCTCGCAACCGCGCTCGAGCTCGCGGCTACGTGCCGTTTCGCAGGCGGAACGGCCGAGTGGGCCCGCGAGCCGCGCGACCGAGTGGGAGGTCCCGTACGGCCCCGTGATCGCGATGAACGGCTGGTACGGCCTGATCAAGCAGCGGCACATGTTCGAGTACGGCACGACCATGGAGCAGTTCGCGAAGTGCGCGGCGGACGAGCGCTTCAACGGCGCCGCCAACCCGAACGGCATCTGGTACGAGCAGCCGGTGACCGTGCAGGACGTGCTCGACTCGCGCTTTACGAACGACCCGATCCACCTGCTCGAAGGCGTGATGCCGGTCTCCGGCGCGCACGCGGTGATCGTCACGACCGCGGAGCGGGCGCGCGCGCTGCCGAACCCGCCCGCCTACATCCTCGGCATGGGCGGGCCGGCCACGAACCACGACGTGATCTGGCAGGAGGACGACATCACGGTCACGCCCGTGACGATGTCCGCCCCGAACGCGCTCCAGATGGCCGAGATGAACATCAGGGACGTCCAGTTCGCCCAGTTCTATGACTGCTACACGGTGCTCGTCATGGCGTGCCTCGAGGACGCCGGGATTGTGCCGAAGGGCGAGATCGGACCGTTCTACGAGAGCACCGATACCACCTTCAAGGGTGAGTTCCCGATCAACACGGACGGCGGCCAGATCGGCGCCGGCCAGACGGCCGGCCTCGGCGGCGGCTTCCGCCACGTCGTGGAGGCGACCCGCCAGGTGATGGGTCGCGCGGAGAACAGGCAGGTGGAAAAGTCGGACGTCTGCCTGGTCAATGGCTGAGGGGGCACGGCGAGCGTCATGACGACGCTGGTGCTCGGTTCGAGCGCCACCCTCTAGACCCAGACCACCGAACGAAGGACCGACGGGAACGGACCGAGGCGAACATGGCCGAATACGCGAAGCCGCTTCCGCGGCAAGAAGAGCCCGAGCTCACGCAGCCATTCTGGGACGCGGCGAAGCGGCATGAGCTGCTGATGCCGCGCTGCTCCTTCTGCAACAAGTTCTTCTGGTATCCGCGCGCGGCCTGCCCGGATTGCCTGCGCGAAAGCTGGGAGTGGACGCCCGTGAGCGGTCGCGCGCGGCTGCACACGTTCACGCTCGTGTACCAGGCTGCCCACCCCGCCTTCCAGGACGACGTGCCCTACGCGTTTGCGGTCGTCCAGCTCGAGGAAGGCCCGCGCATGATGTCGAACGTCGTCGACTGCGACGTCGCAAACGTCAAGGTCGACATGCCGTTGATGGTGAAGTTCGACGACGTCACGGACGACTGGACGCTGGTGAAGTTCCGTCCGGCCTGAACTGGCGGGCGACTGGAACCGACCACGAGAACGGGGCGCGTAGCGCCCCGTTCTCGTGACGGAATCACGCGAGCGGCAGGGGCGTTCCAGGCTGCCGCTCGCAAGGCAAGGGCCTGTGCCCACCGCCACGGCGCCCGGCGGCTGCCGTGGCGCACGTGTGCTCCCGCTCGCATGCCGATCGCGGGCGACCATGGAACGCGTATCGGGGCATCCCCACGATCCGAGGTGACGCGTGACCGTAACGGTGCCTGCGATTGAGACCTGTGGACTCACGAAGTCATACGGCGAGCGGCGCGGCATCTTCGATCTCGATCTCGCCGTGGGCGAGGCGAGATCTTCTGCTTCCTCGGTCCGAACGGCGACGGCAAGACGACTTCCATTCGCCTGCTGCCCGATCTGATCCGCCCGCACGCGGGGGCACGCATCTTTGGCCATGACTGCCGGCGCGAGGTCTCGCGCGTGCCGCTGCTCCAGGGCGTGGACTGGCCGCGCATCCGGGGCGCTCGTGGTGAGCGTGCTGGTGCTGTGCGTGAGGGGAGTGCGCGGCTTCGAGCCGCGACCTGTCCGACTGACCACGGGGAGGATGCTCCCGAGCGGAACGAGCTGCCGGGAGGCGGGTGCCCGCGGACGCTACTCGTGGAGGTTGAGCGTCTCCAGCGCGAGGAGCAGGTCGTCTTCGATCACATGGACGAAGTCGAAGCCAGCGCCCTCGGCCATCATGCGGTCGATCGGCGTGTCACCGATGTGGAGGTAGTGCTCGGCGTCGAACTGCGCGCGCACCGTCGTCAGGTGCTGCTTGAGCACCGTGAAGTGCACGTCGATGCCGTGCTCGGCCCACAGCGCCTGCTGAAAGCTGATCGGGCGATCCGAGCAACTGCCCGCGACGAATCCGAGCGCGAGCGCGCGCCGCACGACCTCTACCGGGATTGTGCCCGGCGGATCGCCTACCTCGAGGGTGCCGTCGATGTCGAAGCTGATGACGCGGAGCAGCGGCGGTCCCTCTCAGCGGATCGGGTGACGAGAGCATGGAGTGTCGTGACGCGAATGGCAAGTGCCACGCACCCTGACTACGCGCCCCCGGCGGCGGCCTCCCGCTGGCGGCGCTCCTCGCGCTCGCGCAGAAAGCGCTCCGTGATGTCGCGCGCGTGCGCGAGTGCGCCGATCACTGCGCGGTCCTCGCCGTGCACGATCGCGAATGACAGCTCGACATAGATCGTCGATCCGTCCTGCTTCACGGCGCGCGTCGCCAGCGCTTGCCCGCGGTACTTCGTGTCGCCGTCGCCGAGCGCGCGGCGGAAGCCGGTCCAGTGCGCATCGCGGAAGCGCTCCGGCACGATCAGGTCGAGGCTCTGGCCCAGCGCCTGCTCTGCGGTGAAGCCGAAGAGCGTCGCCGCGGCGTCGTTCCAGACGCGAACCAGCCCGTCGCTGTCGGCGAAGATCACGGCATCCGGCGACTGCGTGACGAGCAGCACTGCGAGTGTCGGGTCGATCTCCACGTGTGCTCCGTTCAACATGCGCGCCGGGCGGCGGGCGCGGCGCATGGTAGGCCCGAGATCAGAGCGGCAGCCGGATCGTGAAGACCGAGCCGGTGCCGGGTGTCGAGCGCACCTCCACGCTGCCGCCGTGCGCCTCCACGATGCCGCGCACGATCGAGAGGCCGAGGCCGGCGCCGTCGCCGGACCCGGCGCGGCGGCTGCGGGCGCGATCGCCGCGGTAGAAGCGCTCCCAGACGTGCTCAAGCACGTCGGCAGAGATGCCCTCGCCGTCGTCCTCGACCGTGACGGCGACGTCGCGGGCGCCGCGTGCCACGCGCAGCGCGATGCGGCCACCGGGCCGCGTGTGCTCGATCGCGTTGCGCACGAGGTTGGCGACGGCGCGCTCCATGCGCGCACCGTCGATCGCGAGCGGGGGCGCAGACGCGTCGGCGTCCACCTCGAGCGCGACGCCCGCCTGTGCGGCCTGCGCCTGCATGGCGTCGGCGACGTCCGTCACGATCTCCTGCACCGCCAGCGGTCGCCGCTCGAGCCGCAGCGCGCCGGCGTCGATCTGGGCGAGCTCGAAGAGGTCGTCGAGCATGCGGCTGAGGCGATCGATCTCGCGGCGCATCGTGCGCAGGTAGCGATCCACGTCCGGGGGCTCGACGACGCCGTCGCTCAGTGCCTCCACCATCGCGCGGAAGCTCGCGAGCGGCGTGCGCAGGTCGTGGGAGATCGCGGCCGTCAGTTCGCGCCGCTCGCGGTCGAGCTCGTCACGCTGCCGTTCCGCCGCCTGGAGGCGGGCCGCGAGTTGATCCACGTCGGCGGCGAGGGCGACGAGCTCGTCGCCACCGTCGAGCGTGATGCGCGTGTCGTAGGCGCCGGCGGCGATGCCGCGGATGGCGCCGGCGATCGTGCGCACGCGATCGGTCACGGTGGCCGCGACGAGCAGGCTGAAGAACACGGCGAGCACGCCGCTGAACACGAGCACCGTGACCAGCAGCGGCAGGTCGTGCGTGGTCGACACGAACATCAAGCGTGCGATCACGTAGATGTTGACGAGGCCCACCGCGCTGCCGATCGCGGCGGCGATGAACGCCTTCGCCCGCAGCGACAGGCCGAGCCGTTCGTCGCTGACGCGCAGCGCCACCCCGCCGACCGCGAGCGTGGCCACGCCCGTGATCACGAGGTAGAGGGCGAGGTCCACCAGGTCACGGCGGGCCGGCGCCATGAGCAGCACGAAGAGCGTGATCCCGACGGCGACTGCCGCCGTGAGCGCGGCGAGCGACGTCAACGCGCCGTGCACCCCGAGCACGCCCCGGCCCAGCGCGGGCGCGCGCCCCGGTGTCAGCGAGGGCGCGCTACGACTCAAACTTGTACCCCACGCCCCACACCGTCTTCAGATGCCGCGGCCGCGACGCATCTGCCTCGACCTTGGATCGCAGCCGGCGCATATGCACGGTCACCGTGCCGGGCTCGCCGGTGAACGCACGATCCCAGACCGCGTCGAGCAGCTGGTCACGGGTGAACACCTGCCCCGGGTGGCGCGCGAGGAAGCTCAACAGATCGAACTCGCGCGCGGTCAGGTCCAGCGAGCCCTGGGCGCTCTCGCCGATGCGCTTCGGCAGGTCGATCAGCAGATCGTCGAAGCGGAGCACCTGCTCGCCGCCCGTGGCGAGCGTCGGCTGCGGCCCCGCGCGCCGGAGCACGGCCTGCACGCGAGCGGCGAGTTCGCGTGGGCTGAACGGCTTCGTGACGTAGTCATCGGCGCCGACGTCGAGACCTTGCAGCTTGTCCACCTCGTCGCCACGCGCGGTGAGCATGATGATCGGCGTGTGCGAGCGTTCGCGAATGCGGCGGCAGATCTCGATGCCGTCCAGCCCCGGCAGCATGAGGTCGAGCACGATCAGCGAGGGCGCGAAGCGTTCGAACGCGGCGATCGCCTCGCGACCGTCATGCACGACCGCGACCTCGTGGCCGTCGCGCTTCAGGTAGCGCTCGACGACCTCCGCGACGATCGGCTCATCTTCGACGACCAGAATGCGAGTGGGGGACGGCATGCGCTGCTCCCGCGCGTGGCGTGGCGTTCGGGTGGCGCGGGCGGCTCCCCGCCCGGCCGGGTGATGGCGTCGAGCGTACGCGTAAGGCATTACGGGCCGCTTACGCGCGAGCGCCGAGCGGCTGCCGGCGAACGCACAGAAGCGCCGCCCCAGTGGGCGGCGCTTCGCGACCGCGAATGCCCGGGCCGAGCGCTACGAGGCCGGCGTCTCCTCCGGCTGTTCGACCATGCCCTGGATGCGATTCATCGGGTAGCCGCCGAGGCCGAGCGTCCGCGGCCACTCCTCGAACAGCCGGTCGATATCGATGTACGGATCCGGGGACCAGAGCACGCGCTCCTGGATCGGCTCGCTGTAGACCGAGATGCGGTGACCGCTGGCGCCGAAGATGCGCCCGTTCGCGACGCCGCCTTCGTTCGACGCGAGCCACGTGATGATCGGCACCACGTTCTTCGGGTCCATCGAGGTGCCCGCGGCCGAGGCGCTCGGCGCCGGGCCCTCCGCGTTGACGCCACGGCCGCGGTCGGTCATGCGCGTCGACGCGAGCGGTGCGATCAGGTTGCACGTGACGCCGTAGCTCGCGAGCGCCTGCGCGTTCGAGCGCATTAGGCCCATCTTGCCGGCGTGCGCGGCCGAGTAGTTCGGCTGGCCGGCGCCGCCGTGGATGCCCGCGTCAGAGGTGAAATAGATGATGCGACCGCCGTGCGTGCGCTGCTGGCGCCACCAGATCGAGGCGAACTTCGTGGGGGCGAAGCAGCCCTTCAGGTGGGTGCGGACCACGCCGTCCCACTCGTCCTCGGTCATGTTGAAGATCATGCGCTCGCGCAGGATGCCGTGGGCGCACACGAGGATGTCGAGCTGGCCCCACGTGTCGAGCGCGGTGCGCACGACGTTCTCGGCGACCTCCATGTCGGCGATGTCGCCGATCGCGCCGACGGCCTCGCCGCCTTTCGCCTTGATCTCGTCGACCACGCCGTTCACGCGCGCGGGATCGACGCCCATGCGGCCTTCGACGTCGGCGCCGGTGTCCGCGACGACGACCTTCGCGCCCTGCTCGGCGAAGACGCGTGCGATGTGGCTGCCCATGCCGCCGGCGCCGCCGGTGACGATCGCAACCTTGCCCTCGAGATGCTTCATTGCCATTGCCGTGTCCTCCGTCTGTTCGTCTCGCTCGCGTACGGGTGTCGCAGCGGCGCTACGGAGCGAGCCGCGGCGGCTGCTTCAGGTAGTACCCATCCTCGACGGCGAGCGTCTCGGGCATGATCTCGAAGAGCGTGTCGATGTCCCAGTACGGGGCCTCCGAGTAGATCGAGCGCTCCCACGAGGGCTCGCGCCAGATCGTGATCTTGTGGCCGGTCGCCCCGATCACGCGGCCGGTCACGTGCTTCCCGGCGTCAGACGCCAGGTAGACGATCGCGGGCACCACGTTCTTCGGGTCGCGCGCGGTCCCGGAGGCGTCCAGGCTGGGCGCGCCGCCCTCCGGGTTCACGCCGCGACCACGGTCGGTCATGCGCGTGGAGGCGGCGGGGGAGATGCAGTTTGCCGTCACGCCGTAGCGAGCCAGCGCCTGCGCGTTGGAGAGCATCAGCCCGGTCTTGCCCTGCTGGGCCGCCGAGTAGTTCGGCTGACCGGCGCCGCCGACGATGCCGGCGGAGGACGTGAAGTAGATGATGCGGCCGCCGTGGTCGCGCTGCTGGCGCCACCAGATCGCGGCGAACTTCGTGGGTGCGAAGCAGCCCTTGAGATGGGAGTGGATCACGCCGTCCCACTCATCCTCCGTCATGTTGAAGATCATGCGCTCGCGCAAGATGCCGTGGGCGCAGACGAGAATGTCGATCTTCCCCCAGGTGTCGAGCGCCATGCGGATCGTGTTCTCCGCGACCCCCATGTCGGCGATGTCGCCGATCGTCGCGACCGCTTCGCCGCCGGCCGCCTTGATCTCGTCCACGACGGCGTTCACGCGGCTGGCGTCGACGCCCATCCGGCCCTCGACGTCAGCGCCGGTGTCCGCGACCACGACCTTCGCTCCCTGCTCGGCGAAGATCTTCGAGATCCAGCTCCCCATGCCGCCGGCCCCGCCGGTGACGACGGCGACCTTCCCATCGAGATGCTCAACCGCCATGGCCAAGGTCCTTCCTCCGCCCGCGTGAAGCGCGGGGCTGCGATCGGGGCTGCCCGTCACTCGCGGCGGATGGTGCCGCGGGGCCGAGCCGCGACAAGATAGCGCGCCGAACACACGAAGCGCGCCCGCGCCGCGACGAGCGTGGCCGGGGGCCGGATGTGGCGTGCGGCCTATACTCGCGCGCGTTCGCTCGCACCGTACCGGAGGATCAGGTGACGGCTCTCCACGGCCCGCGTGTGGATCACCGGGGCGCGGGCGCACGCACCCGGCCGTGGACCGAACGCTGACGCACCCGCGATCGATCGCGACGGAGACGGCCGGCGCATCAACCCGCCGCCGCTCATGAGCGCGGCGCCGCCGCGAGGCAAGCGCTGTCCCGCGTGCGGACGCTTCGCGCCGGCGGACGCTTCGCTCTGCCCCATGTGCTTCCGCCGCCTCGACGACGTTGCGCCGACCGAGGTCGTCGTGCGCACGCGGCGGCTGGAGCGGGTGCGCGCGGCTATCGGGGCCGCGAGCGATGCCGCGCAACGGCATCCGCGCCTCGCGATCGTGACCGCGATCGTGCTCGTGATCGTCGGGTACGCATACCTCCGGTACTTCCGTCCCACCTCGCCGCTGCCGGCCGCGAGCACTGCGGTCGCCGCCGTCGCGGGCGACGATGCGTGGCCGACCGCGGACGGTGGCGCCGGGCTTGACCGCGTGACGCCG
>JAQBZW010000104.1 GCA_027622315.1 Chloroflexota bacterium | reverse complement strand
ATATCGATCACCTGTATGATCGTATCTATGGAGACTGAGCGCTGCCCCTTTTCGGCCGCGCCTCTAGCCCAGAGCGCAGTGCGGGCTAGAGGTCGGCGATAGGCCCTGGCAGGTCACCCTCGCGAGCCGCGTCGATCATGTCTCGCGTCTCGGCGGGGACATCGAGGCCGTAGTCCTCAAAGCGTTGCTCCACCCAGCGCCCGATCTGGCGCGGGTCGCGGTACGCGTCTTCCGGTCGCCCGCCGACACCGGGTGCCCCCAGTTCGTCGAGCACGTCCTGCCCCGTCTTCATCCGACTCACGCGCGAAATCATGCGAGTCATGTGGACGGAATCGCAGTGCTCACAGCGCGCGTGCACGTCCGCGCGCGCGGAGCGGACGAAGACGTTCGTCACGCGGCGACAGTCGTCGCAGCGGTACTCGTAGATCGGCATCAGCCGCCGCCCGCCGGCGTACCGGAATCGCCGCCGCCGTCGAGCGTCGCGCGGCGCTTCTCCACCTGGTAGCGCAGCGTGTGCCCGGGATCGACACGTTCAATCGGGTCCTCGCCGGCGTCTGCCTTGTCGGCCAGCGCCGAAAACTCCCCACCGATGTCGCTGCCGAGATCGCGACCCATGCGCCGTGCCCAGCGGGAGAAGCCACTGACGTCGCCGCTCTCGAGCCGCCCGAGCTCCTGGTTCACGTCGATCGAGTCCAGCCGCTCGCGCTCAGAGCGCGCGCGTGCGACCTGAGATACGGCCCGCTTCAGATCGGTGCCCCCGCACTCAGGGCAGATCGCGGGACCGATCCGGCGCACGCTACGAAACAAGATGTCGACGCGGCGTTCGCAGCCGGCACAGTCGTACTGGTAAATCGGCATGGCGCTGTCAGTCTAGGCGGCGAGCGATGACGTCGTGAACGTCGGCCGAGGCCGACGTCATCGGCGTCAGTTCTCGATCGCGCTGCGCACGTGGTGCAGCTTGCCCACCTCACCACTGACGGTGAGGTCGATCGCGACCACGTCGATTCGCAGGCTGCCCGGCAGATCCGGATGATCGGCCGCGTACGCCTCGGCCAGTTCGCGCAGGCGCGCGTGCTTGGCGGGCGAGATTTGCTGGATCGCCGTGCCGGCGCGCCCGGAACGGCGCAGCTTCACCTCGACGAAAACGAGTGTGCCGTCGTCGATCGCGACGAGGTCGATCTCGCCTTCGCGTCGCCGCACATTGCGGTCGACGATGTCGTAGCCCTGCTTGGTCAGGTAGTCCGCGGCGAGTCGCTCGCCTGCGTCACCCACGCGCCGTCGCGGGTCATTCGTCACGTCTGTGCCCCCAGTGCCGCACGCACCGGCTGGAACGACAGCCGGTGCAGATTGCTGTAGCCGTTGCGTCGGAGCGCCTCGAAGTGCTCCGGCGTCCCGTACCCCTTGTGATCCGCAAAGCCGTAGCCCGGGAAGCACAGGTCGTACTCACGCATGAGCGCGTCCCGATACACCTTTGCGATAATGCTCGCTGCCGCGACCGATACGCAGTGCGCATCGGCGTCGACGTGAGCCTCCTGCCGGATCTCGGTTTCGATGCGGTCGCGCCCATCGACGATGATCGCATCCGGCGGCTCCGGCAACGCGTCCAGCGCGCGCTTCATCGCCAGTCGTGTCGCTCGAGCGATGTTTATCTGGTCGACCACTTGCACCGACACGGCCGCGATTCCCCAATCCGCCCTTTCGCGGATGATCTCCGCCAACTCCTCGCGCTGTCTCGCACTGAGCAGTTTGGAATCCCGCAGCCGGGTGATCCAGTGCGCGCGAGTGTTCCAGCCTGCTCCAGTTTGAGGGATCACGACCGCAGCCGCTACGACCGGACCCGCAAGCGGTCCGCGCCCCACCTCGTCGACGCCTGCCACTCGTGAAGCGCCGCTGCGCCAGAAGTGCTTCTCGACACGCCAACCGGGGCGCATCGATCCGCTGCGATGGGTTGTCATATCTCGATCCTACGCAGGCGATATCGCGCAGACAACTGATCGAATTCCCGGCCGGCCCCGGTGCGCCCCGACCGGTGCGAATCCGCGAGCACCCGCGGACGACATAGGGCCAGCCGCGGAGGCATCGCTATCGGAGCACGACGACGCATCCGACGATATGTGCATGCGCCCGGACCGTCGGGTAGCCGGTGCTACACTTGATCGGCCAACGCACGAGTGGCGGCGCAGCCGGCCCGCTCATCGAAGAGGCGGTTCATCACCGCTATTATGACAAGTCTAGACACGGTCCCCACCAGACCCATCAGAACGCAGGTGTGCCCATGAGCTCGCGCTGGATGCGGAACTCGTTCATTTACCTGCTGATCCTCGTAGCCGTAGTGCTCGTCGTCGTGATGGTCTTCCGTCCGGCGTCGGGTTCGCGCGAGGTTCCGCTGTCCTACGTGATCGCCCAGGCCCAGGGCGGCAACGTCGATCGCATCGAGGTCCGGGGCGACGATCTGACCGTGTTCCTCAACGGCCAGCAGGAGCCGGTAACGTCGCGCAAGGAGAACGGATCGTCGATCGAGGCGATCCTCCGCGACAACAACGTACCGGTAGGCGCCGGGACGAACGCGGTAGACATCGAGGTGTCCGGGCCGAGCCAGTTCGGCAGCATCTTCGGGCTGATGCTCAACTTCCTCCCGCTAATCATCTTTGGGGCGATCCTCGTCTTCATGATGCGTCAGGCCGGCGGTGCCAATAATCAGGCGATGTCGTTCGGCAAGAGCCGGGCACGCGTCTTCGCCGGCCAGAAGCCGACCGTGACGTTCCTCGACGTCGCGGGCCAGGACGAAGCCAAGCAAGAGCTCGAGGAAGTCGTTGAGTTCCTCAAGTACCCGGAGAAGTTCGCGGCGCTGGGCGCCCGCATCCCTCACGGCGTGCTGCTCATCGGACCGCCGGGAACAGGCAAGACCATGCTTGCGCGCGCCGTCTCCGGCGAGGCAGGCGTGCCGTTCTTCTCGATCTCAGGCTCCGAGTTCGTCGAGATGTTCGTCGGTGTCGGCGCGAGCCGCGTCCGCGACCTCTTCGACCAGGCGAAGCGAAACGCGCCGGCGATCGTGTTCGTCGACGAGATCGACGCGGTCGGCCGTCAGCGCGGCGCGGGCCTCGGTGGCTCGCACGACGAGCGCGAGCAGACGCTCAACCAGATCCTGGTCGAGATGGACGGGTTCGACAGCAACTCGAACGTGATCGTGATCGCGGCGACGAACCGCCCCGATATCCTCGACCCCGCCCTCCTGCGCCCGGGCCGCTTCGACCGACAGGTCACGCTCGACCTGCCGGACGTGAAGGGACGCCGTGCGGTGCTCGATGTGCACGTCAAGGGCAAGCCGCTGGAGAACGGCGTTTCGCTCGAGACGATCGCGCGCCAGACCCCGGGCTTCTCCGGCGCCGACCTCGCAAACCTCGTGAATGAGTCCGCCATCCTCGCCGCGCGGCGGAACAAGAAGCGCATCGGCATGGGCGAGCTGAACGAAGCGGTCGACCGGGTCATTGCCGGTCCCGAACGCAAGTCGCGCGTGATCACGCCGGAAGAAAAGAAGATCGTGGCCTACCACGAGGCGGGCCACACGGTCGCCGGCTACTTCACGCCGAGGGCGGACCCGCCCTTCAAGGTGACGATCGTGGCGCGCGGAATGTCCGGGGGCTTCACGCGCATGCTCCCGGAAGAGGAGCGCCGCCTCCAGCACCGCTCGTACTACTCCGCGATGATGGTGTACGCGCTCGGTGGCCACGTCGCCGAGGAGATGGTCTTCGGCGAGATGACGACCGGCGCCCACAACGACATCGGCAAGGTCACGACGATCGCGCGTGACATGGTGACGCAGTGGGGCATGAGCGAGCGGCTCGGCCCGCGCACGTTCGGCAAGCGTGACTCGATGATCTTCCTTGGCCGCGACATCAGCGAGCAGCGTGACTATTCAGAGCGCACTGCCGAGGAGATCGACGACGAGGTGCGCCGCCTGATCGACGAGGCGCACGAGCAGTGCCGGCAGGTGATCTCGGAACACCGCGACAAGCTCGACTCGCTGGCGGCGACACTGATCGAGGTGGAAACGCTCGAAGGCGACGAACTGCTTCGCATCCTCGGCCCGACGCCCGGACGGCGGCTGCCGTCCGAGGAGGAGCCGATCACGGTCGAACCCGCCGGGCCGGCCGCGCGTGAGGGTGGCGAAGCGGAAGAGGAGAGCGAGGCGCCGCGAGGCCGGCCCGGGCTCGCCTGGGGACGCCAGAACATCGCTCCACCGCCGACGGACTAGATTCGCCCCCGCGAGCGCAATGCGACGGCGGGCCACAGGGCCCGCCGTTTGTGTGTCCCGTAGAGCGCACGGCGGCGGCTCGCGCGCGCCGGCCGCGGCAGGTGGGCGAACGACCTGCGCTCGATCAGCGCTCGCCGCGAGCGACCGGGCCGGCTGCCAGCGGGTCGGTGCCCTCCGCCAACGTGGCATCGATACCGCTTGACCGCGCAAGCTCTCTCAGCCCGCGCTGGGCGGCGCGCCGGAGCAGCAGGAACCACAGCACGCCGACGACGATCAGACCGATGCGGAGCGCCGGGTGTGGCTCGAGCCGCCCATCCGGCGTGAGTACGGCGGTGCCGAAGATCGCGCCGGCACCCACCCACACCGCGTTCGCCACGGCGGCGCCGAGATAGTCCAGCGGAACCCACGAGCGCATCGGCATGCGCACGGCACCTGCGCCAAAGGGCCCCACCGCACGGGTCACGCTGTAGAGGTGGTAGAAGGGGATGAACCAGCGTCCGCGCCCCCGCATCAGCGCCGAGCCCAGCCGCAACGAAGGGCCAAATCGCGTGTGCTCGAGGTAGCGCCCGCCCCATCGTCCGAGGCCGTAGGAGAACGTATCGCCGATCGCGGTGCCACCAATCGCGACCGCCCACACCGTCAACAGGTAGATCGGTTCGCCAGCGGCGTAGGCCCCGCCGAGGAACATGATGATCACGCCCGGGAAGACCACCCCAACGCCAACCGTGGCCTCGGCGAGGCCAGAAGCGAACACGATCGGCAGGCCGACGCGATCGAACAACGCGTTGACCGACAGAAAGAGCTGATCGGTGACCCACCCGAGGAACGTGAGCGGCAGGCTGAGCACGTGCAGTAGGTCGTTCAGCGGGGTGCCTCGAATTCGCCGGACCCGCGTCGCGTTGACCGGGGGTGACGGGCTTCCTAGACTGAAATGTACCCAAGTTCTGAAAGAGGCGGTATGTACGCGATTATCCGCACTGGCGGAAAGCAATATCGTGTGCGCGAAGGCGACCTCATCGACGTCGAGCGGTTGGAAATCGCCGATGGCGAAGAGGTGACGCTGTCTGAGGTCCTGCTCGTGCAGGGAGACGGCGACGCGCAGGTTGGCACGCCCATGGTTGAGGGCGCGTCCGTGACGGCTCGCGTTGAAGCGCACCGGCTCGGCGATAAGGTCCGCAGCTTCAAGTACAAGAACAAGACACGCCGCCGCACATATCGTGGACACCGTCAGCCGCTCACGCGCCTGGCGATTACCGCGATTCGCGCGGGCTGAGCGAACGGACGACGCAATGGCTCACAAGAAGTCCGGCGGCTCGAGTAAGAACGGCCGCGACTCCAATTCGCAGCGGCTCGGACTCAAGCGACACGACGGTCAGGTCGTCTCGGCGGGTTCGATCCTCGTGCGGCAGCGCGGCACGCGTTTCCACGCGGGCGTAAACGTTGGCGTGGGCCGCGACCACACGCTGTGGGCGAAGGTAGAGGGCACGGTCCGCTACGCCCCGTACGCGAAGGGTCGCCGCAAGCAGGTGTTGATCGTCCCCGTCGAGGCATAGCCATTCGGGGTCAGGAGAGCGAAACGCGATGAAGGCCGGGATCCACGCCGAGTACATTGAGTCCACGATCAGTTGCGCCTGCGGGAACAGCTGGACCACGCGGTCGACGAAGCCCGCCGTGCACCTGGACGTCTGTTCGCAGTGCCACCCGTTCTTCACGGGCGAGCAGCGCATCGTCGACACAGCCGGCCGCGTTGAGCGCTTCCGGCGCCGCTACGAGAAGAAGGACGGGGCTTAACGCCCGCCTCAGCACGGACCATGACGGAAGGGGCGGCCGCGGGGCCGCCCCTTCTGCGTGTCAGCCACGCACGCCGCACGTTCCCTCGTCCACGCCCCCACTCGCGACTATCGTGAGCGCATGAGCGCTCCCACGTACGGTGGCCAGGCGGTGATCGAGGGCGTGATGATTCGCGGCCCGCGCTCGATGGCGGTGGCCGTGCGCGCGCCGGATGGCGAAATCCTCACGCGTGCCGAACGCCTGGGCGGCCTGTACACCGGCCCGTTACGCCGTGTCCCGCTCGTGCGCGGGGTCGTCGTGCTCTGGGAGACGATGGCGCTCGGCTTCCGCGCGCTGATGTGGTCCTCAGCCGTCGCCGCCGAGGATCTCGACGAGCACGGCGAACCGAAGCCGCTCGGCGCCCTGACGTGGGCGGGCACGCTGCTCACACTCGCGATCGCGCTCGCATTCTTCTTCGCCGGACCGACCGCTGCCACCGCGTGGCTCGACCGGTTCGTGGGCGCCACCTGGATCACGACCTTGATCGAGGGCGCACTGCGACTGGCGCTACTGCTCGGGTATATCTGGCTGATCGGCCGATCGAGCGAGATCGCTCGCGTGTTCCAGTATCACGGCGCGGAACACATGACGATCCGTGCCTTCGAGGACGAGCGCGAGCTGCGCGTGCCGGTGATCCGGCGCTACCGCAAGGAACACCCTCGCTGCGGCACGTCGTTCCTGCTCACGGTCGCAGTGATCGCCGTGGTCGTGTTCGTGTTCGTGGGCGGCTCGCCGCTCTGGTGGCGCTTCGCCTCCCGGATTGTGCTCATCCCGTTCGTCGCCGGGGTCGCGTACGAAGTCATCCGCTTCGGCGGATCGCACACCGAGGTGCCGCTCGTCCGCTTGCTCTTCGCCGGCAACCTGGCGCTCCAGCGCCTGACGACACGCGTGCCGGACGACGAGCAGATCCAGGTCGCGATCGCCTCGCTCGAACGCGTGCGGGCCGAGGAAGAATCGATCATCGCCGGGACTTGATGACCTGTTCCGCCGGCTCGGCCCTTCCGCTCGCTACGCAGCGGGATATAATGTTGACCAACTTTGTCGAGTATGCGAGGGCCGTGATGTCGACTGCGTATCGTGTTGACCGAAATACTCTCCGCACAAACCAGGCGTGCATCATTCTGCTCACGGTGCTCGCGTTCGTGATCGGCGACGCCAGCGGACGCTGGCTCATTCTCTTCACTGCCGCCGTGATGTTGCTCGGCACGTTCGTGCCCGCACTCGCGCTCTTCAAGCAGCTGCATCAGCGCCTGCTCAAGCCCAGCGGCGTGTTCGGGCCGGACGTCCGGGACGAGGATCCGATGCCCCACCAGTTCGCGCAGGCGGTCGGCGGGGCCGTTCTGGTCGCGGCGTTTCTCGCCCTGATCGGTGGCGCGACCGCCGCAGGCTGGGTGCTGAGCTGGATCGTGACCGCTCTCGCCTTCGTCAACATCACGGTCGAATTCTGCGTCGGCTGCTTCGTGTACTTCCACCTCGACCGGCTGGGCCTGCTGCCGCACGCGATCGCCGCCGACCGCGGCGCGCGATGACCGAACGATTGCTGATCGCCGTCGCCCTCGGTGCGAGCTTCATGCTCGCGCTCGCGCTCGCGCGGGCGTGGTTGCGGCATCGCGATCGCCGCGTGATCGCGCGCGTCCGTGCGACCACCGCCGGAGCGGACGCTGGGGACGCGGCCGCCGGCGTGCCACGACTTCTCTACTTCACCACCCAGAGCTGTGTCGTCTGCCGCGTCCAGCAGGAGCCTGCGATTGAGCTGCTTCGCGGGCACGTCGCCGATCTCGTCGTCGATCGGCACGACGCGGTGGCGGACCGTGAGCTGGCGAACGCCTACGGCGTGCTCTCCGTCCCCACCACCGCGGTGTTCGATCGCGCGGGACAGCTGGTCACGATCAACCGCGGGTTCGCCCCGGCCGCTGCACTCTTCGCTCAGATCGAAGGGCGCGAGCCCTCGTTCGATGGCGGCATGGCCACGCTCAGCGAGCCCGTGGCGGACTGACGCCCGCGCGGCGCGGTGCGGGCCTGTAGGATCGCACCGCCACCCCCTCGCCCGCCGCGGAAAGCCGAGCGTCATGGCAACCCCTCCATGCAAGTGACCGTGCTCGCCGGAGGTGTCGGCGCCGCCCGCTTCCTGGCCGGGCTCGTGCAGTGCGTCGACCCCGCCGAGGTGACGGCGATCTGCAACGTGGGCGACGACCTCACGTGGCACGGACTGCACGTCTGCCCGGACATCGACACGCTGCTCTATACGCTCGCCGGGCTCGAGGGTCCGGACGGCTGGGGGCTGCGTGACGACACCACGATTACGCTCGACGCGCTCGGCGCGGTCGGCGGCGACACGTGGTTCCGGATCGGCGACCGCGACCTCGCGACGCACCTCCGCCGAACGCAGCTGCTCGCCGAGGGACACACGCTGAGTGAGGCGACCGCCGCTCTGGCGCGCGCGCTCGGGCTGCACCTGCAGGTCATGCCCGTGACCGACGACCCACACCCGACGATCGTGGAAACCGCCACCGGCGACCTCCCGTTTCAGGAGTACTTCGTCCGTCGCCGTGCCCGCGACATCGTCACGGGCTTCCGCTTCCCGGGCGCCGCGGCCGCACGCCCGGCGCCGGGCGTGCTCGACGCGATCGTGAGTGCGGAGAGCGTGATCATCGCGCCCAGCAACCCCTTCGTCTCGATCGGACCGCTGTTGGCCGTCCCCGGCGTCCGCGAGGCACTCGCGGGCTCGTCGGCGACGCGCGTCGCCGTGTCCCCGATTGTCGGCGGCGAAGCGATCAAGGGTCCGGCCGCCGACATGCTGCGCGCGCTCG
Source organism: Chloroflexota bacterium (assembly GCA_027622315.1). Taxonomy (GTDB): domain Bacteria; phylum Chloroflexota; class Dehalococcoidia; order UBA2979; family UBA2979; genus VGNK01. The sequence goes on along the minus strand of JAQBZW010000104.1, from coordinate 1,030 downwards.
GCCACGACGTCTCGGCGGCCGGCGTCGCCGCGCTCTATCAGGGCCTGATCGACGTCTTTGTGCTCGACGAGATCGACGGCGCACTCGCACCGGCCGTGGCGGCGCTCGGCATGAGCCCGCTGGTGTGCGACACGATGATGCGCGGCGACGACGGCCGCCGCCGCGTGGCCGCGCGCGTGCTCTCGGCGCTCCACACGTGACACCGACACCCGCCGCGGACGCGTTCGCGATCGTCGTCGCCGTCCGTCCCGCGGACGAGGCAAAGACGCGCCTCGCCGGCGCGTTCGGCGCGGACACGCGGCGCGCGCTCGTCTACGCCATGCTCGACGACGTACTCGCGGCCGCGCGCGCGGCGCACGGCGGTGCGCTCTACGTCCTCACGCCCGACGAGAGTTATGGGCCGACCGCGGCGCGGCACGGTGCTTCGCTCCTCCCCGACCGCGGACGCGGCTTCAACCCGGCCGTATGTACCGCGCTCACCCTCCCCACGTTGCGCGACCTCCCGGGTGCGTTGATCCTCCCCGTCGACCTCCCGCAGGCGCGTGCAGACGACCTGCGAGCCGTGCTCGACGCGCTCGCGACGGGAGCCGCGGAGGTTGTACTCGTGCCATCGGCGGACGGCGGCACCGCGGCGCTCGGGCTGCGCCCGCCTTCGGTGATGGCACCGCACTTCGGCGAGCAATCCGCCGCGGCGCACCGGGCAGCAGCGCGCGCGGGCGGCCTCACGCTGCGCGAACTCCACCCCGCTTCGCTCGCCGCCGACATCGATACGCCCGAGGATCTTGCCGCCGTGCGCGACAGCGTCGGCCCCGCGACACGGGCCGTGCTCGCGACGCTCGCCCCTCACTGGCCACCGGTGACGCCGTGAACATCGACGACGCGATCCGCGGGCGCCGGTCGATTCGCGGCCTTGCGGGCCCACCGCTCGACGACGGCGAGCTCGCGGACCTGGTCTCGCTCGCACTGACGGCGCCCGCGCCGCACCACACGCAGCCGTGGCGGTTCGTCGACGTCTCACGCGCGAGCCGCG
>JAQBZW010000103.1 GCA_027622315.1 Chloroflexota bacterium | reverse complement strand
ACGACCTTCGCCTCGCGCTCGACGACGCGGAGCTGGCGACGCGCGTGCGCGAGCTCTCGCGCAGCCAGGTCGATCGCGCCGGCGTCGCGCTGATCGAGCAGCTCGTGACGCTCGCGCGCGACGGCGACGACGGCGGGTTGCCGGTGCGCACGCTGAACGAGGCGCACGGCGCCGCCGCCCGCACGGCGGTCACGCGGCTGGTGGAGGCAGGGCTGATCCGCGTGGTCGAGGTGCTCGATCGCCGCGATCCGTTGCGCGACCTGCAGATCGTGCGCCGCCCGCCCGTCGAGTTGATCGGCGATCAGCGCGGAGCCTCAGCCGCGATCCGCGCGGCGATCGATCGCCGGGACGGCACCGGCATCGTGCTGCGCGGCGTCACCGGGAGCGGCAAGACGGAGGTCTACCTCGACGCACTGCGCCACGCCGTCGACGAGGGCTATCGCGGGATCGTGCTCGTGCCCGAGATCGCGCTCACGCCGCAGACCGTGCGCCGTTTCGCCGAACGCTTCCCAGGGCGCGTCGGCGTGCTGCACTCCGGGCTCAGCCTGGGCGAGGCCTTCGACGAATGGCACGAGATCGCGGCCGGTGCCTACGACGTGGTGATCGGATCACGCTCGGCGACGTTCGCGCCACAGCCCGATCTCGGGCTGATCGTGATCGACGAGGCGCATGAGTGGACGTACAAGCAGCACGACCCCGCGCCGCGATACGACGCGCGCACGGTCGCCGCCGAGCTCGCACGCCAGACCGGCGCGGCGGTGGTCTACGGCTCGGCGACGCCGGACGTCGAGCGCTGGTACGCCGCCGACAGCGGCGAGCTGGAGCGGGTGGACCTCCCCCAGCGCATGCGCCCCGTCCACCAGACCGACGGCAGTGTGCGGCTGTGGCCGCGAGACGATCTGCCGTCGGTGGACGTGGTCGACATGCGCGGTTCGCGTTCGCTCTTCTCACCGGAGCTTGTGGACGCGCTCGGCGAGGTGATCGACCGCGAGGAGCAGGCGATCCTTTTTCTCAACCGCCGGGGACTGGCCGGCTACCTGCTCTGCCCCAGCGGCCACTCGCCGATGTGCTCATCGTGCGACGTCTCGCTCGCGCTGCACGCGCCCAACCGGCTGATCTGCCACCAGTGCGGCCGTTCGAAGCGGCTGCCGCCGCGCTGCGACGAGCGCGCGTGCGAGCTGCCGCTCCGCCAGGTCCGCGCGGGCACGGAGCGTGTGGTGGCGGAGGTGCGGACGCACTTCCCGACGGCGCGCGTCGAGCGCTGGGATCGAGACACCGCGCGCACGGCGGCCGATCACGAGCAGCTGCTCAACCACTTCATGCGCCACGAGGCGGATGTGCTCGTGGGGACGCAGATGGTGGCGAAGGGGCTCGACCTCCCGCTGGTCACGCTCGTGGGCGTGGTGCTCGCGGATTACACGCTGCGCGAAGGGGACTTCCGAGCGGCGGAGCGCACGTTCCAGTTGTTGGTGCAGGTGTCCGGCCGCGCCGGTCGTGCCGAGCGCAACGGCCACGTGATCATCCAGACCATGCAGCCGGACGACCCCGCGGTCGTGGCTGCGGCGACACACGACCTCGACGCCTTCTACGAGGCGCAGCTCGCCTGGCGCGCCGAGCACGGCTACCCGCCGTTCAGCCGCATGGTGCGCCTGGTCTTCGGCCACACGAATGCAACGTTTGCCGTCGAAGAAGCGCGGCGCCTCGCCGAGGAGCTGCGCACACGCGCGGCCGGCATGCCCAACGTGACGGTGGATGGACCGCTGCCGCCGCAGGTGGCGCGTGTGCGCGGCCGGTACCGCTGGGCGATCCTCTTGCGCGGCGACGACCCGGCTTCTGTGATCGACGTCGGCTCGCTCCCGCCGGGCTGGACCGTGGACGTCGACCCGCTCGTGGTGAGCTGACCGCCACGGCGCGCGCGGACTGCTAGGCTCGCGCCCACTCGGTCCCGCGACTGGCAGCGAGGAGCGCGCACATGGGCATCGACTTCGAGACCCGCGAACACATCGCGTACATCACGATCAACAACCCCGAGCGCGCGAACGTGCTCGATCGGCGCACGTCGAACGAGCTGTCCGAGGCGTGGGAGCGCGTCTGGGAGGATCGCGATATCCGCGTCGCGATCATCACCGGCAGCGGCGAGCGCCACTTCTGCGCGGGCCACAACCTCACGCCGCGGCCGGACGTGACCGCCGAACAGTCCGAGTTCCTCCGCACGCAGCGCGTGTTCTGGCCACCCGCCGGCTCCGTCAACGGCGCGCGCATCGGCGCCGACGGGCACATGGGCGATCACTACCCGCAGATCTGGAAGCCGGTGATCGCCGCCGTGAACGGCTGGGCGGCAGGCGCGGGGCTCTATCTCACGCTCGCGTCCACCGACATCCGCCTCGCCTGCGCGGAGCACGCCCGCTTCAAGTTCGCGCTGCTTTCGCAGGGGTGGGTCGGCGCCGGACCGGGCGCCACGCTGCTCGCGCGCCAGCTGCGCTACGTGGACGCGATGCGCATGTTGCTCACCGATGAGCCCGTCGACGCCGCCGAGGCGCTGCGCATCGGCCTGATCAACGAGGTCGTCCCGCACGACGACCTACTGACGCGGGCGGAGACGATCGCGCGCCAGATTGTCGGGATGCCACCTGTCGCCGTGCGCATGATGAAGGAGTTCATCGTGCGCTACGGAGACGCCCCGTTCGATCAGGCGTGGGGTGTCCAGCACATGATGAACAACATGCTGATCCACATGACTACGGATGGCGAGGAGGGCCGCCGCGCCTTCAACGAGAAGCGACCCCCGGAGTTCACCGGCCAGCTGCGGCGGCACGGCGAGCCCTTCCGCGAGCCGACGCCCGAAGAGTGGGCGCGGCTCGATGAGATCCGCGATGCGGAGGACTACTAGTCGGCTCGCGCGGAGACCGTGCGGCGCGCACGCGCATCGCCCACCTCCCCGTTCGTCCCTCGTTTCACTGTCCGGAAATACCGTGTGACCGGACGGCAGTCCGGCCCGTTCACTGATCGGAAATGCAGTCTGAGCGGACGGCGGTCCGGCCCGGTTTCGTTCGTGGTGAGCCCAGTCGAACCACGGATAAGCGCTCGGCGACTACTGGGAGTGAATCGCGAAGCCGCCGCGAGGCGCGACGGCTCAGGGGCCGGCAGCGGGTGTGGGGACCGTCGCGCTCGAATGATCACCTCGTTCGTGGTGAGCCCAGTCGAACCACGGACGGAACCGGGAGGACCGCGTGCAGTGCGGTCGTCGTGTTCAGGCCACCCGCGACGTCCGCAAGGACGTGACGTCGGCAAGGACGTAAAGACTCAGGCCGAACGGAGGGGGCGGTCCTCGGGTTCAGTCGGGACTACGGAAGGCGGGCCCGCGTCCCGGGGGTCTTCCCCCGCAGCCGGGCGCATGGCTCAGCCCAGCGCCCCGCCCGCGCGCAGGGCCGCGATCGCTTCGTCGCTGAGACCTGCGATCGCGCGCAGCACGTGCTCCGAGTGCTCGCCGATCGCTGGTGCGGCGCGCGGCGCGATCGCGGAGTCGTCGCCCCAGCGCCACGGCAGCCCCGGCAGCCAGCGCTCCGTGCCGTCGGCCTCGCGCACCGTCCGATAGAAGCCGCGTTCCCAGAGGTGCGCGTCCGCGAACAGATCGCTGGTGCTGTACGTCGCCGCGGCGGGCACGCCGGCCGCCTGCAGCGCATCCATCGCCGCGATCGCGTCGCGATCGCGCGTCCAGGCGCGCAGGGCATCGTCGATCGTGGTCCGCTGCCTCCGGCGCGCGCTCGCGCCGAGCGCCGTGCGCGGCGCGAGATCCGGCACGACCGCGCACAGCGCGTGCCACTGCGCTTCGGTGGTGACGGCGATCGCGAGCCAGCGATCGTGTCCGGCGCAGCGGTACACGCCATGCGGCGCGTGCGTGGGATCGTCGTTGCCCGCCGGTTCGCGCGGCGCGCGGCCGAGCTGCTCATCCAGTAGCGCGGACGGCATCGTCCAGAGCAGCGCTTCGAGCATCGAGAAGTCGATATGCCTGCCGCCTCCCCCGCGGTCGCGTCGGTGAAGCGCCGCGACGACGCCGAAGGCCATCAACAGCCCGCAGAGCGGATCGGCCCACGCCAATCCGGTGCGTGGCTCGCCCCCCGGGAAGCCGTTGAGCGCCGAGAATCCGGAGTACGCGCTGAGCAGGTTGCCGTACGCGACGAGCGTGGCGTCCGGCCCGCTGCGTCCGAGCCCGGAGGCAGACAGCAGCACGATCTCGGGCTGCAGCCGGCGCAGCTCCTCGTAGCCCAGCCCCAGCCGCTCCATCACTCCCGTTGCGAAGTTCTCGACGACGACGTCGCTCTGCGCGATCAGCGTGCGCAGCGCGGCGAGCGCGCCCGGCGCCTTCAGATCGAGCGCGAGCGCGTACTTCGACTGGCCGAGCACGTCATGCAGCTCGGAGGTGCGGCCGGTGTCCGGCCGGTCGGGCGCTTCGACCTTGATCACCTCCGCGCCCATCAGCGCGAGGTAGCGCGTGCACGTGGGTCCGGCGATCACCCACGACAGGTCCACGACCCGGATCCCCGCCAGCGGGAGCGCGCCGACCGGCGACGGCGGCGACAGCGGAGACAGCGATGACGGCGCGTCGCCACCGCCGGCCGCCTCGGCCGAGCGCGAGAGCCAGTCGTGCGCAGGCTCGCCCGTGCTCGCGCGTTCCGCGTCATCGGCGGTGGGCAGACCAAAGGGCGGCCGCGGCGTCAGCGGCGGTCGTGGTCCGCCGAGATCACGCGCGACGAAGAAGTCCCGTGCGCGCAGCTGCTCGAGCTCGAGCATGTCGCCCGGGACCCCGAACGGGAAGCACGGCACGTGGGCGGACTGGCAGGTCTCGAAGATCGCCCGGCGCGAACGGCGGCGGCTCCATTCGGCCATCAGCGGGTAGAGCGCGTCGAAGTGCTGCGTGCGCGCCGCGCGCGTCGTGAACCGCGGGTCGTTCCGCCACGGCGGATCGCCGAGCACGCCGAGCCAGCGCTCCCACTGGTGATCCTCGCGCGGCGAAACGGCCACGTAGCCATCGGCCGCGGGCAGGACGTGGATCACCGCGCCGCCGCCGCGCACGGCGCCGTCCCGGGGCGCCGGCACGCCGCCGAAGCCGGGCATCGCCAGCTCCCGCGCCGCCATGAGCGACATCGCCTCCTGCGCGGAGACGTCGATCACCCGTCCCACGGGCGGGCCGCCGTAGAGCGCGTGCATCGCCGCGCACGCCGCGGTGATCGCGGCGATGAAGCCAGACTGCTCGCCGGCCGCGCGCACGGGCGGTTCGTCTTCGAGGTGCTCGACATGCCCCGTGAGCAGCCGAGCGATGCCACTCGCGTGGAAGGCGATCAGATCGCTCCCTCGATAGTCCCGGTGCGCGCCCGTCAGTCCGAACGGCGTGATCGCTACGACCACGGCCTGCGGGTTGTCTCGCGCGAGCGCGGCGGGCTCCAGCCCGGCGGCGGCGAGCGCGCTCGGTGCGCCTTCGACGATGACGAGGTCAGCGGCGGCGGTTAGTTCCGCCAGGCGCTCGGCATCTGCCGGCGCGGTGGGGTCGAGCACGAGCGTTCGCTTCGCGGCATCGAGCAGGCGCGCCTCGCCGTCGGCCGGCGGTCGTGGCTCGACTGACGTCCGCACCGCGAGCACGTCCGCGCCGAGTTCGGCAAAGAGCCGTCCACAGATAGCCGCGGCGCGGTCGCCGACCTCGAGCACTCGCAGCGAGCGGAGCAAGGGATCCACGCGCGCCTCGTTCCGCGGGCGCCCGTCCTCGGGCCCCGAGCCGGCTTCACGGCACGGTAGCCGTCACGTTGCGGTCAGGCGAACCTGCCCCGCGGGCGAGTCGGCTGCTGTGAGCACGGCGACGATGGGGGACGGGCGAACCCTGAAAGACTGAGCCGCAAACCTCGGATACACTCCCCGCCGTGACAGTGCGCCCCATCCGCTACCTCGGCGACCCCGTACTCCGGCGCCCCGCGAAGAAGGTGCGGCGTGTGGACGATTCCATCCGCAAACTGATCGTGGACATGACTGAATCGATGATCGAGGCGCAGGGGGTGGGCATTGCTGCGCCGCAGATCGGCGTCAGCCTGCGCATCGTCGTGATCGGCATGCCGGATGAAGAGCCGTACGCGCTGATCAACCCGGTCGTCGTGCGTCGTTCCGGCGAGCGCCGCCTGGACGAGGGTTGCCTGTCGCTGCCGGGCTACCGCGGAAATCTCTCGCGCTCCGTGCGCGTGACCGTGAAGGCGCTCAACGAGCACGGCAAGGAGATCCGCGTCAAGGCTGACGATGACCTGCTTGCGCAGGCGCTCGAACATGAGACGGACCACGTGAACGGCATCGTCTACGTGGATCGACTGGACTCGAAGGGCGATCTCGTGAAGCTCGACGCGCCGTTTGTGCGGTCGGCTGCCCTGGACGGCGAAGCATCACCCGCCGGGCGCTCCTCCGAGAGCGACGCCTGATGGAGTTCGTGCTCCTCCCCCTGGGGATCGTCCTGCTCTTCTATTTCATCCTCCTGCGGCCGGTGCTGAACCAGCAGAAGAAGCACCGTCGCGACATCTCGGGGCTCGAGGTTGGTGACGAGGTGCTGACCACGGGCGGCTTCTACGCGACCGTGCGCGAGATCAACACGCGCGAGAGCGCGCCGATCGAGATCGTGCTCGAGGTCGCGCCGGGGGTGCGTCTGCGTGGCACGGCCGGAGCGATCGACGCCGTCTCGCGTCGCGCGGCGGACGCCGCGCCGGAACGCGCGGACGAGGCACGAGACCGCGCCACCACGGGGGAGGGTCGAGCGTGAACCCGATCCTGCGCCGCATCGCACCGCTGGTCGTGATCGCGTTGGTGACGCTCGGTTCGCTGTGGGTGATCTGGCCCCAGGATCCGGGGCAGTATCTGCCGGCCGTGGTGCCGTGGCCCGAGGGCCGCGGCGTGTCGATCGGCAGCTTCGAACGCGACACCATGCGGCTCGGCCTCGACCTCCAGGGCGGCACGCGTCTGCTCTTGCATGGCACGCTGCCTGAGGACGCCGAGGGCAACATCGACGACGCAGTCGACGGCACGATCCGCGTGCTGCGCCGTCGTGTGGACGGCGTCGGTGTGGCCGAGTCAGAGATCACACGCCAGGGCACGTCGGACATCGCGGTCCAGCTCCCCGGGCTGACACCCGACGAGGCGCGCCGCCTGCTCGGGCGCACGGCGCTGCTGCGGTTCTGTGAGCCGGCGAATGACCAGATCGGTGAGCTGGGCGCCTGCGATGCTCAGGGCCAGTGGCAACAGTCCACGGGCATTGTCGATGGCCGGCGCGTGTCGCTCACCGGCCGCTTCCTGAAGTCGAACGCCTTCGTCTCCTCGGACGCGCTCGGCAACCCCGCGGTCAGCTTCGAGATGCAGGGCATCGGCCCCGAGCTCTTTGGCCAGGTCACCACGCGACTGCTCGGTCGCCAGCTCGCGATCTTCCTTGATGACGAACTGCTCTCGGCGCCCACGGTGCAGAGCGAGATCCGGGACCGCGGGGAGATCACGAACCTCCCGCTCGACCGCGCCCGCGAGCTCGTGGTGCAGCTGAACTCGGGCGCGTTGCCGCTCGAGCTGAGCGTGCTCCAGGAGCAGAGCGTGGACGCCTCGCTCGGCGCGGACTCAGTCACCCGCTCCGTGCTCGCCGGCGAGGTGGGCCTGCTGCTCGTGATCCTGTTCATGGTGCTGTACTACCGGCTGCCCGGGATGCTCGCCGGGCTTGCGCTGATCGTCTACACGGCGGTCACGCTCGCGGTCTTCAAGCTGATCCCGATCACGCTCACGCTTGCGGGCATCGGCGGTTTCGTGCTCTCGATCGGCATGGCCGTGGACGCGAACATCCTGATCTTCGAACGCTTGAAAGAGGAGCTGCGCTCGGGGCGCTCGTACGCCGCGGCGCTTGACGCCGGCTTCGCGCGCGCGTGGCCATCCATTCGTGATTCGAACGTGACCACCCTGATCACCTGCGCCATCCTGTGGGTGCTCGGCGGCGGCATCGCGCTCCCCATCCTTGGCACGTTCGACGCGCCGCTCGTGCAGGGCTTCGCGCTCGCGCTCGGCATCGGCGTGCTCGTGTCGCTGTTCTCTGCGATCACCGTCACGCGCACGTTCATGCGTGCGCTGATCGGGACGCCGATCGCGCGCCACCATGACTGGATGGTGCCCGATCTGAGCGCCGTCTCCGCGGCCGAGGAGGGCATGAGCGCGTGAGGTTCGACCTGGTCGGCCAACGACACTGGTTCTTCCTCGGCAGCGGGATCGTGATCCTGCTGGCGCTGATCGTGCTCGCGATCCCTCCCGCGCTCCGGCCCGGCATCGAGTTCACCTCGGGCACGACCACGCAGATCCAATTCGACGCCAGCGTGAACGAAAACGATCTGCGCTCCGTCTATGCCTCGCTCAATCATCCCGAGGTGCGCATTCAGTCCGTCGGTAGCAATACCTACCTGATCCGCACGAGCGAACTGCAGGTACCGGAAGGCTCCTTCACTGAAGTAGCGCCCGAGCCCACGACCGCCGCCGGCGCTCCAGGCCCCGAGCCGCTCACGCCGGTGGGCACGGTCACGCTCGGCGCCGCGGGCGCGACGGGCGAGGTGCTGTTGCGCAGCGCCCACCTCGGCGATCCCTGCAACTTCTTCACGATCGTCGACCGCGTGCCTGCAGGCACGACGGCGGATGTGGTCGCCGTCGTCGACCGCTGCGACGGCGGCGAACGCACTGTCTACCAGGTCGCCGTCGGCGCCGCGCTCGGCTACGTCGACGAGGCACAGACGCGCGACTTCGTGTCCGCGGGCGCTGGGAGCGACGAGGAGACCGCCGCTCCCGATCGCGGCGAGCGCACCGTGATCGAAAGCGCGCTCACAGAGCGCTTCGGGTCGTTCGAGGTGCTCGAGTTCGCCAGCGTCTCCGCCGTCGTCTCGACCGTTGCCGTGCGCAACGCCACGGTCGCGATGATCGTGGCCGCGGTCTTCATCCTCGGCTACGTGGCGTGGGCGTTCTCCTCGGTGCCGCGCCCGTTCCGCTACGGCACGAGCGCGATCATCGCCCTCGTCCACGACGTGATCGTGGTGGTCGGCGCCTTCTCGCTCATGGGCAAGTTCATGGGTACCGAGGTCAACCTGATGTTCGTCACGGCACTGTTGACCGTGATCGGCTTCTCGGTACACGACACGATCGTGGTCTTCGACCGGATCCGCGAGAACGTCACGGTCTCGCCGCATGCCCCGTTCGAGGACAACGTGAACGCGGCGCTTGTGCAGACGCTGGCGCGCTCGATGAACACATCGATGACGGTGTTAATCACCGTCGGCGCGATGCTGTTGCTCGGTGGCGTCACGATCCGTGAATTCCTGCTCGTGATCCTGATCGGCGTGATCTCGGGCACGTACTCGAGCATCGCGATTGCGTCGCAGGTGCTGGTCGCGTGGGAGAAGGGCGACTTCCGTCGCTGGTTCGACCGCTGGTTCCGTCGCGGCGAGCGCGCCGAGCCCGGCACGGCCGTCTAGCCCTCTCCGACTTCCGACAGGCAGCGCTTCATCTCATCGCGGAACAGGCCTTTCCAGCCTGTTCCGCATTCGGTGTCTACGCCGGCCGCGCGCGTGCCGCGTCGCCGAGCACGCGGCCCTCGCCCTGACGGCGGGTGACGCCGCGACGGTCGAGCGTCTCGAGCAGCGCCTGGGTCGAGCGACGGTTCGTGGCGAGCGCGTCGCGCGCCTCGGCGAGCGTGATGTTCTCGCGCTGCTCGAGCAGCGCGACGATCGTGGCCAGTGCGCCGCGGAACGCGTCCGCGTCGAGCAGCAGCCCGTCCCCGCAGTCAACCGCGAGGCCGGCGCCGACGAGGTACGCCACGATCTCGCCGTCCGGCGACAGCCGCGGCGCCTGCAGCCCGGCGGCGCGCAGCGTTGCGGTCAGCTCGTCGATGGCGCGGCGCTGGCGGTCGTCCGGTGACGGCGACCACGCCGCCTCAGCCACGCCGTCGCCCCGCGCCACGATCTCCGGCGCG
>JAQBZW010000102.1 GCA_027622315.1 Chloroflexota bacterium | reverse complement strand
CCCCGCCGAGTAGAGGAACACGGCGAACGACAGCAGCTCGTCGGCGATCAGACGGCCACCCTCCGCCTCTGCCTCCTGGAGCATCGCGATCAGGCTGCCCGTGTGATCTTCGTCCCGGGCGTAGCCCGCGAGGAACGCGCGTAGCCAGTCGCGCGCGGCCGCCGCCTCCGTGTGCTGCGCCGGCGTGATGCGGTCGTCGGAAGCGGCGCGCATGAGCGCGCTCGCCCGTGCGCGGACCGCGAGCCGGTTGCCGTCGTCGAGCCCGAGCAGATCGCCGATCACGAGCACGGGCAGCGCCTCCGCGATCTGCGTCGCGAAGTCAAACGGCTCGCCGGGCGTGATCGCATCGAGCAGGCGCTCCACCTCGGCGGCGATCGCATCACGGTGCGCGGCGACCACGCTCGGCGTGAAGGCGCGGTTGATGATCGACCGCAGGCGTGGGTGATCGGGCGGATCGCTCTGCCCGAACAGCGGCCGGTCGCCGAGCGGCGATCCCCGACGCTGCGCGCGCACGTGATCGCCGATACGGCCGCCGGCCCTCGCGGTGTCGGAGGCGAACCGCTCGTGATCGCGGAGCACCTCGAGGCAGTCCGCGTAACGCGTGAGCACGTACGCATCGAGCTCGCGGCTGAAGAACACGGGCGCCTCGCGACGCAGGCGGGCGAGCGCCGGGTACGGATCCGCGATGTAGGACGGGCGATTCGGTTCGAAAAATGCGATCGACGGATCCTCGCGCGCCCAGCGAGTGACGGCTGCGCTCTGGCAGGATAAGTGTCCGCCCGCCGGATGCGATGCCCGTGCGTGAACGAACCGCCCGGTTCTCGAATGCACCCCGTGCGCCGTCGCCGCGGCCAGTCGGCTCGCCACCCCCACCGTCGGAAACGAGTATTGTGAACTCGCACACAAAGCAACGGGGAGTCCGTGATGCCCGTCTACCGCGCACCCGACACACAGCTTCAGGAAACGCCGGCGCGACCCCCGTACGGCCGCTGGCGCCGCGCCATTCCACTCGCCGGCACGGTAATCGCGCTGTGGCTGCGCTGGCGCTGGCTTCGCCTCAAGCGCCGCGTCTTCGGCGCGGAGCGCATGCAAGCGGCGACGCGCCGGTTCCATCGCGGCGCGGCCGAGGCGATCGTGCGACGCGCGATCCGGCAGCAGGGCCTGATCATCAAGACCTGCCAGTTCCTCGGCAGCCGCGCCGACGTCCTCATGGAGGAGTACGTCGTCACGCTCTCGCTCATGCAGGATCAGGTCCCGCCCCGCCCGTGGATCGAGATGCGATCGCTGATCGAGCGCGAACTGGGAGCGCCGCTCGCGGAGCTGTACGCGCAGTTCGATCCGCAGCCCGTCGCGGCGGCGTCCCTCGCCCAGGTCTACCGCGCGCGCACCCACGAGGGCGTCGATGTCGCGGTGAAGGTCCAGTACCCCGAGATCGACCGCATCGTGCAGTGGGACCTGCAGGCGATCCGCATGCTCGCCAACATCTGGGCGCGGTTCGAGACGGTGATCGACTTCCGCCCGATCGTCGACGAGATGTCGCGCAACGCACCGTTCGAGGTCGACTTCATACACGAAGGTCGCGCCGCCGAGCGCCTCGCCGCGCTGCTCTCCAGCCGCGATGATGTGGTCATCCCGCACATCTACTGGGAACGCTCATCGCGCCGCGTGCTGACGATGGACTACATCGACGGCATCAAGATCAGCGACATCGCGGCGCTCGAGGCGGCCGGCGTGTCCACGCAGCGCGTGGCCGACTCGCTGACCGATCTCTACAACACCATGATCCTGCGCCACGGCATGTTCCACGCCGACCCGCACCCCGGGAACCTCTTCGTGCTCCCGGGCGATCCGCCGCGGATCGGTCTCGTGGACTTCGGGATCACGAAGGAGCTGTCGGATGACTTCCGCGAACAGCTGATCGTGCTCACCAGTGCGATCATCGGGGAGCAGCCCGAGGCCATCGGCGTGACGATGGAGGGCATGGGCTTCCGCACCCGCAGCCGGGACGACGAGACCTACGCGGCGATCGGCCAGGCCTTCCTCGGCGACGTCCTTCGCTCCGGCAAGGCCTATGCCGATCAGGAGCTGGTCGCCGAAATCAACGCTCGCATCGGCCGCACGCTGCGCGGCAACCCGCTGGTGGACGTTCCCGGCGACGTGATCCTGATCGCGCGTGTGATGGGCCTGCTGTCCGGCCTCGGGCGCACGCTGAACTCCGAGACCGACCTGCTCGAAGCGCTGCTCCCGTACCTCGACCCGGACGCGATCGAGGACGCAAGCGTCGCGACGCCCTGAGGGCGCCACAACACCGACACCGATGGTGCGCACTCACGCCCCGCACAGAGCCGCGTCGGTCCGAGCCAGCGTGCGGCTTGACGTCCAGGCGATGAATGAGTATTCATTCCGTGGACTGAACGTTCATTCAGCGAGCCGCGCTATGCCAGACCCACGCACCGATTACCTCACAGCCCGCCGCGACGCGATTCGCGACGCGGCGGAGGGCGTGTTCGTGCGCTGGGGATTCGACGGCGCCACGATGCAGCAGATTGCGGACGAGGCCGGTGTCAGCGCCGGCACGATCTACCGCTACTTCGCCAGCAAGGACGATCTCGTGCGCGCCGTCGCGCGGGCATGCAGCGCCCGCTACACCGCGCAGTTCGAGTCGTCCGCGCAGACGGCGACCTCGCCACTCGAGCTCTTGATGACCGCGGGCGCACACATCTGGGAGGGCATCGGATCGGCGAGCGCCCGCCGTGACGCCATCCTCCAGCTCGAAGCGACGCTCGTCGCGGTGCGCGAACCCACGAGCGCGGCGTTGCTCGCGGAGTCGATGGGCGAGATGCGACGCCTGATCGAAGCGCTGATCCGAGACGCTCAGACGCAGGGCGAGGTCGACCCTTTCATCGACCCGACCGCACTCGCCTGGCTGCTCATGGCGACGACGAACGGCGTCCAGTCGCTGGCGCTGCAGCTGGGAGAGACCGTCGATACCACCGCCGCATGGCGTGTGTTCGAACAGTTGTTGGCCGGTATTCGCACTCAGGAGGACGGCAGATGAACAGCCTGGGATGGACCGGCCGGCTCTCGCGCTGGAGCGCGGTTCACCGCTAACCGGTGATCGGCGCGTGGCTGGTCGCACTGGTGATCGTGATGTTCGCGGCGAACGCCGTCGGAGGCGTATTCACCACCGACATCGAGTTCACGAGCAACCCGGAGTCACAGGCGGCCAAGCGACTGATCGAACAGGTGCGCGGCTCGGAACCGCTGATCGAAACCGTGATCGTGCGCAACGACGCGCTCACCGTTGACGATCCGGCGTTCCGGGCGCAGGTCGAGGCGATCGTCCAGCAACTGCGCGGCATGGCGGAGCAACTGGACCCGACCACGGTGGCCAGCTACTACGACACCGGCATCGAGCAGCTCGTGTCCGCGGATCGGCACACCACGCTGGTGCCGATGCTGCTGACCGGATCGCTCGATGACTCGCCGGAAAAGGTGAACGCCATCGAGGCGGCGATTCACGGAGCCGCGCAGCCGGACTTCACGGTGCTCATGGGCGGCTTCGCCAGCCTGAACGAGGCTTTCACCCAGGCCGCCGAGCACGACCTCTCCGCGGAGTCGCGCGTGCTCCCGATCGCGTTCGTGATCCTGGTGCTCGTCTTTGGCGCTGTGGTCGCGGCGATGATCCCGATGGCGGTCGCGGGCGTCGCGATCTTCATCGCCTTCGGGCTCGTGACGCTGATCTCGGAGCAGTGGCCGCTCTCGACCTTCGTCCAGAACATGGTGCTGTTGATCGGGCTCGCGGTCGGCATCGACTACGCGCTCTTCATCGTCGAGCGCTTCCGCGAGGAGCGTGGCAAGGGGCACGCCGTGAACGACGCCCTCGGCGTCGCGGGCGACACGGCCACGCGCGCCGTGCTCTTCTCGGGCGTAACGGTCGTGATTGCGCTCATGGGCCTGCTGATCGTCCCGACGAACATCTTCCGTAGCTTCGGCGTCGGCGCGAGCATCGTCGTGATCCTGTCGGTGGCGGCTTCGCTCACGATGTTGCCCGCCATCCTCAGCCTGCTCGGCGATCGCGTGAACATGCTCTCGATCCCGCTGATCGGCGCGCGCCGGTCACATCAGCACGACACGAACAGCGGCGCGTGGGCGGCGATCGCCCGCGCGGTCATGGCCCGCCCCGTGATCAGCGCCGTGCTCTCCGGGGGGCTGCTGATCGTGCTTGCCATCCCCTACTTCTCGATTCAGCTCGGGGCGTCCGGCCCCGCGTCGATTCCTCCGGCATACGAGGTACGACAGGCGTTCGAAATCCTGAACGAGGAGTTCTCGGCCGGGCGACTCGCGCCGACGAACATCGTCGTCACCGCGACCGACGTGACCGCGCCGGCCGTTCAGACGCCGCTGGCGGCACTCGTCGCCGCGCTGGTCGCCGATCCCGACATCGAGGTGATCAGCGAGCCGCTGGTGAATGCCGAACGAAGCATCGCGATCTTCTCCGTGACGGTGCCGGGAGACACCGCGGGCGATCGCGCGATCGCGACGATGAAGCGCATCCGCAACGAGCATGTCCCGGCCACCTTCGGCGGCGCTGACGCGCAGGTACTGGTCGGCGGACAGACCGCGCTGCAGTCCGACTTCTTCCACCTGGTGACCGTCTACACACCGATCGTGTTCATCTTCGTGCTGTCGTTCAGCTTCATCCTGCTGCTGCTCGTCTTCCGGTCGATCGTCGTGCCGCTCAAGGCGATCGTCATGAACCTGCTGTCCGTAGGCGCCGCCTACGGCGTGCTCGTCGCGGTCTTCCAGAAGGGCTGGCTCGCCGGGCCGCTCGGGTTCCAGACCGTGCCCGAGATTGAGGCCTGGCTCCCGCTGTTCATGTTCACCGTGCTGTTCGGCCTGTCGATGGACTACCACGTCTTCCTGCTCAGCCGGATCCGCGAGCGCTTCGACGAGACGCACAACAACACGGAGTCCGTCGCCTATGGGGTCCGCTCGACGGCGAACATCATCACCGGCGCGGCGGCGATCATGGTCGCGGTCTTCAGCGGCTTCGCCTTCGGCTCGCTCGTGATGTTCCAGCAGATCGGCGTCGGCCTCGCCGTCGCGGTCTTCCTCGACGCCACCGTGGTGCGCACCGTGCTCGTCCCCTCCACGATGCGCCTGCTCGGCGATCGCAACTGGTACCTCCCGACGTGGCTGCGGTGGGTGCCCGACCTGCGGGTCGAGCGCAACGCACCCGCGCCGACACCCGAACCGGTCGCGGTGCGGTAAGCGCAGCGGCGCAGTACGCCGAACGAACGCCCGCGGGATGCGCCGCATCCCGCGGGCGTCCTGCGTGCAGACGCCCCGAGCGCCGCGGTGGCTACGCTCCGTGCGGGGAGAGATGTCGAACATGGCGACGTGGGAGCAGTTCGAACGCGCGGAACCCGAGCTCGCCGCCGCGGGCCGGCGACTGTTCGGCAAGCAGTACGCCTACCTCGCGACCGTGAGTGCGCAAGGTGCACCGCGCGTTCACCCCACCACACCGATCCTGTCGGGCGGCCGGCTCTTCATCAGCGTCAGCGACGCCTCCCCGAAGCGCCGGGATCTCGATCGTGACGGCCGTTACGCGCTGCACGCGCTGCCCGGTCCAGACGACGGGGAGTTCTACCTCACCGGTCGCGCAAGGCGGAACGATGACGCCACGACGAAAGCGCAGGCGCACGAAGACGCGACATTCACGCCGCGGGCGAGCGACCCGCTCTTCGAGTTCGAGATCTCGACCTGCCTGTGGTCGCGCTGGGAGAACGTCGGTCAGCCGGGCACGTACCCGGTGCGCCGCATCTGGCACGACCGCTGAGCGGTGGCCCACCGGGCAGGCTGGGTGGCTGCACGGATGGACGCACGACCGCCGCGCGGCGCTCTCTCCCCATCAACTCGCTCCGCGAGGGTGTGGGGCAAACATCTTGCCTGCCGCGGGCGACGACGCAGCACGGTCGCATGACCGGACGACCGGACGACAGGGGCCGTGCGCTCACTCGCGGCTACCGGATCGGCACCACCGGCAACGTGACGTGCGACGGGTATGTCGCCGAGTGGTGGATCGTGTTCGTCGCGCGCTGCGTGCGCGTGTGGCGGCCGATCGGCTCGCCCGTGTTCGGGTTCGGGTCGAACCGCGGGAACGAAGACGACGAGACGAGCACGCGCATGCGATGCCCGGCGACGAAGCGGTTGCTCGTCGGGTAGAGCGCGAAGCGCACCTCGTAGACCTCGCCCGGCGCCATCGTCGCGGGCCGGTTCGTGCCTTCGCGGTAACGCACGCGCATGATCCCGTCCGCGATGTTCAAGCGGTAGCCGTCGGGCCAGTCGCCGCTCGGCGGGTAGACGTCCTGGAGCATGACGAACAGATCGGTGTCCGGTGCGTCCGACGAGAGGAAGAGCGTCGCCTCGATCGGGCCGGTCACCTCGACGTCTGAGGCGAGCGGCGGCGTCGTAAACGCGAGCACGTCCGCACGCTCCTCGAGCGGCGCGAACGGCGGGTGCGCGCCCGCGAGATCCGGTCGCGTGCGCTGATCGGCGCCGCCCTGCACCACCATCACGCGCATCGCCGCGGTCGGAGAGGCGAGCGCGGGGACACGCTCAGGGAGCGACACGAACTCGTTGAGCGACGACGTGTTCGCCGAGATCGTGGGCAACGGATCCGCGGGGTCGTAGACGAAGGTCGAAGCTTCCGCCTCGCCGCCCGCGGGCGGCGACGGATCGAGCGCGTCCCCCGCACGGAGGTAGAACGGGGTTGCGACCGCGCGCGCGAGCGGCCATTCGGCCTCCGCGCGCCAGTAACCGCCGTGGAGCAGGCGGCCCTCCGCCGTGCGTTCGCCGGAGCCCCCGCCCATGACGAAGATGCGCACGGGCTGGTCGTCGTCGACGCCCTCACGGACGCCCTTCAGCCAGCGGTCGAACCATCGCAATTGCAGGTGCCGCCGGCTCGGCGCGAGGTTGCCCGGCAACGGCGCCGACGACCCGAGGTCCACGTCGCCCGAGTACGACCGCTCGAACGCGGCGTCACCGTGCGTCCAGGGACCCATGAGCAGCCGCTGGTTCGCGATGCGCGTCGAGAGACCGACGTACGAGTCCGTGGTCGCGCGGGTGTAGGAGTCGTACCAGCCGCCCGAGTAGACCGTGGGTACGTCGGCGCTGATGTCGAAGTATTCCTCGAAGTTCCGCCCCATCGACAGCCAGTACGGACCGGCGTCGCCTTGCTCGTAGAGATCCCGCGCCCAGCGGTTGTAGGCGGGTAGCCGCTCGAGCGGCGAGTTGCCCTCGCTCCACGGCAGGCGGCGCAACCATTCGTACATCTCGAGGCCGTGCGCCCGGAGCTCGGCAGCGAGCGACGGATCGCGTCGCGCCTCCGGCGACACGGCACCCCAGGTCACGGCCCACGTCAGCCAGCGCAGTTCGAGCGTTCCGTTATGTCGCAGAGACGACGTGTGCCCGTTCGCTGCCCCTTCGTGCACCCACATCGCGCGCAGGTGCGGCGGGCGCTCCAGCGCGAGCGCGCTCTGGACCCACGCCAGGTACGACGTCCCATAGGTGCCCACATTGCCATCGCAGTACGGCAGCTCCGCGACCCACTCGACGGCGTCGTATCCGTCCGGTCCCTCGTTGGCGAGCAGCACGAACTCGCCCTCTGAGTCCCAGCGCCCGCGTACGTCCTGGACGACGAGCAGATAGCCGTGCGCCGCCCAGAACTCACCCTCGCGGGCGTAGTTGTCGCCGGTGCGGTTGTACGGCGTGCGGATGAGCATGGCGGGGAAGGGACCAGGCACGGTCTCGCCGTTCAGAGCCGGTCGCCACACGTCCGTCGCGAGCCGCACACCATCGCGCGCGCGCATCTCCACGTTGCGGGCGAGGATCGCCCCGAAGTCGGCGTGTGACGGGTCGGGCATGGCGTTATCCAATCCGCTGTCCGAGGTGCGGTGCCACCGCACAGGCGCGCCGCCGGTATACCCCGGCGGCTCAGCACTGATTCGTACTCGCGGCACGGGTTCATCCCCGTCGGCGGGTCACGCGGCGCTGAAGCCGTCCCGTCCGGTAGGCACGGAAGCCGCCGGGGCATACCGGCGGCTCCCCGGATCGGTGCAGGATCGCGCCGTCGGGGTCGGAGCATACAATCCGGCCCGCGTTCCAGCCGTGTACCAACCACGGCGGCGAGCCGCCGGTATGCCCCGGCGGCTCACGCCCCGGACCGTGGTCGCAGCGCAGCGCACGTATGCTCCCAGCCCGCCGGCGCAATCCGTGCCCGGCCCAACCCGGAAGGCACCGCCGTGGCCGACGCGCCCGAGATCACGATCGAGCCGATGTTCACGCCGCTGCCGGACGGGCGCTTCATGCCCTCGCCGCTCTCGCGTGCCGGCTGGAGCCCGAACATGGTGAGCGGCGGACTGCCCGCAGCGCTGCTCGCGCGCGCGATCGAGCGGGCGCACGGGGACGGCGGACTGCAGCTCTCGCGCCTCACCGTCGACCTCTTCCGCCCCGCCCCGCGCACGCCGCTCGAGGTGGTCGCGCGCGAGGTGCGCGTCGGTCGCCGCATCGCCGTCTACGACGCCTCTGTGATCGCCGACGGCGTGGAGGTCACGCGCGCGTCGGGGCTGCTGCTCCGGCGCTCCGAGACGCCGGCCACCGCCCGCGACATGCCCCCGATCGCGCAGCCCGAGGACCTCGAGCGCGACGCCTTCCCGGGCGCGGCCGAAGACCGCGCCGAGGGCCGCGCCGGCTTCGCCACGGAGATCGAGTTGCGCTGGGCGTCGCGCGGCGGCGACGGCACGCCGCCCACCGCATGGATCCGCATCCCGTTCCCGATCGTCGCCGGCGAGGAGACGACGCCGATCATGCGCGCCGCCGCGATCGCCGACTTCGCGAACCGCATGTCGCAGGTGGCGCGCTCGCGCCAGACCGCGCTCGGCCGCGTGCCCGGCGGCGGCACGGGCTTCATCAACGCCGACGTCACGCTGTACCTCCATCGCGACCCGGTCGATGAGTGGCTGGCGATCACCGCCTTCGACGGCGGCTCGACGATGGGCATCGGCACCGCGGACATCGTGCTCAGCGACCGCGAGGGCGTATTCGGCCACGCCGGCCAGGGCCAGCTGGCGAACTGACCCTCACCCCCCCAACCCCCCGCTCCCGTTACCGGGAGCGGCGGCTGACAAGCCGCCGACACGAACCACCGCGTACGTCGCGCCCACCGCCCGCCAGGCAAGCGGCGGCTGACAGGCCGCCGACACGAACCACCGACCCCGCCGCGCCGCGCCGCGCCCCGCCGCGCCGCGAACGCTCAATCCACCGCCATCACCCAGAGCGCGAGTGGCCGTGATTGTTCGCGCACGTAGCGGATCGCCGCGAGCACATGTCCATCGCCGCGAAGCCGGCGTTTCGAACCGGATTGCGTCCACCACGCGCCTGCCCTGGGCCTGGCGCATTGGATGTTCAACGCACGACTTGCGTACGCCTTGAACACGCGCAAGAGGTCGCTGGGATCGGGATCGTCCCGAACGCCAACCACGACGTGCACGTGATCGGCCATCACGGCACATGCGCCGAGCGCCCATTCGCGGAAAGCCACCTGCGACCGAATGGCGTCAAGCACGATGCCTGCCGCCTCGCGATCGAGGATCGCGGGCGGCCCGCCCATTCGGGATTGGGCGGACCGAAAGAGTCCGGGCGCTCGGCTCGACGCGCCCGACAATCGCTCGGTGGCCCGCGCGCCGCCCGTGCCGGGCACCCGAACCACCGATCCGCGCGGATCGCCAGGCAGGCGTTGGCCATATGTCGTCCACGTCAGCAGCCACCACCGGTCCATCGCTGAAGCTTGGCGCCTCGTGCTGGAGAGCGCGCCGGTGGAGTTAACGGGAATGCCCCGTGAAGGTGTCGGCCAACCGGCGTCCGCGGACCGGCATCCCGCGGTGTGCCGGGTCGGCGGCTTCTCAGCCACCGCTTGCCGGCGCCGCTTGCCCCGTCCGCGGCGTCCCGGGTCGGCGGCTTGTCAGCCGCCGCTTGCCCCGTCCGCGGCATCCCGGGTCGGCGGCTTGTCAGCCGCCGCTTGCCCCGTCCG
>JAQBZW010000101.1 GCA_027622315.1 Chloroflexota bacterium | reverse complement strand
CGACGCGCGCTGCGCTGCCGCTCACCCGGGCCTCCCGACGTCCCGACGTCCCGCCGCGCGGGGTGCCGCCGCCGTCGAGGCGGGCGCTAGCCGCCCGCGACGGCCGGAACGATCGAGATCTCGTCGCCTTCGCCCATCGGGGTCGCGAGACCCTGGAGGAAGCGGACGTCCTCGCCGTTCACGTAGACGTTCACAAAGCGGCGAATCTCTCCGCCATCGTCAAGGATGCGCTCGCGCATCCCCGGGAAGCTCCCTTCGAGCGCCTGCACGACATCGCTGAGCGTCTCTCCCTGCGCCGAGACCAGATCCTGGTCGTTCGTGAGCGTGCGCAGGGGTGTGGGGATCTTCACCTTCACGGCCATCGGTTGCTCCGTGCTCCTCGTTGTTCGTTTCGCCGCGCTCGCGCGCGCTGGTTAGCCTTCGACCACGTCCCCGAGCGTGGCGTCATCGACACGGACGCCATGCTCGCGCACCCAGGTCAGGCTGCGCTCGATCTCGTCGGCTTCGCCCGTGAGCTCGAGCACTACCCAGCCCACGCTCTGTTCGACATCGGCCATGCGGATATTCGTAACGACCTTGAATTCGTGCCCCATCTGGTAGATGAGGGGCGCCTTGATCAACTCGGGGCTAAAGGTCAGCCGTACGTGCTTCGCTGCCATTAGCGGCCTCCCGCTGCGCCCACGAGGGCGGCCTGGCGCGCTGCGAGTGCTTCAGCGAACCGCTCGGTCCGCGCCGGCACACGCAGCGGCTCCTCGATTTCGTCGACCACGGCCTCCAGCGTCTTCAGGCCGGCGCCGGTGATGAACGCGACCGTCTCTTCGTCCCGGCGAATGAAGCCCGAGGCGACGAGCTTCTTCAGGCAGGCCACGGTCACGCCGCCCGCCGTCTCGGCGAAGATGCCCTCGGTCTCGGCCAGCAGCTTGATCCCGTCAACGATCTCAGCGTCGGTCGCCATTGCCGCGCCGCCATTCGTCTCCTGCATCTGCTTCAGGGCATAGTAACCGTCGGCCGGATTGCCGATGGCGAGCGAGCGGGCGATCGTGTTCGGCTTCTGCGGCACGAAGTTCAGCGTCCGTGCTTCGTACGCCGTGGAGATCGGGGAGCAGCCCAGCGCCTGCGCGCCGGACATGCGGGTGTGCGGCTCGTCGATCAGCCCGACCTTGTGGAACTCCTGGAAGCCCTTCCAGATTTTCGTGAACAACGACCCTGACGCCATGGGCGCGACCACGTGATCGGGCGTGCGCCAACCCAGCTGCTCCGCCACTTCGAAGCCCAGCGTGCGCGAGCCCTCTGCGTAGTACGGGCGAACGTTGATGTTCACGAAGGCCCACGGGTACTGCGCCGAGAGCTCACTGCAGAGCCGGTTCACGTCGTCGTACGAGCCCTCGACCATGACCAGCGTGGGGCGATAAATCGCACTGCCCACGACCTTGCCCTGCTCGAGGTCGTTCGGGATGAAGACGAAGCATTCCATCCCGGCCGCCGCGGAGTGCGCCGCGACCGAGTTGGCGAGGTTGCCGGTGCTCGCGCAGGCCATCGCCGTGAAGCCAAACTGGCGCGCGCGGGCGATCGCGACACTGACCACGCGGTCCTTGAAGGACCACGACGGATTGACCGTGTCGTTCTTCACCCACAGCGTGTCCAGCCCGACCGCCTTCGCGAGGCGGTCCGCCCGGATCAGCGGCGTGTAGCCGGTGCCGATGTCGACCTTGTAGGCAGGGTCGCAGGGCAAGAACTCGGCGTATCGCCAGAGCGTCTTCGGTCCGCGCGAGATGGTCTCGCGGGTTACTGCGTCGCGGATGCCGTCGTAGTCGTACGCGACCTCGAGCGGTCCGAAGCAGAATTCGCACGAATAGATGGGGTTGAGCGGATACTCCCGCCCGCATTCCCTGCAGCGCAGGGCGCGATCAAACGACATGTGAGGTTCCTCGACTGTCCGCCGAAGCACTGCCGGCGTGTGCTGTGGATGGGTGGTGCCGTGTCGCCCGAAGTTCGTTCCCCCGCGTGGAGGGAGCGCCCTCGGGCTAGCGCATCACCATCGCGTGCGATGCGCGGGCTCGGCCCTGCAAGTGAAGAGGGGAACAGAACTGCATGTCGGAGGCGCCTTCCGTTCATCTGCCCCTTCCGTGCCGGGAAGGGTCGGAGTGGGCACCGTCTTCACCCCGGCGAGGGTGTCCGGTTGCCGCGGTTTCGCAGGGCCGGGCCCTCCACCGCTCTTGATGAACCGCCCTCCCGCGCAGGGAGGACGTGCGTTCGGAGGCTAGATTCGGCCTCTTCTTCTGTCAATTGGAGGCGGCACGGCCGTCTTTCGTGTCTCTCGCAGCCGCTGCGACGATCGCGCTGCGCACGGCGCTGACGTCGATTGGCGCGCGCGTCACCTCCGTGCCGTCCACGAGCACGACCGGGATCGCCAGCCCGAACCGTGCATCGAGTTCGGGATCGGCCTCGACGTTCACGTGCACGAGGCGCGCGCCGAGTCGCTCGGTGAGCGGCGTGAGCGCCGCCTCAGCCTGCTCGCAGAGGTGGCAGGTCGGGCGCCCGAAGAGCGTCACCTCCACGGCGTCGACCGCCGTCACGCTAGGGCGTCCGCACTTGCACGCGCCCCGGACGCGGCGTCGGGTCCGAAGGCGGCGGCTCGGGTGGACGCCGCAGCGCGAACCACAGACCCGGCAACGAAGCCAGGATCACGAGCACGGAGACCAGCTGCGGCACCCGGAGCAGCCCACCGAGCGTCTCCGCGGAGTCGACACGGAGGTAGGTCAGGAAGAAGCGCATCGTGGCGTAGCCGATGAAGTACACGAAGAAAGTCAGCCCGGCCCGGCGTCGGAACGGCCCGAGGAACAGCCAGAAGAGCACCCCGAGAATGAACAGGTCGCCCAGCAACTCGTAAGCGGTCGCGGGGTGGTGCGGGCCCACGGTCAGCGAGTGCGCGAACGCCGGCGAGTTCGCGCTCGTGTAGATGACGCCCCACGGGAGATCCGTCGCTCGCGCGAGGTGTTCGCCGTTGATCACATCGCCGATGCGACCGACGGCCTGCCCGAGCAACAGTCCGAACGCCGCGATATCGAGCCCGCGCGCGATCGCGTATCCCCGCCAGAGCGCGAACAGCAGCGCACCGACGATGCCGCCGATGATCGCGCCCCAGATCGAGATGCCGCCCTCGGTGATCGCGAAGATCTGTCCGATGTCGCTGCCGTAGAAGTCCCAGTTCTCGATCACGAACATCGCGCGCGCGCCGATGATGCCGCTCGGCACGCCGACCAACGCCAGCGTGTACGCGTCATCAGGGTCGTAGCGCACGACGGCGCCCATGCGCAGCGCGAGTTGCACGCCCGCGAGGATTCCGATCGCCGTGAACAGCCCGTGCCACGTCAGCAGGAACCCGCCGATCGACGTGATGTTGGGACTCCACGGGATCTCGATCGCGAGCACCGGCATCTTGGCGCGCTTTCACTCGTGCGGTCGTGACGTGGACGGAGCCAACCCATGCTACCCCGGCACCCGATGCGGAGACAGCGGAGCGGCTCAGTCGGCCGCGCGGGTCGCCCCCGCGCCGGCATCGCTGCTGGTGCCCGTCGCGGCCGGCTCGGCGGCCCCGCTGAAGAGGCGGAAGTAAAGGCGCCTGACCTCGTCCGGCGCCAGGCCTTCGCCGAGGAAACGCTCGCCCGCACGCACTTCGACGTGGAGGTGCAACTCGGTCCCGGGCGCCGTCAGGGACTCAGGCGTCCCCGACTCGCCGACGGCCCCGACGGCCCGTCCGGCCGAAACTTCCACGCCGACGTCGATGCCCGCGGTGATCGCCGACAGGTGCCCGTAACGTGAGCGCACGCCGTTGCCGTGATCGATCCACACCTGGCGACCGCGATAGAGGTCCACCGCCTCGGGGTCGCTGAAGCCCTGTGCGTTCGTTCTCGCGGTCAACGTTTCGACCTGCGCCGCGGTGATGTCCACGTAGTCGAGGTCGGCCCGGATGACCACACCGGCATGCATGGCGAGCACCTCGGTGCCCAGCGCGACCGGCGTGCAGACGTCGCCGTTGTAGAGGTCGACCCCTTCGTGCACGCCGTTGCGATAGATGCGTGGAGCGTTGGGCATCACCTCGTCCCGCGACGGCAGGCACGCGCCGACGATCGGGTAGATGAAGTCGGTGAGGTCCGCCGGATCGAGATCGGAGGTGTACGGCGTGGGCGTGAACGCGAGCGCCGGCACGGTGGCGGCGGATGCGGGCGTGGCCGTCGCGCTCGCCACCGGGCTCGAGACCTGGGTGCCGTCCACGAACACGCGCGTCTCGCCGCCGCGTTCAACACACCCCAGTGCGAGCGTCGCGCTCGAGAGCAGCAGCAGGAGAAACATCAGGTCGCGAACACGGAAGCGCACAGTCAGCCGGCCCGTCCACCCCGCGTGCCCAGCATCCGCGCCCGCGCCGCGTCGGGTCAAACGGCCGGCCGCGTGGGGCGCTCGAACCGAGGTGCGCGGCTGCGCGCGACGGCGGCCGCCGCGGCGTGTGCGCGCTCCGCATAGCCAGCCGGGAGCGGTTCGAGCCGGACCTCGCTCTCCGTGCGGTGACTGAGCGCGCCCGCGAGCAGGTAATCGAGCAGCGCCGGGTTCTTCGGGAGCAGCGAGCCGTGCAGGTACGTGCCGATCGCACGGTCGCGAATCGCGCCCTCTGTCCCGTCCTCGCCGTTGTTGCCGCGCCCGTACTCGACCATCGCGAATGGCCGCGCGCCGGCGCCGAGATACGTGCGGCCGCCGTGATTCTCGAACCCCACGAGTTCGCCGACCGCGTCGACCGCCGAGTGCGCGATCACATCGCCAATGCATCGCGGCCAGCCGGGCCCCGGCGCCACCGTCGTCACGTCGAAGACGCCCGCGCCCGGGAGCTCCGCTCCCGCGCTGTCTCGATACCAGCGCCCAAAGAGCTGGAAGCCACCGCACACGGCGAGCATCGCCACGCCCTCGTCCGCCCACGCGCGCAGCTGGTCGCCGTGGCCCGCGAGCTCATCGGCGATGCGCCACTGCTCGCGATCCTGCCCGCCACCGATGAGCACGAGATCCGCTGCCGACGGCAGCGGATCGCCAAGGCTGGCAGCGGTCGCGTGTATCCCGAGACCGCGGGCGCGAGCGCGGGCGTGCACCGCGATCGTGTTGCCCCGATCGGCGTAGACGTTCATCACGTCGTCGTAGAGCGTGAGTAGCCGCAGCGGCGGATGGTCGGCGCTCACGCGTGCTCCCCCACCCAGTACGACGGCACACCGGCGCGACGAGCGAGCAGTTCGCGCACGCGCAGCATGGCCGTGTACGTCGGCACGATCTCGAGCCGGCCGCCGGCCGGCGTGAGCGCGAGCGCCGCGTCCAGCGCACGCTCGGGGTCCCGCTCGACGCGGGCCGGCTCGATACCCGAGAGCGCCACCCGCAGCGCGAGATCGTCAGCGCGGTCGCCCGAGCAGATCACGGTGGGCGCGAGCGGCGCGATCCGCTCCACATCGGCGTCGTAGATCCAGGAGACGTCCTGGCCGTCCTGAATGCCGTCGTTGAGCAGCGCCAGCACCGTTAGCGGCGGGCCCGCCGCCACGAGCGCGCGCAGGACCTCGTTCAGCCCGGTGGGATTCTTGGCGAGCCACACGCGCACCGTGCGCCCGTCGAGCACGAATTGCTCCTGCCGCCCGAACGCCGGCGCCGCCCGTGCCAGCGCCGTCGCGATCACATCGCTCGCGATGCCGAGGGCGTGCGTCGCGGCTGCCGCCGCAAGCGCGTTGTAGACGGAGTAGAGGCCGGCGAGCGGCAGGATCAGCCGGCTGACCTCGCCGGCGATCACAAGCTCGACCTCGGTCCCGCCCGGGCCGAGCATGACCCCGCGCGCGGAGACGTCCGGAGCCACCCGTGCGCGCCCGCAGCCCGCACAGCGCCAGTGCCCGATGTGCCCCATGTGCACGGCCGAGTACTCGAAGCGCGCGCCGCATATGCAGAAGCGAGCGTCCGCCGCGTGCTCGCGACCCGGCAACGCGACCGTCGGATCGTCGATGCCGAACGTGATCACGCGGCCGCGCGCGTACGCCCCGAGCTGCGCGACGGACGGGTCGTCGGCGTTGAGGACGAGCGTCGGCGACCACGCATCGCCGTGCTGCGCGGCGAGCATCGCCGCCCAGCCTTCGGCCACCGAGTCCACCTCGCCGTAGCGATCGAGCTGGTCGCGGAAGAGATTGAGGAACACGCACAGGCGCGGGCGCAGCCGCGGAAAGACGCGTGGCAACTCCGCCTCGTCCACCTCGAGCACACCCAGGCGGCGGACGCCGGCGCGCCGGTCCGCTTCCACGAACGTGCTCAGCAGCCCGCGCTCCATGTTCGATCCCGAGTCGTTCGCTACGACCTCGCGCCCGTCCGCACGCGCAATCGCCGTCAGCAGATGAGACGTCGTCGTCTTGCCGTTCGTGCCGGTGACGGTCACGACGCCGTCCGCGAGCGTGCGCGCAAATGTCGCCAGCAGATCGGGCGCGAGGCGCGCTGCGATCAGGCCAGGCAACGCGGTGCCGCCCCCGCGCCCGAGGCGGCGCGTGGTCGCGCCTGCGGCGCGGCCGATCAGCAGGGCAGAACGTTCACGGAGCGATGGACGCGACATGCGCTGATTGTCGCGTGCCGGGAACGAGGGGGGAACCGCCGCGCGTCAGACGCGCGCCCAGTGCACCCGGCCGTCGCCCTCGATCCGGCGAACGCGCTCCTCGTCCTGGAGCAACCGGAGATGCGAAAGCGTCTCGCCGAGCGCACTGCGCTTCATGAAGATGTTGAAGTCGTCGAACGGACCCGTGTTCCACTTCACCCGCTGCGAGATCTCGCGAGCCGTGGCCACGTCCGGGCCGATCGCGTGGCGCACCTCGTCGAGCCGCTCGTCATGGTGATGGAGCAGGACCGCGCAGCGCCCTGCCAGATCCGGAATCGTGAACTCGTGGGCGGGCAGCGCGCGGTCCACGTCGAAGGCGGCGACCTTACGCAGCGAGTCGCGGAAATCGCTGAGCGGGCTCGTGCCCTCCTGGTCCGCATGGAGCGAGACGTTCGGGCTGATGTGCGGGAGCACGTGATCGCCCGTGAACATCAGACGGTGATTCAGCTCGTATGCGCAGAGGTGCCCCGGCGTGTGCCCCGGCGTCCAGACGGCCTGAATTCGCCAGCGATCGAACTCCAGCACCTCCCCGTCCCGCAGCTTCACGTCCGGCTCGATGTCGAATCGCAGCGGGGGACGGCGGGCCGCAGGCGTCGAGCCGCCCGCCGTCTGCGCCTCTTCGATCTCGGCTTGCGGCACGCCGTGCAGGACCAGCCACTGATCGGACAGCTGCGTCCAGGCGTCGTTATCCAGCCAACGGTCGGTGATCCACTGCCACTCCCGTTCGAGCATTACGAGGCTGGAATCGGGCGACTGCTCCCGAATCCACGCGGACATGCCGAGGTGATCGGGGTGGGCGTGGGAGATGATCAGCCGCTGAATGTGCTTTGGCTCATAGCCGAGCACGGCGAGCTGAGCGGTGAGCGAGGCGATGGCCTCCGGCGTCCCGAACCCTGCGTCGAACAGCGTGATGCCGTCCGAGCATTCGAAGACGTAGGGCATCACGTAGGGGAGCGCCGGGCTGGTCATCGGCGTCTTGAGCTGATGCAGCCCCTGGACGATCTCCACGCGTTGGTCCTCTCTGCGACGGCCTTGCTCATCAGGCGCGGCGGACTATAGCAGAGGCCCCGGCGCCCACTGTCGCCTCGTCTCGGAACGAAAAAAGGGCGCCCCTGCTTGAGAGGGACGCCCGTCTGAGCGGAATCCAGAGGTTGAGGGTCAGCCGTCCTTGCGCGGGGCCT
Organism: Chloroflexota bacterium; assembly: GCA_027622315.1. GTDB lineage: Bacteria > Chloroflexota > Dehalococcoidia > UBA2979 > UBA2979 > VGNK01. Next base: position 2,296 of record JAQBZW010000101.1, on the reverse strand, counting down.
CATCAGAGGAACGCGCTACGGTCTGCTCCTTCTCCTTGCCTTTCTCTTCGTCCTTCTCGTCCGTGCTTGCCTCGCGACGGAACTCACGGATGCCCTTGCCGAGGGCACCTCCGAGATCCGCGACGCGCGATGCGCCCAGAACAAGGGCGAGGATCACGAGGACGATCAGCAGTTCTTGCCAACCGAGGCTACCCAACATCGGGCTGTTTCCTTCCCGGCTCGCTCACGGCTCGGAGACTTCCCCGCGAACGTCCGAATGCGGATCGTAGCACGCGTACCCGACAGGTACGCCGGGGCGTGGGTGGACGGATCTCGATCAGGGGCCGTGAGTCCGCTCACCAGTCCCGCTGCGCGGCGGCAAGCTACGAAGTGACGCGCTCCACGAAGATCTCCATGACACCGCCACAGATCTTGTCGTCGCCGTCCGTGGGTTCGGTGAGATCGACGACGACCGTTCGCGGCTTGCCGTCGGCCATCGTCTCCATCGCCTCTTGCCAGACTTCGGCCTCGCCACAGCCGCCGCCGATAGTCCCGGAAAAGGTCCCATCGGGACGGAGCAGCATGGAGGCGCCCGGCTTGCGGGGTGTCGAGCCGCGAGCCGTCGCGATCGTCGCGAGCACACGGGCCTCGCCGCGCGCGGCAGCTTCGCGAATCTCCTGGAACAGTGCTCGATCCATGAAGGCCTCCGACCGACCGATTAGCTCGCTGCGATCATAGCGACGACGGAACGTCCCCACGAATCCAACCGGTGGACCGGGACGTATTAGTCGGTAAGCGCGGGGGCGCGGTCGCCGCACGACCCCCCCGGACAAGCATGAGGGCCGATGCGCGTCGGCCCCCATGCCCCAGAGGGAACTGGCAGTATCGGGTTGCGGCTGGCTGGCCCGGGACCCGCCGCAAGGTGGTTCGCCCGGGCTTTTCGCGCTACGGCGGTATTTGCGCCCGTGGCCGCGACCCGCTCGGACAACTCAACACTAGCACAAGCGAAGCTGCCGCTGCTCCTACGTTCGCGCCGCGGGCGCGCCCATCCGCGGTCGGTCGGCGGACATCCTTCGCCCGCTCCCGCCACGCCTGAGCATCGTGATCTCGGCGAGGATCGACACCGCGATCTCGGCCGGTGTCTCGGCGCCGATGTCGAGGCCGATGGGCGTCGCCAGTGGCTCGAGGGCCGCCGCGTCGAATCCCTCATCTCGCAGATGCTCGAGCACAGTCGCGGTGCGCCGTTTGCTGCCGATCATGCCGACGTACCCCGCACCGCGCCCCACCACGTGCCGCAGTGCGATCTCGTCCTGTTTGTGCCCGCGGGACACGAGCACGATGTACGTGTTGTGATCGAACGTGAGCGAGTCCAGCTCCTCGTCGATCTCCCCGCAGCGGACAGATTCGGCCATGGGGAAGCGCTCTTCGTTCGCGAACTCTGGCCGATCGTCGAGCACGGTCACGCCGAAGCCGAGCAGCTCCCCGATCTCCGCGACAGACAACCCGACATGGCCGCCGCCGACGACCACCAGCCGCGCCGGCGCTTCGAAAAGCTGGACCATCACCTGCGCGTCGTCCGGCCGCGCCTGCGAGCGGCGCGTCACGGCGGATCCGTCGCGACCGAAGTACAGCGTCTCGAGCACGACGCGCGGGAACGCACCGAAGACCTGGCTCGCAGCCTCGAGCACGGCGGCGCGGAGCGCCTGATCCGTGATCTCGCCGAGCGTCGCGCCGTCGCGCCCGACGAGCAGCTTCTCACCCGGTTGCGCGGTCGTGCTCGCGCCCGCTGTAGTCACCGTCGCGACGACCACGGGGTCGCCACCGCCGAGCGCGGCGTCGATCGCTTCGACAATCTTCAACGGAACGTTGTCATTCACGCCGGGCATGATAGCCGCGGTTCCGCGGTCGATGGGCCGAGCGCGACCCCATTCGCCGGTGCCGCGATCACGGCTGACTGTCCGGGGCGGCCGCATCGCACTCGACCACTCTTCGGCGATGCTCCGCGATCAGCTCAGCCGGCACCGCGCGCACGATCACCCACGCGCCGAGCACCACGATCAGGAGATCGTCGAGCTGACCGATCACGGGCAGGAAGTCGGGGATGATGTCGATCGGCATCATCAGATAGAGCAGCACTGCGAGCGGCACGACGCGCGTGCGCCGGGGCACGCGCGGGTCGCGCAGCAGACGCACGGCGAGCCGCCACTGCTGGCGAGCCCGCAGCCCGCGAAAGCTCCCGATCAGCGCGCGTACGGCGGGATCGCGGGTGGCCCGGTGCGCGAGCGCGGCGCCTGCGGCGGCGCCAAGCACCACGCCC
>JAQBZW010000100.1 GCA_027622315.1 Chloroflexota bacterium | reverse complement strand
CCCGCGTGCCCTCGCCCCCGCGTCATCCGCCCCGCGAACGCCACGCGTCTACCGTCCGTGCGATCTCGCCCGGCGGATCGGTGGATTCGGGCTAACGCACGCGCACTCCGAGAGCCTCTCCGCGCGCGCGGGACCATTGTTAGAGTCGGGGTCTCGAATGACGATCGCGCCGCGTGAGGTGAGACGCATGACCTCGCCGCCGGAAGCCGATGCCATCGCGGGCGCGTTGCTCGACGTGGTGCGAGCGCGCGCCGGGCGTGCCGACCTGGTGTTCGCCGAGGCACCCGAGCGCCTGCCCGGCGGCGAGGATGCGGCCTCCTACACGTTCTCACTGTCTGCTGCGCCCGCGCCATTCGAGGGACCGCTCGTGCTCCGCCTCTTCCCCGAGCGGGCGGACGCCCTCGCGGCGGCGGCGCGCCGTGCGCGCTTCGAAGCCGCCGTGCACGAGGCGGTCGCGAGTGCGAGCTACCCGTGCCCCGGCGTGCGCGTCATCGGCGACGCGGAGGCGATCGCAGGTTCGCACTTTCTCGTGCTCGCACGCCTGCCCGGCGACTCGCTGTGGGCGAGCATGCGTCCGCCGTCGCGACACGCGTTCGGGGCGGGCTCGTTACTGGCGGAGGCACAGGCGCGCCTGCATGAGCTCGACCCGGCGCTACTCCTGGCGGCCGTCGCCGCGCTCGGCGACGCCGACCGCCTGCGCCCGGAAAGCGTGCTCGACTGGAGCGACGCCGATCTCAGCGCGCGCGGCGGCGCGTCACTGCTCTCGACCTGGCAGTGGCTGCGCGCGCACCACCCGGCCCCTGGGCCGTCCGCGATCTGCCACGCGAACTTTCACCCGCGCAACGTGATCGTCGACGGCGCGCGCTTCGTCGGCGCAGTGAACTGGACCGGCGTACAGCTCGCCGATCCGCACTTCGACGTCGCGCAGACGATCGTGTGGCTCCACTTCGCGCCGCTCGATGCCCCGGCGCCGCTGGCGCACGCCGTGGATGCCATGCGCCGCGCGCTTCAGGTGCAGTACCGCCGCGCCTATGCGCGTACCCGCCCGCTCGACGAGCAACGTCTCGCCTACTACGAGGCGTTCGCGATCGCGCGGCGTCTGCTAGAGGCGGCCGCCCGTGCGCGGGGCGGTAGCGCGACCGGCTGGGCACATCCGGACGTCCGCCGTCGACTCGCTGCCCGCCTGGGTGGCCTCACGGGAATCACGACCGATACCGCCGACGATGTGGTCTGGGCGTGAGCTGACCGCGGACGTCCGTGCGCGGTGACCGGCGCGCGTAACCGCGGCCGGAGGCGACCCTCGCCTCCACCGATCGACCTTCCGCATAGCGCCGTACCTGGCCCCGGGTCACGACGAACGTTGTCCTGCGCTCCTCCGTTTCACAGTCAGGGCCCGTGGAGCGAAGGACGAGGCACATGACGACGATCAGCGCGCGGACGCGCGCAGCCATGCTGACACCGCGGTTCTGCTCGCGGCACTCCGACTGATGACGATCGCCACCTCTCGCGCTTCGTCTCAGGACGCGTGCGCCGACGTCTCAGACGTTCGCGTGCATCACGCCTTCTGGCGAGTTGAGGTCGTGGGCAGCGGCCTCGTACACCTTCGTGGGCGCTCCGTGCAGGAGGGCTGGTCGGATCGGGCGCGCTGGTCGCGAGCGCGAACGCCGAGGTGCGTCTCGATGGCTTCGATCAACGCGTTGCAATCGGGGATCACATCGTCTACCTCGGCGCGCGCGGCCAGTTCAGCGTGGTCGGTGACGACATCTCGAGCACCGTGACCGGCGCCCACATCACCTTCATGGCTGACGGTGCGGGCCACGCCCGCATCGCGGGCGACGGCTCGTATCGCATCAACGGCGGGCCCCGTGCTTCGTGGAGCCAGGAGCGGCCTGCGCGATGAGCAGGCTCCGGTCACGAACGGCCGGCTCCCAGTCGGGTGGAACAGGCTTTCCCGCCTGTGCTCCAGCAGGCGCCACGGGTTCAAGACAAACGTTTTCGGCAGACCACCGTTTCACAGGCAACCCACCTGCGGAACGAGGAGGTACGAGATGACGAGCACACGGACGCTGAAGCGCGGGATCGCCGGCGCGATGATGGCGTTGCTGGTCGCGCTGACGCTGATGGCGATCGCGGTGCCGGCGGTGTCGGCGCACGAGCCGGACAGCGACGTCGCGCGCGAGCGCGCGGTCCACGGCTTCCGCACCGTCGGGGCGGCAGGCAATGGCATCGCACATCTGCACGGGCGCTACGTGCAGGAGGGCTCGATCGGCGCCGGCGCCCTGATCGTGAGCGCAAACGCCGAGGTGCGCGTGGACGGCTTTGAGCGACGGATCGTGATTGGCGACGGCAGCGTCCTGGGCGGATTCAAGGGATCGTCGCAACGCCGCCCTGTTCAGCGGAGAGTAGGTGTTCATCGAGTGCCTCGGCAGGCGTCTTCCATCCGAGGGACTTGCGGGGTCGCGTGTTGAGCGCGAGCGCGACCGCGGCGAGGTCGTCGGCGGAGTGCTTGGATAGGTCGGTCCCCTTCGGGAAGTACTGACGCAGCAGTCCGTTGGTGTTCTCGTTACTGCCACGCTGCCAGGGGCTGTGCGGGTCGCAGAAGTAGATCGGCAGACCGGTCTCGATGCGCAGTTGCGCGTGCTGCGCCATCTCCGCTCCCTGGTCCCAGACGAGCGAACGGCGTAGTTGTTCGGGCAGCGTGGTGATCGACGCCGCGATCGCGTCACGAACGGCCGCTGCACCATGGCCCGCCATCGGCGGGCCGTTCTTGACACGGGGTTGCTGTCCGTGGCCGTCCATGCGGGGCAGGTGCAGCAGCATGGTGAATCGTGTCGTGCGCTCGACGAGCGTGCCGATCGCCGAGCTGTCCAGACCGAGGATGAGGTCGCCCTCCCAATGGCCGGGCACGGCGCGGTCATCGGCTTCATCGGGGCGCTCACTGATCATGATCTCTGGACTGACGAAGTGCTTGCCGCGGCCGCGGCTTCGCGCCCTCGGCACCCGCAGCGCTCGTCCGGTACGCAGGCATGCGGTCAGCTCGCGCCGCAACGCACCACGCCCCTGGACGTACAGGGCCTGGTAGATGGCTTCGTGAGAGATCCTCATCGACGGATCATCAGGGAAATCGACCTTCAGCCGGTTCGAAATCTGCTCAGGACTCCACGCCTGAGCCCAGCGTCGGTGCTGACGGCGCCCATGTCGACGGCCGATCCAGCGCACGTCCGGTCCGACCACAGCCACGCCGTCCGGGCGAACGACCGCGCCGGACAGCCGTTCCTGGACGTAGCCCTGAAGCTGCTCGTTGCTGGCGAGCTTCGCCACCTTGGGACGTCGCGCACGTCGGTCGGCGTGCCACTGCGCCGTGGTCGCTCGATACTCCAGCGTGCCGCCACGCGTCGCAGCGTTGCGGCGTACCTCGCGGGAGATCGTCGCCGGCGCCCGGCCGAGCATGCGCGCGATCGCTCGGCCGCTGGCGCCCTGGGCGTGGAGGATGGCGATCTCCTCGCGCTCAGTGAACGAGAGGTACCGCGCCGACAGCGGGGCCCGGCTGACTGTCGGCATGCCACCACCTTCACGAAACCAGCGTGCTCCGACGGCCGGAGACACGCCGGCGGGCGCGGCGGCATCTTCGCTCGACAACCCCTCTGCGATCGCCAGCCAGAACCGCTGGCGATGCTCACGCCGTGCAACGGGCGGCCGGCCCGGGGACCGCATGGGCGGCCTTCCTGTCGCCTTCGCCGTCCACGCCGGTGACCTTCCCATCGCAACTCCTCATCTCGAGGTGTTGCGACGACCCCTTGATTCCGCCCTGTACCTCGGCGTGCGCGGGCACTTCCGCATCGCCGGTGACGAGATCTCGAGCACGCTGATCGGCGCCGGCATCAAGTTCGAAGCCGCCGGCGCCGGCCACGCCCGCTTCTCGGGCGATGGCGCGTACAGCGTCAACGGCGGACCCCGACAGCCCTGGAGCTAGCCCTCCAGCGGACTCGCACGCACCGCCGCCCTTGGTGCGTGCGAGCCACGAACCGCGCCCCGCATGGGGCGCGGTTTTCTTATTGGCCGGATCGGGCCGCCGACCCAGACGTGGAACCCGGCTCTGCAAGTGCGAAGAGCCCGCTCACGCGCGACCGGCTGGCTAGAATGCGGCGGAACCGCCGGTCGCGAGCATCGCGGTCGGGAACGAGGAGCGAACGATGACGACCACGCACGGTCGCGCGCAGCGACAGATGACCGCCTTCCTGGACGGCGAAGACTCGCCCACGATCGCGAACCCGATTCACTCGACCGAGGTGGCGAAGCAATACGGCTACACGGCCGCGCTCGTTGGCGGCGTGACGGTGTACGGCTGGGCGACGCCCACGATCCTCGACGCGATCGGCGCAGGCTGGCTCGAACGCGGTTGGGTCGAGGTCGCCTTCCGGCACCCGACGTATCCCGGCGACGAACTCACGGTCGAGGTCGCGCCCGCGGGCGACGGCGCGAGCGCGCTGCGCATGGCGAAGGTCGACGGCGCCGACGCCGTCGTGGGCACGCTCGGCCTCGGCGATGCGCCCTGGCTGGGCGAGCTGCGCTCGCCCCTGCGGCGCACGGCGGAGGCGCGGCCGGAGCGCCTGCCACGCCTCACGATGGCGGCGGCCCCGGTCGGCGAGGACATCCGGCCGATGGCCGTCTCCGCCACGGCCGAAGAGATGCGGACGTACGCGCTGGAGAAGCAGCGCTCGGTCGATCCGCGCTTCGTGGGCGAGCGTCCGCTGATCCATCCGGGCTGGATCGCCGCGCGCATGACACCGCTCATCCACCACTCGTTCGACTACGGCCCCTCGATCCACGCGCGCAGCCACATCCAGCACCTCGCGCCCGCCGAGTCCGGTCAGACCGTGACGGTCGCCGGCCACGTCGTGGAGACGTACGAGCGCAAAGGCCACCACTACATCGTCGTGGACGGGGTCATGCTCTCCGAGGACGCGCGCGAGCTCGCGCGCCTTCGCCACACCACGATCTTCCAGGTTGCGAAGCGCGAAAGCAGCGAGTGACTCGCCTCGCTCAGGCTGAGCTGGCGCGCTTTCCGTTCGTCCCGCGTGAAACGAGGGAAGCGGTGCGCACGCGGCCGGCGGCCGATGTCCGTCGGTCTCCCGATTCATTCCGGAGCGGAATGCGGAACTCGCGTCCCTCGTTCCACTCGGGACCAGCGGAGGGTGGCGGTCGCGTGTCTCGTTCCACTCGACGCGAACGGGGGTCAGTCGCCGTCCGCGTCCCTCGATTTCACTCGGGACGAACGGGAGGGGCTGGCGAACGCAGGGTGACCGTGCCCAATCTCCCGTGCGCGAGGCGATCTCGATGACCCAGGCGCTCGACGACCTTCGCGTGCTCGACCTGTCGGACTCGGCCGCGGGGGCGTGGTGCACGCGGCTGCTCGCCGACTTCGGCGCCGACGTGATCACCGTCGAGCCGCGCGCCAACGGGCACGCCTTACGCGCGCTCGCCCCGTTCGACGATGCGGGCCGCAGCATTCCCGCGCTGTACATGCTCGCGAACAAGCGCTCGATCGCGATCGACCTCGACGAACCGCGCGCCGGGAGCCTGCTCTCGCGCTTGCTCCGGCGCACCGATGTCGTTGTCGAGTCGTTCACGCCGGGGCGCCTGGCCGAGCTCGGGCTCGGCTTCGACATGCTCGCGCAGCGACGTGCCGGGATGATCCTGTGCTCGATCACGCCGCATGGACAGACCGGCAAGCGGGCAGCGGTGCCGGGCAACGACCTGACGGCCTTCGCTCGCTCCGGCTGGGCCTCGATCAACGGTCGCGCCAACCGCGAGCCGCTGAACGGCAGCGCCTTCCAGGCGTCGTACCAGGCGGGCATCGCGGCCTACGGCGCGGTGGTCGCCGCGTTGCTCCACCGCGACACACACGACAACGAGGGCCAGCACATCGATGTCGCGCTCGACGACGTCCTCGCCTCGACCTGTGCGCCCGCGATCGTGCGCGCGCAGTACACGGGCGAGCCGCTCGCACGACGCGAGAAGAGCGACATCACCGCCGGCCCGGTGCCCGTCGCCGACGGGCACTTCGCGCTTACGATCAGTCGCGCGCACTTCTGGCGTGATGCGATGAACCTGCTCGGGCTCGAGGATCTCGCCGAGGACGAGCGCTGGGCCGCCGGCTGGTTCCGCCAGCAGCACCAGGACGAGTACATGCCCCGCGTCGAGGAGCAGATGGCCGGCTGGAAGAAGATGGAACTCTTCGACGAGCTGGCCGTGCGTCGCGTCGTCGCCGGCCCGGTGCTGGAGATGTCCGAGCTCCGCACGAACGACCACCTCGCCGCGCGCGGATTCTGGGCGGCCGCGGAGAACGCACCCGACGGCCCCGCCTACGCCGGAGCGCCCGCCAGGCTCTCGGCTTCGCCGTGGCAGCTCGCGCGACGCATGCCGCGGCACGGGGAGCACACGTTCTCGGTCTTCCGCGAGATCGGCGGCATCACCGAGGACCACCTGCTCGGGTTGTTCGAATCGGGCGTGATCGGGACGGTCGAATGAGTACCGACGGCGCGGCGGTAGGTGCGCCCCGCGGGCCGTTGGCGGGCATCCGCGGGATCGTGCTCACGCAGGCCTGGGCCGGTTCGTACGCCACGCAGCTGCTCGGCATGCTCGGCGCGGACATCGTGCAGCTCGAGGTGCGCAAGCGGCTCGACTCCTGGCGCGGCTCGTACGACACGCCGCTGATCGCCGCGCTGTCCTCGGTCCCGACTGCGACACACGCGTGGAACTGCAATCCGCTCTACAACTCGGTCAACCTCAACAAGCGCAACGCCACGCTCGACCTCGCGACGCCGGCCGGCGTCGATCTCTTCCGACGCCTGCTCGTCCACGCCGACGTGGTCGCCGAGAATTTCTCACCGCGCGTGCTCGGCAACCTGGGCATTGACTACGAGGCGATGCGCGCGGTGAAGCCCGACGTGATCCTGTGCAGCCTCACCGCGTACGGCCACGACGGGCCGTGGGCGAACGTGCCCGGCATCGGCGGCACGATCGAGCCGACCTCGGGGCAGTCGGCGTTGCTCGGCTACCGCGACGGGCCGCCGATCAACTCCGGGCAGATGTACCCGGACGCGGTCGCCGGACTCACGGGCTTCGCGGCCATGGTGACCGCGCTCCGCCACCGCCAGCGCACCGGCGAGGGCCAGTACATCGACCTCTCGATGCAGGAGGCGAACCTCGCCGTCGTCGGTGACGCGGCGCTCGAGTACGAGCTGACCGGCCGCCAACGCGCGCGCCTCGGCAACCGCCACCTCACGTTCGCGCCGCACGGCATCTACCCCTGCCTCGCTGCGGGGCGTGACCAGCGCTGGATCGCGCTCGCCGCCGAGAGCGAGACGCAGTGGGCCGCGCTCTGCGCGGCCGCCGCACATCCTGACTGGCTCGCCGACCCGCGCTTCGCCGACAACGCCGCGCGCAAGACGAACGAGGACGCACTCGACGCCGCGCTCGCCGCGTGGACTGCCACCGAGGATCGCGACGCGCTGGCCGCGCGCCTCGGCACGGCCGGCATGATCGCCGCCCCCGTGCTCGACACGCTCGAGGTCGCCTCCGACGCGCACTTCCGTGCGCGCGGCGTGATTGTGTACGTCGACCACCCCGAGGTCGGACGCCGGGCGCAGCCCGGCGCACCGGTCCACTTCTCGCGCACACCCGCCGCCGTCACCCGTCACGCACCCGTGCAGGGTGAGCACAACCTCGAGGTGTTCTCGGAGCTGCTCGGCATGACGCCGGGCGAATACGAGGCGCTCGCAGCGGAGGGCGTGACGGGCGTGGGGGAGCCGTAGGTGCTGCGCGCCGACGCCGTTCGACCGCACCCCCGGCGCTTTCGCGCCGACCCGAGGTCCTACGGAGCCGCCTCGCGGTGCAGCTCCGCGATCGCGTCGCGTGCCGCGGGCACGCGGTAGGCGAAGGCGTCGAGCAGGCCGAAGCAGCCGCTGATCATCATGTCGCCGTGCGGCGCGACGGCGCGCGCGCCGCGCAAGAGCGGGAGCACGTTGCCGCGGCGCGGGCCGGTCACGGCGACGATGCCGGGCGCGAACGGTGGCGTGTCGAGGTAGAGCGCGCCGTGACCGCTCGACTCGAACACGGCAGCGGCGGTGAGCGTGCCGGCACACAGCTCGTCGACGGACGCGGCGAGCTGTGCGGGCGTGAGCTGCCCGGTGTGGTGCTCGAAGAGCGCGGACACGCGCGTGCCGTCGAGCACGATCCCGAGCGAGTGCATGTTGCCGGTGTTCAGCACGAAGCGTGACGGTTCGATCGCGACCGGCAGGTCATGGAGCGCGCCGAGCGCGGCTGCGGGGCCGGTGTCCATGAACACGGCCGGCACGTCGACATCGGCGCAGCCGACGACGGCGCGGGCGCGCGTGAGGTACGCGGGCACGTCGGCGAGGTAGGCGAACGCACGCACGTCGGGATCGGCGGCGAGCGTGCGTGCGATGTGCTCGAAGCGGAACACACGGTCCGAGACACCGGGTGGCGCCGCGCCGTGATCGAGCACGCCGACGGCGATGCCGTCGACACGCGTGTCGACGCCGAACGCGGCGAGTGCCGCGAAGATCGTCGCGAGGTCGAGATCGCGCATCGTCACGTGCGTGCCGTCGAGGCGCGTGGCCTCGTCGTCCGACACGATCACGACGCCCTGCGCCTCCACCTCCGCGAGGTCGTCGTTGAACGTGCGCGCCGCGTCGGGCGTGGCGTACGCCGCGAGCCCGGCGGCGAGGTGGTCGCCGAGCGCCCAGTGGCACGGCCCGCCGCCGGCGGTCACGCCCGTGAGCACGAGCGCATCGCGTGCGGCGGTGGCCTCGCGGATGCGCTGCTCGGCGACGCGCGTGGGCGACGGCACGACGAACTTCGGCGAGTTCTCGACCGGCCCGCCCGGTTCGAAGAGCAGTACGTCCTGGGTCCCGGTCCCGATGTCGATCGCAAGGATGCGCATGCGTGGAGGCTATCGCCGCGTGCGCGCGGCGTCGTGGGCGCGGACTCGGGCGGCGCCGGCAAGGCGGGGGAGGTCACTCGGTGGTCCTTCGACGGGCTCAGGACGAACGGGAATAATGGACGGCAGCGCCCCTCCACTCCGTCCGCCCTGAGCCAGTCGAAGGACGCGGGCGGCGGTGTCGAGCGTCCTTCGTTTCACTCAGGAGGAGCGGGGCAGTCCGGCATCCCCAGATGCCGTGAAACGCGCGCGCTCGGTCGGCATGCGAACATGCGCGGGAATCCGGGGGAGGCCCGCCATGAGCGACTACGAGAACGTGCGCTACGAGCGCGTCGGGCGGGTGGCGCGGGTCACGCTCGACCGGCCGCGCTACCGCAACGCGCAGAGCCGGCGACTGCTCGAAGAGCTGGACCACGCACTCGCGCGGGCGAACGACGACCGTGAGGTCGGCGTGATCACGGTGTGGGGCGCAGGCGATCACTTCTCCGCCGGGCACGACCTCGGCACGCCCGAGCAGCGGGCGGACATGGAGGCGCGGCCACCGGAGGAGGGACTGCGCGGCCGCTACGCGCAGTCGTGGGACAACAACGTCGACAAGTCGCTGCGCTGGCGGAACCTGCCGAAGCCGACGATCGCGGCGGTGCAGGGCTACTGCATCTTCGGCGGCTGGATCATCGCTTCCGCGATGGATCTGATCTTCGCCGCCGATGACGCGATGTTCCTGGGCACGAACTTCCAGTACTTCTCGATCCCGTGGGACCTGCATGCGCGGCAGGCGAAGGAGCTGCTCTTCGAGAGCCGCTTCGTGGGCGCCGCAGAGGCGAAGGAGCTCGGGCTGGTCAATCGCGTCGTCGCGCGCGAGCAGCTGGACGACGAGGTGATGGCGTACGCGGAGCGCGTCGCGGAGAACGACCCGTTTCAGCTGCGCATGATCAAGCTCGCGATCAACCAGGCGCAGGACGCACAGGGCTTTACGGGCCACATCAACGGAGCGTTCGCGCTGCACCTGCTCAGCTCGACCGGCGAGGGCGATCCCGGCTTCGCGCTCAAGAAGCCGATGGATGCCGGCCAGCGGCGCCGGCCGATGGTCGAGCGGGCGATGCAGAACTTCGAGCTCGAGCGGTCACGCCGTGAAGGCGAGACCGGCTCGGCCAGCAAGGGCTGAGCCGATCTCGCGAGGCTCGCACGCAGGTTGCCGCGCTCCGCGCCCTGCTTCCCGCGCTCATCCCGCCAGCCAAGGTGCGACGACGTGCGAGATCGCGTGGCGGGCGACGATCAGGTTGGCGTCCCGCTCGCTGCCCCACAGCTCGGCGATCGTGCGCGTGCACACACGGTGCACAAAGCCGATCACCTGGGGGATCCCGGCAAGCCCCGGCTGATAAGCCGGGTTGCACGGATCCAGCGTGTGCCGGTTCGAGGTGTGCCCGGAACGCGTCCCGCCGAGGCCTGACCCGACGCTGGCCCAGCTCGCCCCGATCTCGACCCGTTCCGACGGCGATCGCGCGACCGCATG
>JAQBZW010000099.1 GCA_027622315.1 Chloroflexota bacterium | reverse complement strand
GAGGACGACGTGAAGCGCCATGCCCGGGTCCTCGCCCGCCCCGCGCCGCCGGCGCCCGCGTCGGCACCCGCGGCGGGGGGCGTGCCCGCGATGCCGCCACTGCCCGACTTCACGCAGTGGGGCACGGTTGAACGCGAGCCGCTGTCGCGGCTGCGGCGCACGGTCGCGCGCAACATGGCGACCTCGTGGTCGCACATCCCTCACGTCACGCTCCACCACTGGGCGGACATCACCGCGATCGAGGAGATGCGCCAGCAGTACAAGGAGCGTGCGCGCGAGGCCGGCGGCAACCTCACGATCAGCGTCGTCATGATCAAGGTCGTCGCCGCCGCGTTGAAGGCGCACCCGAAGATGAACTCGAGCCTCGATCTCGAGGCCAACGAGCTCGTGCTCAAGCGCTACTACAACGTCGGCGTGGCGGTCGACACCGAGCGCGGACTGGTCGTGCCCGTGATCCGTGACGTCGATCAGAAAAACATCATCGAGCTATCCGTCGAGCTGAACGGCATCGCCGAACGCGCTCGGACGAACACGCTCACACTCGACGAAATGCGCGGCGCCAGCTTCACGGTCACGAACCTCGGCAGCCTCGGCACCGGTCACTTCTCGCCGATCATCAACTCCCCGGAAGTGGCAGTGCTCGGCCTCGGCCGCGGCGAGCGGATGCCGGTGTGGGAGAACGGCGAGTGGGTACCGCGCCTGCGCATGCCGCTTTCGATCACCTTCGACCACCGCGTGATCGATGGTGCGGACGGCGCGCGCTTCATGACCTGGATCTCGCAGGCAATCGACAACCCGCTACTGCTCGCGCTCGAGGGGTAAGGCATGACCACCACGGCCGAACCGATTCATCTCGCTGTGCTCGGCGCCGGCCCCGGCGGATACCCCGCGGCGTTCCTCGCCTCGGAGCTCGGGATGAAGGTCACGCTGATCGATACGGAAGAGAACCCGGGAGGCGTCTGCCTCTACCGCGGCTGTATTCCGTCGAAGGCGCTGCTGCACGTCGCGCGCATCAAGCAGGAAGTGCATGAGGCGGCGGAATTCGGGCTGCACTTCGGCACGCCGGAGATCGATCTCGACGCGCTGCGCGACTGGAAGCGCCGGGTGGTGGCGAAGCTCACCGGTGGACTGGGCACGATCAGTCGCGCGCGCAAGGTCGAATACGTGCGCGGGCGCGGCCGTTTCGTCGACGCGCACACGTTGCGCGTCGCGAACGAGGGCGAGCTCGTCGAGGTCGCGTTCGACTACGCGATTGTCGCCACCGGCTCGAGCCCGGCGATCCCCGGGCCGTTGCGCGTGGACTCGCCGCGCGTCTGGGACTCGACGGATGCGCTCGAGCTACGCGAGGTGCCGGCGCGGCTGCTGGTCGTGGGTGGTGGCTACATCGGTCTCGAGATGGGCAGCGTCTACGCGGCGCTCGGCTCCGAGGTGACGATCGTCGAGATGACGAACGGGCTGCTGCCCGGCGCGGACCGCGATCTCGTGGACGTGCTGCGCAAGAGCGTGGCGCCGCGATTCAAGGAGATCCTGCTCGGGACGCGTGTGACGAACCTGGAAGACACCGGCAGCGAGGTGCGGGCGGCGCTCGCCGGCGCGGACGTGGACGAGACACGCGCGTACGACGCCGTGCTCGTCGCGGTCGGCCGCCGGCCGAACTCGGCCGAGCTCGGGCTGGAGAACACGAAGGTCGTCGTGGGCGACCGCGGCTTCATCACGACCGACGTCCAGCGCCGCACCGCCGAGCCGTCGATCTTCGCGATCGGCGACGTGGCGGGCGAGCCGATGCTCGCCCACAAGGCCACACACGAGGCGCGCGCCGCGGTCGAGGCGATCGCGGGCGAGCCCTCTGCCTTCGACGCCGCGGCGATCCCCGCCGTCGTCTTCACCGACCCGGAGCTGGCGTGGACGGGCCTGACCGAGAACGCGGCGCGGGAGCGTGCGATCGACGTCGAGATTGTGAAGTTCCCGTGGGCGGCCTCCGGTCGCGCCGTCACGCTCGATCGCACGGACGGACTGACGAAGCTGATCCTGGAGCCCGGCACGGAGCGCGTGCTGGGCGCCGGCATCGTTGGCGTGAACGCCGGCGAGATGATCGCCGAGGCCACGCTCGCGGTGGAGCTCGGCGCACGCGCCGACGATCTGCGCTTCACGATCCACGCCCACCCCACGTTGTCCGAGACGGTGATGGAGGCGGCGGAGACGTTCTTCGGCCAGAGCCCGCACTACCTCGCGCGGCGGCGGCGATAGGGGCCCTCACCCCCACCCCGCTCCCTCTTGCGTGGGTAGTGCGTGTGATGTCGGGCTGTCTTCGCGAGGGAGCGGGGAATCGGACGGGCAGGCGCTGGGGCGCCCGCTGTGCACCGGTGGTAGGACCCTCACCCCCACCCCGCTCCCTCTTGCGTGGGTAGTGCGTGTGATGTCGGGCTGTTTTCGCGAGGGAGCGGGGAGTCGGATGGGCAGGCGCTGGGGCGCCCGCTGTGCACCGGTGGTAAGACCCTCACCACCAGCCCCGCTCCCTCTTGCGCGGGTAGTGCGTGTGATGTCGGGCTGTTTTCGCGAGGGAGCGGGGAGTCGGATGGCGAGCGGCATCAGCGGAGGTGGCCCTGGCCCTCCCACGTCGCACTCACCGCAGCCGACGGCGCGCAATCATCCCCTCCGACTCCCCTCCGGTCCCCCGCTCCCTCGCGAAGACTGACCAACGGCGCACGAGCTGCCCACGCAAGAGGGAGCGGGGCTGGGGGTGAGGGCGCCCGTTCGCTAACGTGACGCCCGCGCGGCCGGCCTCACCGACCGGCCAGGGAACGGACCATCGAGTGACCCCGCCACCGCTCACCGGCGTCCGCGTGCTCTCGCTCGAACAGGCCGTCGCATTGCCGGTGGCGACGCGGCAGCTCGCGGACCTCGGCGCCGAGGTGATCCGCGTGCAGGCGCCTGAGCGCGCGCGGCGCCCGGCCGGCCCCGACGACCTCACGCGCAACAAGCGCCAGCTCGGGATCGACCTGAACGTCGAGGGCGCGAGCGAACTCTTCCTCAGGCTGGCGTCGGCAGTCGACGTGGTCTGCCACAACTTCACGCCGCGCGTCGTGACGAAGTTCGGCATCGACTACGAATCGGTGCGGCGAGTGCACCCCGGCGTGATCTACGTCTCCGTCACCGGGTTCGGCATGACCGGCCCGTGGGGCCCGCGTCCGTTGTTCGGGCCGGGCGCGGAAGCCGTCTCCGGCATCAACAGCCTGATTGGGATGGCGGACGCATGGCCGGGTCGGCCGGGCACGATCGTGTACGCGGACAGCGTCTGCGGCATGCACGTGGCGTTCGCGATCCTTGCCGCGCTCGATCACCGCGACCGCACCGGCGAGGGCCAGCACATCGACGCGTCGCTGTACGAGACGAGCGTGAGCATGCTCGGGCCCGTGCTCGCGGAGGCCGCGCTCGGCGCGCGGCCGCAGCGCGCGGGCAACACCGACCGCACGTTCGCGCTGCATGACGTGTTCGCGGCGCGCGGGCATGACCGCCACGTCGCCGTCTCGGCCGACGCGGCCCAGCTCCCGCCGGCCGCGCGGGCGCTCGGGCTCGACACGTTCGATCGCGACCGCTTCGCGGAAGCCATCAGCCGGCTCGACGCGGGCGACGTCGCGCGCCGGTTGCAGGACGCCGGCGTTG
Source organism: Chloroflexota bacterium (assembly GCA_027622315.1). Lineage (GTDB taxonomy): Bacteria > Chloroflexota > Dehalococcoidia > UBA2979 > UBA2979 > VGNK01. The sequence continues at coordinate 6,815 of JAQBZW010000099.1, read as the reverse complement.
CGGCCCACATCGTGAGCGACGCCTCGGACGTGGCCTCGGATCCGCAGCTCTGGGCGCGCCGGTACTTCGCCGAACTCGAGTCGGACGGCGTGGCGCCGCACGGCGGCCTGCCCTGGGGCGGGGGCGCCTTCGTCCCGCTCGCGGCCGCGGATGCGGCAGGAGCGGACAACCGCCACGTGCTCCGCGACGTCGTCGCGCTGTCGGACGACGAGATCGCCGCGCTCGAAGCACGCGGCGTGATCGGCGTGACGAACACGCCGCCGGCGATGCCCGGCGGGGACCACGAGCGACGAATCGCACGCGGCGAGCTGTCCCGGGTCGACGCGACGCACGACGGTTGGCGGGCCGCCCGGAACGCCGCCGAACGCACGCCGGGCGGGCTGCAGTGAGCGGCGTGCCACGAGCGCTCGATCTCTCGACCGGCATCGGCGCCGCGTACACGGCGAAGCTGCTGGCCGAGGTCGGGTGGGACGTCGTGAAGGTCGAGCCGGCCGGGGGTGATCCGCTGCGGCGGACGGAATCGCGATGGGGTGACGGCGACGGCGGTGCGTTCACCTTCGTGAATGCCGGTAAGCGGGGCGTGAGTGTCGCCGAGGACGACCTCCTGCAGCTCGCCGCTGCCGCGGACGTCGTGGTCGGCGACTTCAGCCCCGCGGGCCTCCGCGAAGCACGGCTCGCGGCCGACATCCACAACCGGCTCGCGCCAACGGCGTCAATCGTCTCCGTGACGCCGTTCGGCCTGACCGGGCCACGCGCCGGCTGGGTGGCCAGCGACCTCGTCGTACAGGCCGCGTCAGGGCTGATGTTCCTCACGGGGGAGTGGGACCAGCCGCCGATGCAGTTGCCGCCATACCAGGGCGCGCTGACTGGAGGCCTGGCCGCCGCCTCGGCTGCGATGGTGGCGGTACGGATGCATCGCGCGGACGGGCGTCGACACGACGCGGACATTGCGATGGTCGAAGCGATGGCGCCGCACGGCTACGGACAGCTCACCGCTTATGTCTACCGTGGCGAGGTGGCGCGCCGGGAACAGCGCGTCAAGGCGGGCCTGCGCATGGTGCCGGCGCAGGATCGCTTCGTCTATTGCGCGCCGGGGGCCGTGGCCTCCATGCGCATGGACGGCGTCGCTGAGCTGATTGGCGAGCCACTGCTTGCCGAGCCGCGCTTTCAGACGGCGGAGGGGCGCATGGAGCACTACGACGAGTTCGTCGCGCTGTTCGTCCCGCCGTTCCGCGAGCGCACCGCACAGGAGTGGTTCGAACGCGCGGAGCGCATGCACATGACGTTCGCGCTCGTGCAAACGGTCGACGATCTGTTTGCGTGTCCGCAGCTCGAGGAGCGCGGACTGCTCCGCGAGGTGCACGCGCCGAACGGAGCGACCGTGCGCATCCCGGGGCGGCCGTTCCGGCTCGAAGGTGGCCCGCCTACTGCAACCTTCGACCCGCCGGCGACACCCGGCGCGCACACGGCCGACGTGGTCAGCGACTGGCTGGGCGGCGCGTAGGCACGCGCGCGGATCCACGGCAGGGCTGACGCCCGCCGCGCCGTCGCACCCCCAAAGTCCTGCCTAGGCGGCGCGATCGAGCGAAGCCGAGTGTTGCTCGGCGAGGACGATCGGCGAGCTGAAGTGAGCCGCCTCGCGCGTGGCGCGGAGACGGGTGACCGCAAGGATCGCCCACAGCGTGCCCTGGATCACGCAGCCGAGCGCCGCGAGCTTGAGGTCGAGCGAGAACAGCGAGATCGAGATTGCCGTGAGGATGAAGACGAGCGGCATGCTCGTCGCGAGCGGCGGCTTCTCGGCCGCGCGCAGCATCGGCACCTGGGTCGCGGCGACGAAGAAGCCGCCGAGCGAGAGCACGACGTCCTGCCAGAGCATGCAGCCTCCATGCGCACGCGCGACGGAGTGCCGTCGGACGCGGATGTACGCGTCGTGATCATCGGCAGATCGCGACGCGGTGTGAGTGGCCCGCCCGGTGTCACACGCCGAGCCGTCGCCGCAGCCCCTCGCCGCCCTGCCGCATGACGTAATCGTGGTTCCACGCGAACACGGGCCGCGCGAGCGGCGCCAGCGCGTTCATCCACCACTGCGTCGTACGCACGTCCCACTCGTAGCGCACGACGGTGGTCTCTTCCTCGACCGCGAGACGCCAGCGTCCCTCGCCCGTGAGCTCCCCACTCGCGATGCCGTCGAGCGCGCGCGGGGGCTCGATGCGGGTCGTGCGCACGTCGAACGTGAGGTCGTACGGGAGGCGGCTGCGAAAGGTGTACCGCCGTACGTTGCCGAGTCCAGCGGCATCACCCGCTTCCAGCTCCTCGACCCGAGGCACGCCACGCCACCATTCCGGCCAGCGGAGCGAGTCCGCGATCACTGCGAACACCTGATCGATCGGCGCGGGCACCCGCCAGACGGTCACGAACGAGTATTCGGTCACGACTTTCCCCCCTTGCGGCGGCGAAGCCTAACGCGTGAGAGGTGGTGCGAGGTCGCGGGCATCCGCAGCGCAGGGCCACGCTCGCGCGTCCGGTCGGCCGGCGTCGGCACGGTCGTAGGGCGCCGCCGTGCGACTATCGATGGACAGCAGCGCAGCGAAGGGACCTCGTTATCGCCCGCTACGTCGCCCGCATCGCCTCTCCATGGCCCGTGGATCGCACGTTCGCGTTCATGTCCGACATGCGCCAGTTCGCGCGCTGGGACCCGAACGTCCAACGCGTCGAGCAGATCCAGGGAGAAGGAGGCGGCGCGGACGCGTCATGGGACGTCACGGTCTCGAGCGTCGGCGGCGAGCTCACGATGCGGTACGAGACGAAGGTGTTCGAGCCGCCGCGCAAGGTGATCCTGCGCGCCGTCACGCCTCGCCTCGAGTCGCTCGATGAGGTGCGCGTCGAGGCCGACGGGACGGGGTCGGTGATCATCTATGACGCGCAACTCTGGCTGCGCGGCTTCCTCTCGCCGCTGAGCCCGGTGATGGGCCTCGTGCTCGGGCGCATCGGGAAGCGGGCGGTCGCCGGCCTGCGCGCCCTGCTCGAGACGGAGCCAGGCCCGTGATCGCCGGCACCATCGATCGCGTTCTCGAGTGGACGGTCGCGCTGTCGTTCACGCGCATCGGATACGCCGCGCGCCGCCGGCTCTTCGGCTGGCGAGCCCTCGACAGCTACGACCTGGCGGGCCGTATCGCGCTCGTGACCGGCGCGACCTCCGGCATCGGCTTCGCGACAGCAGAGCTGCTCGCGGGCATGGGCGCGCACGTCATCCTGCTCGGCCGCGATCGCGGCCGCACGGAGCAAGCGCGCACCCGGATCGCGGAAGCGGTGCCTGGAGCCAGCCTCTCGATCGTCGTGGCCTCCGTGAGCGACGCGGCGCAGATCCAACGCGCGGCCGCGGAGGTGCGCGCTGCGCATCCGCGACTCGACGTGCTCGTCCACAACGCCGGCGCGCTGGCCTCGAAGTACAACCGCTCGCCGATGGGCGTCGAAGAGACCAGCGCCGCGCAGGTCGCCGGCCCCTTCCTGCTCACCGGACTGCTGCTCGACCGCCTGCGGGCGGCCGCTCCCGGCCGCGTGATCACCGTGTCGTCCGGAGGCGCCTACACGACTGCGCTCACCGTCGAGGGTCTCGATCCCGAGCCCTCGGAGTTCGAGGGCAGCCGCCAGTACGCGCGCGTGAAGCGGGCGCAGATCGCGCTCACCGCGCTGTGGGCGCAACGGACGGCCGGGAGCGGCGTCGTGTTCCAGTCGATGCACCCCGGCTGGGTCGACACGCCCGGCCTCGCGGCGTCGCTGCCGCGCTTCTACCGGTTGCTCAAGCCTCTGCTCCGTTCGCGCGTCGAGGGCGCCGACACGATCGCCTGGCTTGCTGCCGACGACGCCGGCGCCACCGCCTCCGGTCGCTTCTGGCTCGACCGGCGGCCGCGGCCGCCTCACCGGCTGGAGCGCACGCGCAGCGCCGACACCGCTGAGCGCCGCGCGGCGCTCTGGGCATGGTGCGAGCAGCACGCGGGCTGGTCGTTGCCGTGGGAGACGTCGTCGCGCTGAGCACGCCACGTGCGGCGGCGGGCTCTGCCCGCCGGGCCGCGTCTGCGATACGATGCGGCGCGCGAGCGGGAGTAGCTCAGTTGGCAGAGCATTTGCTTCCCAAGCAAAGGGTCGCCGGTTCGAATCCGGTCTCCCGCTCCAAACCACAAATCCCTGCAAATCAACGGGTTTCGGTACCCGAGAACGCATGTTCGATAGAGCGGGGTGCTTCTCGCCGTCCTGAGCCTGGCTTCTCGCGAGGGCTGGCCGACTATCGCGCATCGACCTCCAGGCGACCGTCCCGTGCAGTCCACCTATTACGATCTCGGTCAGCGAACACGTGGAGAGATCGGTCGAGTGGAACCTACAAGGAAGCCAGGCGAACGTCGCGGCTATCTTTGCTTTGCTTCGGTTAAGTGATACGTAGCAAATAGGTTAATGACAATTGGCTTGAATTCGACTGCGGGCGCGTCATATACGAAGCCATTGCGCTAACACCACTTCGAGTTCCTCCGCCGACCCGGCCCGAGCAAACACTTCGCCGACGTCTCGATCGGCCCCAACTCCGCCGGGCGTGAAGAACACACATTCCAATCCTGCCACCCGGGCAGCAGTGATGCCACGTGGTGAGTCCTCGACGGCTATGCAAACCCTCGCGGCTAGGCCTGTCCGCTCGATACCTGCGAGGTAACCGTCAGGATGGGGCTTTGCCCGCGCATAGTCCTCGCGCACGACCGCGAAATCAACGTGCTCGAGCATGCCTGATAGTCCGTGGATGATGTCGAATTGCTCGCGGCGTGACGCCGTCACGATCCCCGTGGTGAGGAAGCGTTCTTTCATACGCTCAAGCAACTCAAGCATGCCGGGGATCGCGAGTTTCTCTGTCCGAAGCAGTGCGCTGTAGCGCGCGTCGCGCCGTGTATAGAGATCCCGCAGGTCCTCGCCCTCCAGTCCGGAGAGGGACAGCAGGCTCACCCCATGAGTCTGATTGATCTCTTCAAACTGCGCCCAGGTAGCCGTCACCCCTATTGCTGCCAACTCCAGACGGTTCGCCTCGAAGAACCGCTTCTCTGTATCGACCAAGACCCCATCATTGTCCCAGAGAATCGCGCGCTTCTTTTCCATTCTCGGCACCCTACAACCAGCGCGCCGGCGGCGGTCGACCCGCGGGACACGGCGCACCGAGCGCCGTCGGCCGGCTCCGAACGGGAGCGCGCTGCGCTGCGTTCGAACGAACAGATACGGTTGATAGCAGCGCATCGCGCCCTCCTCGGGGCGCGATATCGCGAGACGCGCACGCACAACGCAGCGTTCGCCGGGACACCCGGCGGGCAGAAGGAGCCTGAGCATGGCGCAGCCGGCCGCCACAGCACGTCGCGCGCGTCCGGCCGCGGCACTGGTCGCGCTCACGGTCGTGCTGGCTGCGCTCGGGTCCTTCGCCACGCCGGTCGAGGCGGCGGACCTCTTCCCGCCCGGGACCACCGGCTACGACCGCTCCTTTCCCGCGTGCGGTCTCCCCCCACCCGACGGGCCGTATGCGTTCGCGATCATCGGCGCGACCGGCGGCAGGGCGTTCACGCACAACGCTTGCCTCGCCGAGCAGCACGCGGTGGCCGCGGCCAGCGGGTACCAGCCGGCGCTGTACATGAACCTGAAGTCACCGATCGGGTCGAACGCGGATCAGGCCCTGACCGGCCCGCGCGGGACGTGCCAGCCCGCCGACGCCGAGTGCCTCGCCTACAACTTCGGCTACAAGACCGCGCAGCACGCGGTCGCGTACGCAACCTCCCAGCAAGCGATCGCGTCGTCGTGGTGGCTCGATGTCGAGACGACGAGTAGCTGGTCGGCGGACCCCGCGACGAACGCCGTGCTGATCGGCGGCGCCATCGACTACCTGCAGGCGCAGGGCGTCGTCGTCGGGATTTACTCCGCGCAGAACCAGTGGGCCCAGATCGCCGGTGACTACCGCCCCGGCCTGCCCGTGTGGTTGAGCGCCGCACTCGATGCCGCCACCGCGCCCACGTACTGTCCGCGCACATTCGGCGGCGGCGAGGTGGTGCTCGTGCAGTACTTCGTCGGCGAGCACGACCTGAACTACGCCTGCACCGCCGCCGATCGCATCGCCGTCATCCTGTCGGCGCCACTCGGGCCGGCAGGGTCCGCCGCCGTCGTGGACACCACGGGCGACTGCCTCAACGTGCGTCCCCAGCCCGGCTTCACCGCCGGCTCGAGCGCGTGCCTGGCCACGGGCACACAGGTCACGGTGATCGGCGAGGCCGCCACGGCGGACGGCTACGTCTGGCAGCGCATCTTCTCCCTAAGCGTGTCGGGTTGGGTCGCCGGCACGTTCCTCCGCGCCGGAACCGCCGGCACCGTTCTCACCGAGACGGCCACGCTGAGCCCGCCGCCTGCTTCTCGCGGCGTGAACGCAGCCTCCTGGAGCGGCGGTTCGCTGACCGACCTCGTCGCGCAGGCGCCCGGCGCAACGTCGGTATGGGTGTTCGAGGGCGGGCGTCCGCACGGCTACATCGTGGGCGCGCCGCCGTTCGCGAACGTCGCCTTCGGCACCCTGTACCCGAGCGGCGTACTGCCGGCGAAGACGATCGTCTTCGTCGTACAGGTCTAGCTAGCTCGCCGCGCCCGGCGGCGTAACCTATCTCAATGCTTCCCGCGCGGTGGGCCGGAATCGTGCTCGTGTCGATGCTGGCGGTGGCCTGCACGGGGTCGGCCGGCGACACGGCCGCGACGCCGGCGCCGGGTGCCGTCCGCGGAACGTCGAGCGGCACCGCGACGGCGACGGCCCG
>JAQBZW010000098.1 GCA_027622315.1 Chloroflexota bacterium | reverse complement strand
GGCCGGCGCGGCCGGCGCGACCGAGGCCTCGTACGCCGCGCCGCGATCGAGCGTGGCCAGAATCGTCTCGGCGAGCCGCCGCGCCGACTCGGGCGACAGCTCGACCGCGACGCGGGCGCTCGGACCGCGCGCTTCGTTCACGAAGTCGATGTTCAGCGCGTGCTCATAGGAGGCGTTGAACGGGTGGTCGTACGTGACGTTCGCGCCGGTCAGCGCGAACCAGCCCGCGGCGCCCTTGCCCGTGCCTTCGACCTCGGTCCGCTCGACGATGTTGGTGCACATGGTCCACTCCTCGTCCTGTCGCTGGGTCGCATCCGGCGCGTGGCCCCTAGGCGCTCAGGTGCCGGCCGAAGAAGTCCCAGACCTTGCTCCAGCCGTCGACCGCCTGCTCCTGCCGGTACATCGCGCGGTCGTAGTAGAAGAAGCCATGGCCGGCCCCGTCGTAGCGGTGGAACTCGTAAGTCTTGCCGTGGCTCTTCAGGGCCGCTTCGTGTTCGTCGACCTGCTCGGGCGTCGGCGAGCGGTCCTCGTTGCCGAAGATGCCGAGCAGCGGGCACAAGAGATTCGCCGTCATGTCAATGGGCGCGACCGGACGGTTGTCGTTGAGTTGATCGGGGGTCATCACCACACCGCCGCCCCAGAGGTCGGCGGCTGCGTCCACGCCCGCGGACTGGCAGGCGACGAGGTAGGTGTGGCGGCCACCTGAACACGTGCCGATCACACCCACCTTGCCGTTGTGTACCTGCTGCATGCGCAGCCACGCCAACCCGCCCTCGATGTCGCCCACGACCTGCGCGTCCGGCACGCCGCCGGCGGCACGCACCATCGCGCCGACATCCTCGGGCGTGCCGTGACCGACGCGGTGATAGAGGTTCGGCGCGATCGCGAGGTAGCCGTGATGCGCGAAGCGTCGCGTCGCCTCCAGGTACCACTCGTCCCAGCCCGGCGCGTGGTGGATCAACACCACACCCGGGAACGGCCCGGGCCCGAGCGGCTTCGCCATGTAGGCACCGACCGTGTCCCCGTTGTGCCCGCTGATCCCGATCGTCTCGGCGACCAATCCGCTGTACTGATCCGTGCGCTCCACGTCGATGCCCCTCTCGCCCGCGACGGCCGATCCGTATGCACGGAGGCGCGTCGCCCTCGCCGCGATTGCCTCGCGTGTGATGCCACAGTCAGCGCGCCACGGCAACTGCCCCCGGCGCGAGCAGCACACGCGTGGCCGCGGGGCGAGCGTTAGAAGCGGGTGCGGATCAGCGGATCGGACGTGGGCCGGTCACTCCCCGGCGTGGGCTCGATCGTGAGCGCGATCTCCTCGTCGGTGGCGAGCGTGAACGCAAAGTCCCCGCGCCAGCGACCCTCTGCGTTCGTGTTGCAGATGCCGATCGTCACCCAGCGATCGTCGCGGATCGCCCAGATCTGGTACCGCTGATCGGGGGGCAGCCGATCGAGCCCGGCCATCCACACCGTGACGGCGTCGTCACCGGCGATGCCCGAAAACTCGAGCACGGCACCGCCCGGTGCCTGCACGACGTACGAGTAGCGCTCTTCGGCGCCGAGTGTGCCGCCCGCGAGCCAGCCCGCGGTGAACACGACCAGCAGCACCGCCGCTGCCGCGGCTGCGCGCGGCCACCAGCGGTGCGCGACCGATCGCCTCGCGCCGGGCTCGGCGAGCGGTCGCATGTGTACCGGTGCGACCGCGGATCGATCGCCCGGCACCTCGCCGGTCAGGCGCTCGATCTCGCCGGCAAGCGCCGCGGAGGGCTCGCGCTCCTCCGCCAGGGTGCCGAGCGCGAGCACCGTCGCCCGCAGCTCGATCAGCTCTTCGTCGTGCTCCCGGCAGCCGCCCAGGTGCTCCTCCACGGCCGCATGCTCGTCCTGGTCGAGCGCGCCGAGCGCGTAGGCGGGCAACAGATCGCGAACTTCGTCGTGCGTCATGACAGCGTTTGCGTACGCATCGCAGCGGTCAGTTTCTCCATGGCCAGGCGGAGGCGGCTCTTCACCGTGCCGAGCGGCAGGCGCTCCCGTTCCGCAATCTCGCGCAGCGTCAGCCCCTCGAAGTACGCGTGCTCGACCACGACCCGCTGCTCCTCGGGGAGCGCGTGGAGGGCGGCGCGCAGCTTTCGCCGCAGCCCGTCCGACGACAAGAGCTCGACCACGCGGTCGAGCACCGCGGCGGCCTGCTCATCGACGTGCGGCAGCATGTCGGGGGGCGGCAGGGTGATCGCTCCGTTCCGGCGAGCCCGCGCGAGGTCGATCGCGCGCCGGTAGACCATCGTCATCAACAGCGACTCGATGCGGCCGCCCGCAGGATCGAGGCGATCCGCCCGTTCCCAGAGCTGGGCGAATGCCTCCTGCACGGCGTCCTCGGCAGCGGCCTGGTCGCCCAGCACGCGATACGCGAGCCCGAGCGCACGGCGACCCTCGCGCTCGAACAGCTCGCGCAGCGCGGCGCCATCGCGCGCTTGCAAGCGAGTCGCGAACCGTACCTGCTCACTGCTGGTATCTCGCACGAACACCAGTCCCGGATCACGACGAGGGATGGCCAGGGGTAGGCGCGCCCGCGGAAGCGCTCATGCTAGCGCCCGAAGTGGGTGATCCGCCCGCGCACGATGTGCGAGTCACTGGAGCAGCCACCGGGTCCCGGTCGACCCGGTGGTTCGCCACAGCCGGGCGAGGGATGGTGCGCGCCACCCCCCGCCCCCTCCGGCGTTCAGCCCCGGTCGTGCGCGCCGCTATGCGCCGTTGCCGGCGTCTCGGGTCGCGGCTTCGCGCGCGGCGCGCCGCTCCGCGATCATCCGCATCTGTTCGCGGATCTCGGGCGTGAGCTCCTTGCCCGCATCGCTGAACGCACGCTCGGTTGCTTCCTGCGATCGCGCGAAGAACTTGCCCTGGCTCGCGTCGAACCAGTCCCGCTGCTCCATGAGCGGATGATGCATGCCCTGGAAGTGCGGCGCGACGTGGCGCGCCCACAGCTCGTACGACTTGTATGTCTTCGCGGTGTCCGCCCACTCATGGTGCGTGGCGAGCACGCCGCCCAGCCCGCCCGAGCGCTCGACGATCGACTCGACCGCCGCCACGGCGTCGTCCGGCGTGCCCACGATCAGGTTCGGCGTCGCGTCAATCTCTTGGCGCATGGTGGCGCCCTTCGCCGCGAAGGCGCCGAGACCGGGCCGTCGTCCGTCGGCGACGTACGCGCGATGCGGGAAGCGCGCCTCGAGGTCGGCGAGCGCCTCCTCCTTTGTGTCTGCGAGGTGGAATGAGATCACGACCCGCCAGTCGGCGCGGTCGACGGTCTTGCCGCTGTCGGCCGCGGCCTCTTCGACCCAGTTCCACGTCCGCTCGAACGTCTCGTGGCTCGCGCCGGCGACGGAGAGCAGGCCGACGCCATGCTTCCCCGCCTGCGTCGGGCCGGCCGGAGTGGTGCTGCTGGCCACGGCGACCGGGAGATGCGGAAACGTGTACGACGGCAGCTGGAGCCGGGCGTCACGCAGCTCGTACCAGTCCGTCTTCTCGGTCACGGTCTCGCCGCGGAGCAGGCGGAGAATCACGTCGAGCGCCTCCGCCATCATCCGTCGCTGTTCGGGCGGTTCGATGCCCAGCTGGTACGCATCGGAGGCGAGCAGGCCGGGCCCCACGCCGAACATCGCGCGCCCCCGCGTGAGGTGGTCGAGCATGTTCATCTGGTCCGCCAGCATGAACGGGTGGTGGTACGGCAGGCTGGACACGCCGGTGCCGAGCTTGATGCGCTGCGTCCGCTCCGCGGCCGCGGCGATGAAGATCGCCGGGTCCGCAATCGTCTCGCGCGTCCCGCTGTGATGCTCCCCAATCCACACTTCGTCATAGCCGAGACGGTCGAGGTGCTCGATTAGATCGAGGTTGCGCCGGAGCGCCAGCGTCGGGTTCTCGCCGGCGCGGTGGAAGGGCGCCATGAACAGCCCGAACTTCATGCGTGCCGGTCGATACGTCATCGTGTGCACCCCCTGGCGGCTCGTCCGCGCCGGCGTGAGTGTCGGCTCGAAGGCAATCCGGCGGCGATGATACGAGAGGCGCGTCACCGCCCCTCGCCGCGCCGAACCGCCCGCGCACCGGGTGACGTTCGATAGCGTGCGCGGGCTGGTGTCGCTGCGATGCTGTGCGTGGTCACGCCGTCGCGTGACCCCAGGCAAGGTGCATGCGATGAGCGTCACCGTCTTCCTCGCGATCGTCGGCGCAGTGCTGCTCGCGATCGCCCTATACGACGTGCTGCAGCGCCAGCACGCGATCCTGCGGGCGTTCCCGATCGTGGGTCACTTCCGGTACCTCCTGGAGGAGGTCGGGCCTGAGCTGCGCCAGTACATCATCACCCCGAACACCGAGGAGAAGCCGTTCAGTCGATACCAGCGCCGCTGGATCTACGCGTCGTCGAAGCGCCAGAACAACTACTTTGGCTTCGGCACCGACCAGGAAGTCGACGGCTCGCCGAACTACCTGATCATCAAGCATTCGACGTTCCCTGAACGGGCCCCACGGATCGGCGATCGGGACTTCGATCCCGCGTACCGCATGCCGGCCGCGAAGGTGCTCGGGGTCGCGCGCGGCCGGCGGCTCGCGTTTCGTCCGGCATCGGCGGTGAACATCTCCGGGATGAGCTTCGGGGCGCTCAGCGGGAATGCGAGCGCCGCACTGAATGAGGGCGCGGCGCTCGCAGGCTGCCTGCACAACACCGGCGAGGGCGGCGTCTCACCCGATCACCTGCGTGGCGGAGAGCTGATCTGGCAGCTCGGCAGCGGCTACTTCGGTGCACGCACGGCGGAGGGCAGCTTCGACCTCGAGCTGGTCCGCGCCACGGTGGCGGCGGAGCATCCCGTGCGCGCGATCGAGATCAAGCTCAGCCAGGGCGCGCAGCCGGGAATCGGCGGAACGCTTCCGGCGGCGAAAGTGACCCCGCGGATCGCGCGCGCCCGCGGCGTGCCGGCGAGCGTCGACTGCGTGAGCCCGCCACGCCATCCGGAGTTCCTCGACGTTGACTCGATGCTCGACTTCGTCGAGCGCGTCGCCGAGGCGACGGGCTGCCGGTGGGCATCAAGTCCGCCGTGGGCGACGGCGCCTTCTGGGTCGAGCTCGCCGAGCGCATGGCCCGCGAGTCCCGCGGGATCGACGACCGCGTGGTCTTCATCGGGTCGGGCAAGCTCGGTTTCCCCGAATCCGCATTGCTCGGGTTCGCGCTCGGCTGCGACATGGTGAACGTGGGCCGCGAAGCGATGATGGCGATCGGCTGCATCCAGGCACAGCGCTGCCACACCGGCCGCTGCCCGACCGGGGTTGCGACGCAGAACTGGTGGCTCACCCGCGGGCTCGACCCCGCGACAAAGGCGCACCGCCTCGCCAACTATGTGATCGCGCTCCGTCACGAGTTGCTCGCGCTGAGCCGCGCCTGTGGCGTGGCCCACCCGGGACTGATCACTGCCGATCAGATCGAGATCCTCGACGGGCGGCTCGGGTCGAGGCCGGCGCGACAGGTGTTCGGCTACGAGCCGGGCTGGGGGCTCCCGTCACTCTCCGATCGCGCGGAGATCTCGCGGCTCATGGCGAACACGTGCACTGCTTCGACAGGCCCGGGATGAGCCCACGGAACCCAGGTGCGGGTCAACCGTGGAGCGGTGGCGTCCGGGCAATCACCCAGAACACCGGTGTCGCTTCCCCGTCCTCGATGTTCGTCTCCACGCCGGATTCGACAACGGCGAAACCAGCCGCTTCGAGGAATCGAACGTTGTCCTCTGGCGAATAGCCGCTCCAGTACATCGGAGCGCCACCGAGCCACTCCCTCTCCACGTGCTCACCGCCGGCGCGCGCCCCGAGCGAAGCAACGAACACGCCGCCCGGGCGCAGCCAGCGCGCGATGCGCGCGAACATCGCGGGCAGCTCGCCGTACGGGAGGTGGATGAGCGAGTAGAAGGCGGCCACCCCGTCAACGCTCGATGGCGGCGTCTCGAAGCGAGTCATGTCGGCGTGTACGAACGTCGCCGTCGGCAGCCGCTCACGGGCGAGCGTGATCTGCCGCGACGAGAGGTCGACCCCCGTCAACGCGAAGCGTCGAGCAAGCTCTGCCGTCGTCGGGCCGCCACCGCCACAGCCCAGCTCGAGCACGCTCGCCCCTTCGGGCAGTCGCGAGCAGAAGTGCGCCAGGTACTTCGGACGTCCGGTATCGACAACGCCCGTGACCAGCCAGCGCGCGTAATCGTCGGCAGCTGCGTCGTAGCCGTCGGCCACGATCCTGCGGGGATCAGTCGGCATGCTCATCGCCGTTCATCTTCGGCACGCGGGCCGGCGGTGTCACGAACGCGAACACCCGCACCGCTGAGTCGAAGCTCGGCGGCCCGGCGTGCGCCTCGCGGACGCGCTCACAATGAGCGCCGAGTCAGCCCGCGCCTAGCCCGGTATCACGGCGCCACCTACGATTGTGCGCGCGCCGCTCGGCGCGCACCTCCAGGTCACTGCCTCCGAGGAGCCGCTCATGGCAACGTCGTCGATCGTTGGCTACCCCCGCATCGGCCGTCGCCGCGAGCTCAAGCGCGCGACCGAGGGCTACTGGGACGGCACGACCAGCCGCGCCGAGTTGCTGGCAACCGGTCACGACCTCCGGCTCGAGGCGTGGCGGCGCATGGCCGACGCCGGCATCGACCTCATCCCGTCGAACACGTTCTCGTTCTACGACCAGGTGCTCGACACCTCGGCGATGGTCGGCGCCGTCCCCGCACGCTACGGCTGGGACCCGGCGGGGACGCCGGAGATCGACCTCGACCTCTACTTCGCGATGGCCCGTGGCGAACAGGACGCGACCCGCGACGTCACCGCGATGGAGATGACGAAGTGGTTCGACACGAACTACCACTACATCGTCCCGGAATTCACCCCAGAGCAGCAGTTCCGGCTCGCAGGGAACAAGCCGCTGGCGGAGTACCGCGAGGCACTTGAAGCCGGCATCGAGACCGTGCCGGTGCTGGTCGGCCCGATCACCTACCTGCTCGTGGGCAAGGTGCACACCACCCCGGGCGAGGTCGATCACGCGTTCGACCGGCTCTCGCTCCTCGACCGGCTGTTGCCGGTCTACGAGACGGTCGTGCGGTCGCTCGCCGAGGCGGGTGCGCGCTGGATCCAGCTGGACGAGCCCGTGCTGGTCCATGACCGGACGCCGGCCGAACTGGCTTCGCTGCGCCACGCCTACGAGCGGCTGGCCGCGGCTGCCGGCGACGCGCGACTGATCGTGCAGACCTACTTCGGCGAAGTCGACGAGGCGTTCCACACACTCGCCGCGTTGCCGGTCGCCGCGATCGGGCTCGACCTCGTGCGCGGCCCGCGCAACCTCGCGCAGGTGCGCCGCCACGGGCTGCGCGGTAAGTACCTGCTCGCCGGCGTCGTCGACGGGCGGAACGTGTGGATCAACGACCTCGAGCGCTCGCTCGACACGCTGCGCGAGCTACGCACGATCGTCGGCCGGGACCGCGTGATCGTCTCGAGCGCGTGCTCGCTGCAGCACGTCCCGATCGAGCTCTCACAGGAGCGCGCGCTGGACGCGGAGCTCATGTCGTGGCTCGCGTTCGCGAACCAGAAGGTGGACGAGGTCGCGCTGCTCGGGAAGGCGCTCGATACGCCGACTGCCTCCGACGTCACGGACGCACTGGCCGCGAACCGCGAGGCGCTGGAGTCGCGCCGCAGCGCGCCACGGACGAACAATCCTCTCGTCCGCGACCGCGTGTCGGCCACGAGCGCGGCGGACTACGCGCGCGCGGGCGACGTGTCTGCGCGCCGTCGCCGGCAACGCGCTCGTCTCGGCCTGCCCGCGTTCCCCACGACGACGATCGGATCGTTCCCGCAGACGCCGGAATTGCGGCGCGCGCGCGCCGCGTTCGGCCGCGGTGACATCACAACCGCCGAGTATGAGCAGGTGATCGAGCGAGAGATCGAGCAGGTGATCCGCCTCCAGGAGGAGATCGGACTCGACGTACTCGTGCACGGCGAACCCGAACGCAGCGACATGGTCGAATATTTCGGCGAGCAGCTGCAGGGCTTCGCCTTCACACGCCTCGGCTGGGTCCAGTCGTACGGCTCTCGCTACGTGCGCCCGCCGATCGTGTTCGGTGACGTGTCCCGCACCAGCGCGATGACGGTGCGCTGGGCCACCTTCGCCCAATCCCTGACCGCGCGACCCGTGAAGGGCATGCTCACCGGTCCGGTGACGATCCTGAACTGGTCGTTCGTGCGCGACGACCAGCCGCGCGCGGAGACGTGCCGCCAGATCGCGCTCGCGATCCGCGACGAGGTCGTGGACCTCGAGGCCGCCGGGATCGGCATCATTCAGATTGACGAACCCGCGCTCCGCGAAGGACTCCCGCTGCGCCGGCGCGACTGGACCGCCTACCTGGCGTGGGCGATCCCGTGCTTCCGGCTCGCGGCCTCGGGCGTGCGCGACGACACGCAGATCCACACCCACATGTGCTACGCGGAGTTCAACGACATTATCGAGGCGATCTCCGACCTCGACGCCGACGTGATCTCGATCGAGAACTCGCGCTCGGACGCCGAACTGCTCGAGGTGTTCCAGCGGTTCGAGTACGACAAGGAGATCGGCCTCGGCGTATACGACATCCATTCGCCACGCGTGCCGTCTCAGGCCGAGATCGTGCAGCGGCTGCGCGAGGCCACCGCGGTGATCCACCGCGACCTCGTGTGGGTGAACCCGGACTGCGGGCTGAAGACGCGGCGTTACGAGGAGACGGAGCCTGCGCTTCGCCATCTCGTCGCGGCTGCGCGTCAGCTGCGTGAGGCGATCGCCGAACAGGCACTGCGCACCGTCAGCCCGTAGGACGCGAACCGGCTCCGCGCGGCGACCCTCACAGGTCTGGCCAGCGAATCATGCTGCTCCACCTCGACACCGACATCGGCGGCGACATCGACGATCTGTGCGCGCTCGCGTGGCTGCTGGCGCGGGACGACGTGGAGCTCACGGGCGTGACGACGGTGCTCGAGCGCGACGGCACGCGCGCCGGCTACGTGCGGCATGTGCTCGCGCTGGCAGGGCGAGCGGACGTGCCCGTCGCGGCTGGCGCGGACGTGTCGTCCGGCATGTTCCGGCCCGGCAAATACGAGCATCACCCCGAAGCACCGTACTGGGGTGGCCCGATCGCGGCCGCGCCTGGGGCCGTCGAGCGCGCGCTCGATCTACTCGCGGACAGCATCGAGCGCGGGGCGCTGATCCTGGCGATCGGGCCGTTTACGAACCTCGCGCTGCTCGAGCGGCGCGCGCCGGGCTCACTGCGACGTGCGGAGGTCGTGCTCATGGGCGGCAGCATTGCCACCCCGCCGGCGGGCTTCCCGCAGTGGGACTACACGTGGGATTTCAACGTGCAGAGCGACGCCGCCGGCGCCTTCGACGTCCTGACCGCGCTCGACCCCGACCGCGCCACGATCGTGCCCCTCGACGTCACCGCGCAGACGGCGCTACGGGCCGCGGACCTACCGGCGTTGCGCGCCGCGGGTGCGGTCGGCGCGCTCGTGGCGCGTCAGGCGAGCGCGCTCGCGAGCGAACGTGCCGCGTCCGCCGAGCGCGAGCGCTATCCGGCGCTCCCGGAGGACTTCATCAATTGCCAGCACGACCCGCTCGCTGCCGCGGTCGCGCTCGGGTGGGACGGAGCGCGCGCAGAGGCCCTGCCACTCGCGCTCTCGCGCGAGCGAGGCTGGCTGCGCATGCGTCTCGACACTGCTGCTCGGAAGCTGCGCGTGGTCACTGCCGTCGACGGCGCCGCGTTCAGCGCGCACTGGATCGACACCATCGTCGGCCGCGGATCCTCCGCCTGAGCAACCGCCGGTCGCGCTCACGCGCCCGGCTATAGTCGCGCGCATGCCACAGATCGCGGTCAGCATCCCCTGGCAGCCCCGGCACGCGCGGGCCCTGATGGAGCGCGCCCGCATCGCCGACGAGTCGGGCGTGCACTCGATCTGGGTGAACGAGGGCTTTGGACACGACGCCTTCTCGGGGCTCACGCTGCTCGCGTGGCACACCTCGCGCGCGCGCCTCGGCACGTCGATCGTGAACGTCTTCTCGCGCACGCCGGGTGCGCTGGCACAGCACTTCGCGACACTCGACGAGCTGTCGAACGGGCGCATGATGATCGGCCTCGGCAGCAGCGCGCCCGGACCGATCGAGCGCTTTCACGGCGTTCCCTACCGGGACGCCGTCGACCGCCTCCGCGAGACCAGTGAGCTGATCCGCGCCTACTGGGGCCACGAGCGGGAGAGCCACCACGGGCCGTCGTTCACGATCGACCGCCCGCTGCCGCTCGGCGCGGAGCCCGTGCAGCCGGCGCCGCCGATCTACCTGGCGACGCTGCATCCCCGCAGCGTCCGTCTGACCGCCGAGATCGCGGACGGCTGGCTGCCGGCGTGGATCCCGCTCGACGGGCTGCGCGTGGCTGTGCAGGCGCTGCGTGCGCACGCGGCCGGCGCCGGCCGCG
>JAQBZW010000097.1 GCA_027622315.1 Chloroflexota bacterium | reverse complement strand
GCGCGCTGCGGCCGGTGCGCCAGCGATTGTACGGAGCGCCGGCCGCGGCCTCAGGTGCCGAGCCGCCCGCGCCGCCCGCGCCGCCGTTCCGCGGTGACGAGCACGAGCAACGCGAGGGCAACGACGAACGAGACGTTGCCCGTGATCGCGATCGTGCCCTGCGCGACGAACTCGCCGACGATGTCGGCGAGCGCGATCGCCACGATCAGGGCCTGCACGCCGCGCCGAGCCCGGCGGCGCCGGTCGAGCGCGACCGCGTACAGCACGGCGAGTGCGGCACCCGCGACCGCGAGCGCAGTCCATGGCACCGCCGTGCTCTCGCGGGTCGCGTCGATGTCGAAGGCGATTCGCCTTCGACATCGACGAAGTGTTGAATCACCTTCTCGACGAGGAGCACGAGCAAGGCGACGCGGGTCCATCCGGACGCGGCGACTTGCGTCGCTTCGGTCGGGCGACCCGCTCGTGCGGTGTGTTTCTCCGGCATCTGGCCCCCCGCTCGCGGCATGATGCCTCTCGACAGATCGCCGACCGCAGCGCCGTTCGTCCTCGTGGCGGCGGACCGAAGGCCTCCGCGGCTCTGCCCGATGCGGGTGTTACGCTCGCAGGTACGCGATCCAAGCAGCCTCACGGCTGAGCGGCGGACGACCGCGATAGCACGGCGGCGGACCGGCTCGCCGAGCAGGCCCGATTCGCGCGGTGCGCTGCGGCACGTGGGCGAGTGACCGGAAGCAGGAACGGATGAGCCGGCCATGATGATGGGCAGGCTGCACGGCGCGACGGACCGTCCGCGCGGTTCGAAAGGCGATATCTTCCGGCGCACGGTCGGGCTGTTTCACCCGTTCCGCTACGCATTCGCCGCGTTGATCGTGCTGATCGTGGCGACCTCGACGCTGAACCTCGCACCCGCCCTGTTGATCGCGCGCATCGTCGGCGAGGTCACCCCGGACCGGTCGGGGCTGATCCAGGGCAGCACGCGTTCCCTGACGACGCTCTTCGCCATCATCCTCGCGCTGTACGTCACCTCCGGCGTGCTCGACGTCGCGCTCGGCTATATCAACCAGTCGATCGGGCAGGGCGTGATGTTCAACGTCCGCGCCAACCTGCACGCTCACCTGCAACGTCTCCCGGTGCGCTTCTTCACCGCGACGCGTACCGGCGAAATCCTCTCTCGCGTGATCACCGATGTGAACATGATGCAGCAGGCCGTGTCCGCGACCTTTACGGACTTCCTGACGAATCTCGTGACGCTCGTGGTCGCGCTCGGCTTCATGTTCACGCTCGAGTGGCGGCTCGCGCTGATGGCCCTCGTCGTGCTCCCGATCTGGGTGTACCCGACGCTCCGCGTCGGCAACGCCCAGCGCCGGCTGATGCGCGCGTGGCATCAGGAGGCCGCCGAGATGTCGGCGCACCTCGAGGAGACGCTCTCGGTCTCGGGTTCGATGCTCGTGAAGACGTTCGGCCGCCAGGAGCACGAATCCGACCGCTTCCTTTCGTCGAACGACCACCTCCGACGGCTGTCGATCCAGCGCATGATGGCCGGCCGCTGGTTCAACATGGCGACCGACCTCTTCGGGTCGATCTCCGTAGCGGTCGTGTACTGGCTCGGCGGCGTGTTCGTGCTCGGCGGGGACGTGGGGATCGGTGAGGTCGTCGCCTTCGCGTATCTCAGCCAGCGCGTGTTCACGCCGTTCCGCCAGATCGCGCGCATCAATACCACCGTGCTGTCGTCACTGGCCCTCTTCGAGCGCGTCTACGAGTACCTCGACCTGCCGGTGGAGGTGGACGAACGGCCGGACGCGGTGCGGCTCGAGCAGCCGCGCGGCGCGATCGAGTTCGCCGACGTGCGCTTCGCGTACACACCCCGCGGCCGGCCGGCGATCGACGGCGTCTCCTTCGAGATCGAAGCCGGTCAGATGGTCGCGCTCGTGGGGCCCTCCGGGGCGGGCAAGACCACCGCCACGTATCTCATGCAGCGCTTCTACGACCCGCAGGAGGGGGCGATTCGCCTCGATGGCCACGATCTCCGCGAGCTCACCCTGGACTCGGTCAGTCGCGCGATGGGTACCGTCATGCAGGAGACGTACCTGTTCCACACTTCACTCCTGGACAACGTGCGCTACGGACGGCTGGACGCGACGGACGCAGAGGTGCGCGCGGCGGCGAACGCGGCGGGCCTCGACGCGATGATCGAGCGGCTGCCGGACGGTCTTGACACGGTCGTGGGCGAGCGTGGATACCGGCTCTCCGGCGGCGAGAAGCAACGGGTCGCGATCGCGCGCGCGATCCTGAAGGACCCGCCGGTGCTGATCCTGGACGAAGCGACGTCGTCGCTCGATTCACGGCTGGAACGCGAGATCCGCGAAGCGACCGCCACGCTCGCCGCCGGTCGCACCACCGTGGTGATCGCGCACCGGCTCTCGACGGTGGTCGCGGCGGACCTGATCCTCGTGTTCGATCGCGGGCTTGTGGTCGAGCGAGGGACGCACACGGAGCTGCTCGCGCACGAGGGTCTTTATGCCTCGCTCTACCGCGAACAATTCTCGGAGCAGGTGCCGGCAGAGTCGAGCCGCAACGGCGACCATGCGGGCTCGACGCCCGCCGGGCGCCCGCGCGAGGGTGCTGGCCGCTAGGTGCCGCTCACCGCAAGAATGAATGAGCGCGGGCGCAGAGCCCGTCGAGAGGACGTTCGATGCGACATTTCATCCGGAACATCGTGGTGCTGGGCGTGATCGGCGGGCTGACGTACCAGGGGCTTCGCCGCCTGGGCATCGTCGGCGGCGGCGAGTGTGGCCCCAACTGCCAGTGCAGCCTCGGGGCCGAGGTCTGCACGTGCGGGCACCCCACCTGTCTGGTTCCCGCGGCGGCCTGACCGGCCGCCCACCCCCGCCGGTCAGGGCTATCCGGCGGCGAACGGCTGATCCCAGCGATTGAGGTACGTGACCTCCTCCACCGGCTTCCTGCGCGGCTGTCCCCACTTGCCGCGTGCCGGATAGCCGAGCGGGATCAGCGCCATCGTCAGTGCGTCCTCAGGGATGCCGAGCAGGCGCTTCACATCGTCTTCGTGAGCGCCGTAGAGGCTTGTGAGCGTCGACCCGATCCCGTACGCCCGGGCTGCGAGCATGAGGTTCTGAACCGCCCCGTAGATCGATGAACCGGCGCGTGCGTTCGGGCGCGTCGCCGCGCCGCGCAGCACCGGCATGATCCACACCGGCGCCTCTTCGAGGTGGTTTGCGAGGTGTTCGGCCGACAGGTAGTTCACGCGCCCGAGGCCGCCCTCGTCGGCTGAGCGGGCGAGGTGCTCCTCGCGATTCTTCCCGTAGGAATTGTTCCAGCCTTCGCGGTACCAGTCCGCGATCTGCTTCTTCACCGCCGGGTCCGTGATCACCAGCCACTGCCAGCCCTGCGAGTTCCCCCCGGATGGGCCGCGAATGGCTGCGTCCAGCAGTTCGCGCACGATCTCCATCGGAATCGGGTCGGGCTTGAGGTAGCGCAGCGCTCGCGCGGAGTGGATCGCGTCGAAGAGATCGATGGTCGGTCGGTCGGTCATGTCGCCTCCATGCAGCGAAGGCTGGTATATCACGGCATCCTGACAGGGGCGCTTCTGCCCGGCCGGGCCGACAAAGCTGACTGCTTTCAGTCAATTTTTCCGGTGAGAGCCGGGAATTCTGGCGGCTCGGGGTCGGGATCGCTCTCGGTACCGTTCGGGCATGGAGCACTGCTGGCTACTGACGTGGAGCACGTACGGGACCTGGGTACCGGACGCGGCGCGCGGCGGGACGGGCGAGGTGGCGGCGGCTGGACGGCGCGCCGCGCGCGGCCACGGCACGGCGGAGATGCCGGAACGGTCGTTCGTCGACCCGCGCGAGCGGGCCGCCGCGGCGCGGCGCATGCTGGCGGAACCGCCGGCGTCCTTCTCGCGTCGAGACGCGGAGATGGTGGTTGTGGAGTTTCGTGAGACGGCGCGCATTCGGCGCTGGCGCATCTTCGCCGGCGCCGTCACGCCCACCCGCGTCCACCTCGTGGTCGGCGTCGCGGACGATCCGCCGGCGAGTGGGCTGCTGCGGGACTTCAAGTCATACGCAAGCCGTGCGCTCAACGCCGATCGCGGCTTTCGCCGTCGCTGGTGGACGCGGTCTGGTTCCACCCGCCCCCTGCGCGTCGAGGGACAGATCCTCGCTGCCATCGAGTGGGTGCAAAAGTGCCCGGAAACGATCGCGCGCATCGCGGACACGGGCGAACCGCAGGAGCCCGCCGCCAGAGCGACGGAGAGACAAAGCGACGGGGAGGGCGAGCGACGAAGGTGATCAGGACGGACGCTGCATCGTGGCAGGCGTCGGTACGACGCGGAGGTCGAGAGCATCGAGGCACGGAGCGGAAGCGATCGGCGCCTCACGCGCGAATCGACCGGGCCTACTGCGTAGCGATACCGGGCGGCGGTGCGTCCGAGACGTGGCCCTCCCACCCGGCCGCGTTCCGCAACCGGATTCCCGAGGCATGCAGCGTGCTGTCCCAGATGCCGCGTAGCGGCACGAGGCTCGGCATCAGCCTGAGCTCGACGCGCGCTGCGCGCAGCGCGCCCAGCAGGTCGTGCACGGGCTCGACCGCTCGCGGGACGACCGTCTCGTGGCTCACGAACATGCCGGCGTCGTTGAGATCATCGAAGCGTTCCGGCGGGAGCGTGTAGCGATAGAGCGTCGCGGTCTGCATCCGCGCGAGCCACGCCCACTCCGCGCACGCGATCATGTGCGCGTCGCGCTCGCCCCACCAGCGCGCGCGGTCCTCTCCTGTCGTGCCCGGCAGCGGCCAGTAGAGGATGCGAGGGCAATCGCGCGGGAAGAAGTACATCGGTGCGTGCCACGCGTCGATCGCCCAGACGAGCGGCCGCACCTCCGGCCGGTGCGCCGGGGTACGTGGCTCGAAGGCCGTGATTCGTGGGTCCTCGCTGAAGTGGTAGAGCGCTGCCAACGCACGACCCTTCCCGTGCTCCGATCGTCGCGCCCCCGGGCGCGGAGCGGGCGCCCCGCAGGGCGCCCGTGATCGCCGGCCGGAGCCGACCGCAGCCGCTGGGCTGCGCTATTGGTTCCCGAGGATCAGCGTTGCCGTGGCGGAGAACATCCCACCCGGGGCGTGCACGATGCTCGTCTCGATGCCGTCGATCTGGCGCTCGCCGGACTCGCCGCGCAACTGCGCCACGGCCTCCTGGATGGCGAACATGCCGTACATGCCGGTGTGCGTGTACGAGAGGCCGCCGCCGTTCGTGTTCATCGGGAAGTCCCCGCCCGGCGCGGTGTGCATCTCCGCCATGTACGGACCGCTCTCGCCGGGACCCACGAACCCGAGCGCCTCGAGCGCGTACATCGGCGTGTGGCTGAAGGCGTCGTAGAACATGGCGTGGTCCATGTCCTTCGGGCCGAGTCCGGCCATGCGGAACGCCTCCGGCCCCGTGACCTCCGCGGCGCCGGACCACACCGACATGTCGCGCATGGAGGAGATGCCCTGGTGCGCGGTGTTCTCGCCGCGCCCGAGCAAATAGACCGGCTTCTTCGGGAAGTCGCGCGCCCGCTCCTCGCTGACCATGACCAGCGCGCCGCCACCGTCGGTGACGAGGCAGCAGTTCAGCAGGTGCATGGGCCACGCGATGATGCGGGAGCTCAGCACATCGTCGACGGTGATCGGGTCGCGCATCATCGCGCGCGGGTTCTTCACCGCCCAGGCGCGGGTCGCCACGGACACAGCGGCGAGCTGCTCCTCGGTCGTGCCGAACTTCTTCATGTGGTGCACGATCGGGACCGAGAACATCGTCGGCGGTCCGGCCACGCCAAACGGCGCCTCGAACTGACCGCCGATGGTGGACGCCCCACCGCCGAAGCCACCCACGCCCACGCGGGAGCGGCCGGACTCGCCGTGCGTGATCAGCACGGTGTCGGCGTAACCGGCCGCGATCGCGGCGGCGGCGTGACCGACGTGGATCAGGAAGGAGCAGCCGCCGACCGACGTGCCGTCGACCCAGCGCGGCATGATGCCGAGGTACTCCGTGAGTTGCGCGGGCGCGACGCTCGCCACCCCGTCGATGTCCGACATCTTCAGCCCGGCGTCGGCGACCGCGTTGAAGGCGGACTCGGCGTGGAGCTGGAGCTGCGAGTAATCGGGGAGCACGCCGACGGTGTTCGTCTCGGCGGCCCCGACGATTGCGGTCTTGTGACGCAGAGCGGTGGAATCAGCCATGGATCTCGTCCTCTCTCGGGCGCTCAGACGAGCTTGAATTGCGGGAGCGTCACGTTCTCGTTCACATCGTCGAAGACGATTTCAACGGCGGCGTCCGCGGGCAACTTCTCCGGCGTGGGGTCGTCCACGCCGATGATGTTGGTCATCATCTTGGGGCCTTCGTTGAGCTCAACGATTGCGATCACGTACGGAGCGTCGAACGCGGGGTGCCCGCGATGCGCGATCACGTAGCTGTGGAGCTTGCCCTTCCCGGACACTTTCTGGAATGCCACGTTCTGCGAGTGGCAACTCGGGCAGAATGGGCGGGGGAAGAAGTAGAACTCGGAGCAGTCTGAACAGCGTTGGATGCGCAGTTCGTGCGCCTTCAGCCCATCCCAGTACTCCTTCGTCTCAGGCGTTGCCTGGGGCAACGGACGTGGCGGCTTCTGCATCTCGAGTCCTCTCCGGCGGTCGGTCGTGATCCGGGACCCGTGGGCACCCGGCGGGCGAGCGGCATGCTAGCACTTCGTCCCGGCCTTATCGTGCGCCCGCAGCCGGCGACCGCTTCCGGATCGGCAAGAACGATGGCTTCGGATCTCGCTCACGCCCTCGCGGTGCGCGGTCGCGCCTGGCAATGGCCGAGCGGCGACTTCACCGTGATGCCCACGGGCGAGATTGGCCGGGTGGAGCGCGACATCGCGCACACCCTGTTCGAAATCGCCTACGACCGCGCCAATCACGCCTATCTCGACAAGTCGCTGACGCGGCTGCGCTTCATCGCTTTCGCACTCGTTGAAGGCGAACCTGCCGGCTTCGCACTGAATGACCGCCTGTTCGTCGAACTGCCGTACGTGGGACGCCAGTGGCTGTACCTGGGCGGGCTCTGCTGCATCGACCCGCGGTTCCGGCGGCGCGGGCTGTTCGGCTACCTCGAGCGGCTCGCTGGAGCGGCCGCCGGGGACGCGCTAGACGAGCCCATCCTCGCCGCCGGACGGATGGCACACCCGGCGAGCTATCGCGGGGCGCTGCGCAACCCCACGCACGTCCCGCGCGTGGACGAGTCGCCCACGCCGCTCCAACGGGCTGTGGGGCTTGCGGTCGCGGAGATCTACGGCTCACGTCTCGACCCGGAGACGTTCGCGACGGTGGGGGACGGCACGCCGATCGGCTATCCGCGTATGGACGTGGAGGCGACACCGGAGGAATGGCGCTCGTTCGCGCACGTGAACCGCGACCGCGGCGATGCGCTGCTCTCACTCACGTGGTCGCCGCGCGCGCCCGACGGGTGGGACGCGCCGCGGAAGGGCGGATCCGTCAGCGCAGGAAGACCGCGGTCACGCCGAGAATGAACGCGAGGAGCACAAGCGCGCCGAGCGCGCGAGCGACGATCGGCGCCCAGCTGCGGTCCGGCGGCTCCCAGCCGGCGTAGCCCGCCTCCTCCGTGAGATCGGGATCGAGCTCGCCCTCGGTCGAGAACTCCCAGCCGTCGTCGTTCGTCATGACTTCGCGCTGGTTCGGCCGAGGATGCACGACACCCGCGCCGAGCAGTTCACGTGCCCGTCGTCGCCATCGCTGATCGCGACGGCAACGAGCGCCGTGCGACCGACGCGCAGCGCGCGAGCCTCGGCCACCGTCCGCTCCGCCGTGGCGGAGCTCGCGAAGGAAATGCTCACGTCCTGCGTCCGCTCGATGGCACCGCCCGCCTCGAGTGTCGTGCCGAGGCACACGTGCGCCGCGACCTCGGCAAGCGTCGCGAGCACACCGCCGTTGATCGAGTTGCGAACGCCGCCCACGCTGCGAGCGTTGCGATGCAGTGCGAGCCGAGCGAAGCCGCGCTCAACCGCCTCGATGCGAATGTCCAGCTCCGCGCACAGCGCGAGCGCATGCCAGTAGCCGGCGACGGCGTCCAACGACGTTCCAGCAGGGGGCTGCGAGGGCCCGCTCACGCTCACGCCGGCTCCCCGCCCGGTCGTAGCGAGTAGGTGCCCCGCCCAAAGGCGATCGTGACGCCGCGCGCGTCCGTGACGCGCGCTTCCACAGCGGCGACGCGCTCACCGCAGTGGAGCACGGTCGCGCGCACGGTCGCCTCGCCGCGCGGCGCGTCGACGTACGTGAGGTTGAGCTCGGCCGTGCCGTTCATCGTCACAGCGCGACGGTCGATCACGGTCCCCACCGCGTCGACGACGGCGATGTCGACCGCGGTCGTGATCGCGAACGTGGACACGCCCTGATCGCCTGCCGCTGCCCGCAGCAACCCGTCCGCGCCTGCGGCGGACCCGGGCGCCGGCACGACCCGGTACTGGACGAAGCCGTCGCCGCGCTGATCGGCGCGGATGCCGAGCAGGCGGTGGAGCGGGGTGTCATCGAAGTGACGAGCCGTCATTCGCCGCCGTCCGGATTCGAATCGACCGAGTGAGCAGCGCACAGGCTACGCGACGCGCTCGCTCCGTCCGAGGGGGGCGCGCTTCGTACGTCTCTCCGTTCGGGTGATTCTCCGTCCGGGCGTCGTCCCGTTCGTCCCGTTCGTCCCGTTCGTGGTGAGGTCCGCTCCGTTCGTGGTGAGCGCAGGCGAATCACGCCCGCCCGCCGCGTCAGCCGCGCGGGAGGACGGGCGCCGGGATGGCCGTCGGGGTGCGCCGCACGGATTCCGCGGTACGAAGTCCTGGTTCGCCTGCACTCACTCGGACGGAGAAACGGAGAAACGCACGAACGGAGAAAGGCACGTGTGGAGCTCAGCCTCCCACGGAGGCCTTCGACCGAAGGGCCGCCGGTCCCGCCGCTATGCTCACGCCCATGCATCGAACGGAGCGGTGATGGCAATCCTCGTGCAGCGGGAGTTCCGGGTGGCGCCGGCCGACCGCGCGGAATTCGAACGCCAGAGTCGCGAAGGCCTCTGGCCGGCGTTCCTTCATTTCGGCGCGCTGATGGTCGCGTACGGCACGTGGAGCTTCGGTGGCGACAGCGACGTCGTGCTCACCCACACCGCGTATGCCGACTTCGATCACTGGGAGGCCACCCGCGCCGGTCGCGGAGCCTTCTACCACGACCCCGCGATGCTCGATGAGACCGCCGCGCTCAGGCTGGTCTATGCCGAGCGCAACCGCCTCGTCGCATCCTCCCGAGCGCGCGTGATCGACCTCGACGACACGCTATCCGGGCCCCGGCCGTTCTACCGCACACCGGGTGGCCCGCTCGCCGAAGCACCGCCGACGTTCGGCCCCGGCTCGGTGATCGCCGAGTGGACCCATGCCGTCGCGGACGGCGCGCTCGATCAGTTCGTGACCCTCTCGCGGGACCACCTGTGGCCGTGGCTCGCTGCCGAGGGCGCCCGCGTCGTCGCCTTCGGGCGCGATCCGCTCGCGGCTGCGGGCGAGGTGGTCACCCTCGTCGCCTACCGCTCGCTCGCGGAGTGGCACCGGCTGGTGCCGCGCCCGATGCGCGACGTTCCGGCAGGGGTACGCACGGCCCGCGAGCAGCGTGCGCTCGTCGCCCGGCTTGTGCGCGGCCGCGTGCTTGGCGTGGGCACCGTCTTCGGGACAACGTCGTGACCGCCGTCGCCGCCTCCGAGCCGACACCCGCGGAGCTCGACGCGATCGATGCGCTCGCGCTCGAGCTGGCGCGCGAGGCCGGCCAGATCGTGTCGGCCGCACTCGAGCGCGAACTCGAGATCACCTACAAGACCGAGGCCAAGGGCAAGGGGCCGCCCACCGATCCGGTTTCGGAGACAGATCACGCCGTCGAGGCGCTCGTGCGCGAGCGCGTGGCGGCGCGTTTCCCCGGGCACGGGGTGCTTGGAGAAGAGGTCGACGAGCACCCGGCACCCGACCGCGACTGGGTGTGGGTGGTCGATCCGGTGGACGGCACCGCGAACTTCATCAACGGCTTCCCGCTCTTCGCCGTCTCGATCGGGGTGCTCCATGCCGGGCGCCCGATGGCCGGCGCGATCTGGTGCGCGACCACGCACGCGCTGCGCCCCGGCGTGTACCACGGGCGGCTCGGCGGCGGGCTGTACTTCGACGGCACGCCGCTCGACCCCAACCGTCCGACCGAGGGCGTACGCCGGCGCGTCAGCGGTGCACCGGGCGGCGCCGGCTCCGGGCGGCGCGAGTGGGATAACCGCGTGACCGGCTCAGCCGCGATCGAGATCGCGTTCGTCGCGGCAGGCATCTTCCAGAGCTCGATCTTCTGGGCGCTTCACATCTGGGATCTGGCGGCGGGCGCGCTGCTCTCGCTCGAGGCGGGCCGCGAGATCTGGGTACGCGAGGGCAATCGCTGGGTGCCGTTCGAACGCTTCCAGGCGCCAGAGCGCGTGCCGCCTGCGCGCGACGGCAAGCGTGAGGATCGCGCGGCCA
>JAQBZW010000096.1 GCA_027622315.1 Chloroflexota bacterium | reverse complement strand
CGCCGGGCGGGCCGTCGCCGCGCAGGCGCGCGACCTCTCGTTGTGCGGAGAGCAACGCGGCGCGCAGCTCCTCGATCTGCCTGCCCATGCGCAGGATCACCTCCGCGCCGGCGAGGTTCACGCCGAGGTCGTTGACCAGGCGCACCACCTGCCGCAGGCGATCGACGTCTTCGTGCGAAAACAATCGTGTGTTGCCTTCCGATCGCGCGGGCTGGATCAGCCCGATGCGCTCGTACTGGCGAATCGTCTGCTGATGGATGCCTACCATCCGCGACACGATCGAGATCTGGAACACCGGCTCGTTCGTCGGGATGCCTGACACGTGCCCAACACCGTCTTCAGCCTCGCGCCGGTTCACCGGGCGCTCGCCTTCTCACCGGCGAGCGCGCGCAACTGTTCGAACAGCGCGCGCTGCTCCTCGGTCAGCTCGTCAGGGATCACGATGCGCACGCGTGCGTAAAGATCGCCGAAGCCGCCGCCACGGCGCGGCATGCCCTGGCCCGCAAGGCGGAAGACCTTGCCCGCCGCCGTACCGGCCGGGATGCGCAGCGCGAGCGACTTGCCCTTGAGCGTGGGCACGTGGGCCTCGCCGCCGATTGCCGCGTCCCACGCGGGAACGTCGACGTCGACCCGCAGGTTGGCGGCCTCGCGCTCGAACTGCGGGTGGGGGGTGACGTGCACGCGCAGGAAGAGGTCTCCGGCAGCGGCGCCGGCGCTGCCAGGCGCGCCCTTCCCCGACACGCGCACGCGCGTGCCGTCATCGACGCCGGCAGGGATGTTCACTTCGATGCGCCTGATCGGTGCCGCCACTCCGCTGCCACGGCAGGCGTGGCACGTCGCACCGGCGAGCTGGCCCTCGCCGCCGCACACGACGCAGCGCTCTTCACCGTCGCGCAGCTCAAGCGTCCGCGTTGTACCGCGATACGCCTGATCAAGTGTGATCGTGACCTCATGCTCCAGATCCGCTCCGCGCCGGCGCGTGGTGCGGCCGAAGAGCGAGTCGAAGATGCCTGCCCCACCGCGACCGGCAAAGAGGTCGCCCAGGTCACCGGCGTCACCGAACTCGGCGCGGGCGTTGCCGCCGCCTCCCCGCGATCCCCCGCGTGCAGCCTGCTGCCGTTGCATCTCCTCGATCTGGTCCGCGTGCTGCCAGTTCTCTCCGTGGCGGTCGTACTTCTTGCGTGAGTCCGCGTCGGACAACACCTCGTGCGCGCGGTTGATCTGCTTGAAGCGTTCCTCCGCGCCGGCGTTCCCCGGATTCACGTCTGGGTGATACTTGCGCGCGAGCGAGCGAAACGCCGACCGAATCTCCTTGTCAGAGGCGGTGCGCTTCACGCCGAGGATCTCGTAACAGTCCTGTGCCATGCGTCGATCGTAGCACAGTCATCTGAACCTGTTGGACTCAGATCCACTGCGATGCTCGCACGCCATCATCTACGATAGCGAGCGCAGTGAACGCCAACGGGGGCGGCCGGCGTTGTGCTCGTCGGGAATCGGGTCGCTCACGAGGTCAGGCGCGCACGCGCACCTTCACGAACCGCTCGGGGCGCATCCGCCCCAGGCGCACGCGCCCGGACTCCAACCGAGACATCAGCGCCACCGCCTTGCGGGTGTCCGACGCGACGCGCGCCGGCTCACCATTGCGCACGCGGTACTTCGAGCACCAATACGTGAACGCCTGCCAGTCCTTCTGGCTGACCGGCGAGAGCAGCGGCATATCACTCTCCGAGCGGTAGAACATGATCAACTCTTCCAGCGATTTGCCGTACACGTGGTCGTACGCAGCGACGTCGGGCATCGCCTGCCCGGAGCCGACGAGACGACCGGCTTTCTGGTACTCCTGCTCCACGCTGAGCAGGAGCAACTCCTCGACTACGACGCCGTACTGGAAGTTGAGATGTGCGCGGTACTTCGGTGTGCCGATTGCCGCCTCGAAGCTCTCGTCGTCGCCCGCGTCCGGCGCGATGCCAAACAGCAACAGACGCTCCGCCTCCTGCAGCGGCACAAGGTCGGTCGCCTCGCTGAGCAGCCGCTCCGCCAGCAGCAGCCAATCGAAGGCCTCGCCGCCGATCAGGTACTGATACGCCGTGCCGTCGAGCTCCTCGCGCGGGTGGCTCCAGCGGGCGATCACCGACAGCAGTGCCGGGTACCACTCCTCGCCGCGCTCGAGCACGCGCCGGAACGCTTCAACCCCCTGCTCAGGGTCGAGCGGACCTTCCCGCGGGACGCGCACGCGTCTCGGGGCAGGGGGAGCTTCTGCCGGTGGGGTCGTGACAGACATACGTCGCAGATTGTAACCGGCTGACGGCGACCGACCGTGCGCAGAGTGGCGGCCACTACGCGAGCAGCGCGCCCTTCCGGCCTTCCAACAACGCATCCACCGTCTCGTCCACGTCGAGCGCGCTCGAGTCGAGCCACAGCCCGGCACCCGCGAGCTCGTCCCGCATCACCTTGCCGAGGTGGAGAAATCGCTCCGCGACCTGCTTGTCCCGACGGCCGGCGTCGCGACGGCGAACGACCTCAGGGGTGGGCGCGAGCACGACGAAGCGCAGTACGCCGCCCATCAGGTAGTGGCGATAGGCGTCGAGGTGGTGGCGCGTCGCCACCACGAACTCCATGACCGGTGTGATCTCCGCCTCGGCGTACGACCGCGCGAGCAGGCACTGGTTGCGGATCGTGAGCTCGTACTGGCGCTCGGACTCGCCCTCCAGGTCGGGCGCGGGCATCGCTCGACCGGACACGATCTGCTGCCAGAGCGCTTCGCCCTCGATGTGCGCGCCGCGCTCGAAGCGCGCCGCCAGCGCGCCCGCCACCGTCGTCTTGCCGGCGCCGGGCAGGCCTGAGATCAGCCAGACTTCCGGCGGGAGCCCGAAGTGGAGAGCGGTGGCCTGCGGACGCCCGCCGGGGGTCGTCAGCTCCGGCTCCGACCTACGCCGCCGCGCCGTGGCAGCGCTTGTACTTCTTGCCCGAGCCGCAGGGACAGGGGTCGTTGCGGCCGACCTTCTGGACCACGCGCGTGGCGGTCGCCACGCCACCCGCGCCCTGCGCATCGCCTTCGGACCCGGGCTCACCGGGTCCGCGTTCGGCGGTCGCGCGCGCCGGCGCGCGGGCGAACATCGCGCGCGCTTGCGCCGGCTGGAGCCGCGCGTGCAGCAGCTGGCGGGAGACGAGCTGCCGAATACGCTCGAGCAGCTGGTCCCACATGTCATGCGCCTCGCGCTTGTAGGCGACCAGCGGGTCCGTCTGGCCGTACGCACGCAGCCCGATGCCCTGGCGCATCTCATCCATGGCGGTCAGGTGCTCCACCCAGAGCGAGTCGATCGTGCGCAGCAGAACGAGCCGCTCTACGAGCCGCTGGTTCTCGTCGCCGACCTCCTCCTCGATCGCCTCGTACGCCTCGTGCATGAGGTCGACGGCTTCGTCGGTGACGTCCTCCACCGCTGCGTCCGCGAGATTGGCGGTCGTGAGCACGTCGGGCGCGAGCGGCATGATCGCCTCGAGCTGCGCGCGGAAGGCCTCCGGATCGCTCGGGGCCTGCGCGAGGTACTGCCCGGCGAGCGCCTCGATCTCCTCCTCGACCATGGTCACCACGGTGTCGCGCAGATCCTCGCCAGAGAGCACCTTGTTGCGTTCGCGGTAGATCACGTCGCGGTGCGTGTTCATCACGTCGTCGTACTCGACGACGTGCTTGCGGATGTCGAAGTTGTACGACTCGACCTTCTGCTGGGCCTGCTCGATGGCGCGCGTCACCATCTTGGACTCGAGCGGGACGTCTTCCTCCATGCCGAGCTTGGAGAGCATCCCGCCCAGCCACTCGGGGGCGAAGCGCTTCATGATGTCGTCTTCGAAGGAGACGAAGAAGCGCGTGCTGCCCGGATCACCCTGGCGCCCGGAACGTCCGCGCAGCTGGTTGTCGATGCGACGTGACTCGTGGCGCTCGGTGCCGATCACGTGCAGCCCGCCGAGATCGGCGACGCCCGCCGCGAGCTTGATGTCGGTACCGCGGCCGGCCATGTTCGTCGCGATCGTGACGGCGCCGCGCTCACCGGCGCGCGCAATGATCTGCGCCTCGCGTTGGTGCTGCTTCGCGTTCAGCACTTCGTGCACGATGCCGCGACGGGTCAGCGTGTCCGACAGTCGCTCCGAAGTCTCGATCGCGACGGTGCCCACCAGCACCGGCCGTCCGGCCGCGTTCTTCGCGGCGATGTCGTCGGCCACGGCGACCCATTTGGAGCGTTCGTTCTGGAACACGAGATCCGACGTGTCCTCACGCACCATCGGGCGGTGCGTGGGAATCACGACGACCTCGAGCTTGTAGATCTCGGAGAGCTCCTCGGCCTCGGTCACGGCCGTACCGGTCATGCCGGAGAGGGTCTCGTAGAGGCGGAAGAAGTTCTGGAGCGTGATCGTGGCGTACGTCACCGACTCCTGCTCGACGCGGACGCCTTCCTTCGCCTCCACGGCCTGGTGCAGTCCATCCGACCAGCGGCGGCCCTCCATCAGCCGGCCGGTGAAATCGTCCACGATCACGACCTTGCCGTCCTTGACGACGTAGTCGCGGTCGCGCTGGTAGACGATGTTCGCCCGCAGTGCCGATTCCATGTAGCGGGTGAGCCGGAAGTTCTCGGGCGAATAGATGTTCTGCACGCCGAGCCCGCGCTCCAGCGCCTCGACACCGTCCTCGGTCAGCGAAACCGTGCGGGTCTTCAGGTCGACGGTGTAGTGCTGGCCGGGGTTGAGGGACGGGACGAGGCGCGCGAACCGGGGGTAGATGCTCACGTCGTCCGGCGCCGGGCCGGAGATGATCAGTGGCGTGCGCGCCTCGTCGATGAGCACGCTGTCCGCCTCGTCGACGATCGCGAAGTGCCGGCCGCGCTGGACTCGGTTCTCCTCGCTCGTCGCCATGTTGTCGCGCAGGTAGTCAAAGCCGTACTCGTTGTTCGTGCCGTACGTGATGTCGGCCTGGTAGGCCTCCCGGCGCTGCACCTCCACGAGGTGCTCGTACGTCGGCCGGTCGTTCAAGGTCTCCTCGGTCACGAGGTAGGCCGTGTCGTGCTGGAGCACGCCGACGGTCACTCCGAGCTTGCTCAGCGCCAACCCGTACCACTGCGCGTCACGCCGGGCGAGGTAGTCGTTCACGGTGATCAGATGTGCGCCCTCGCCCTCGAGCGCGTTCAGGTACAGGGCGATCGCTGCCACCAGGGTCTTGCCTTCGCCGGTGCGCATCTCCGCGATCGCGCCGCGGTTGAGGGTGATCGCGCCGAGCAGCTGAACGTCGTAGGCGCGCTCGCCGGTGGCCCGCGCGATGCCCTCGCACGCGACCGCCATCGCCTCGGCCTGCACGTCCTCCCGCGTTTCGCCGGCCGCGAACCGCGCCCGAAACTCATCGGTCTTTGCGCGCAGTTCGTCATCGCTCAGGTCGGCGCACGCGGCAGCGAACGCGTTCACCGCGCCCACGAGCGGACGCATGTCTGTCAGCACGCGCTCGTTGGAGTCGCCGCCGAGAAGCTTCCGAAAAAGGCCGACCATAAGAAATCCGTTCCAGGCAGGGTGAAGGACGTTCCTCCATTCTAAGCGACGCCTTCGGGGGCGTCGCCTCGGGGAGACTGCCGAACATGCGCTGTGGCTGAGGCTCCGAGGTGGGGTCTAGCGGAAGAGCCCGCCGACCGAACCCCCGGTGTGGATGCGCTGGATCGCGTCCCCGATCAGAGGCGCGACGGATAGCACTGTCGTCGGCACCCGGCGGAACTCTCCATGCACGAGCGGCACCGTGTCTGTGAAGACGAGCTCAGAGATCTCCGGCGAGTCCATCACCTCGAACGCGCGCGCGGCCATCAGCGGGTGCACGCATGCCACCGCGACAGACGTCGCGCCCTGCTCGTTGAGCAGTCGCACCGCGGACATCATCGTGCCGCCGGTCAGGATCTCGTCGTCGACGATCAGGCACTCGCGACCCCTGACGTCGCCGATCAGCGCCATCGCCTGCGCACGCTCGTCGTTGCCACTGCGCCGCTTGTCGATGATCGCGAGGCCGGCGCCCAACCGCTGGGCGATGTTGCGCGCGCGCTTTGCGTCGCCCACGTCGGGCGCGACCACCACGGGCGACGTGTACGCGGCGGTGCGGAAGTAGTCGGCGATCAGCGGCAGCGCGGTCAGCTCGTCCACGGGAATGTTGAAGAAGCCCTGGATCTGGCCGGCGTGCAGATCGAGCGTGAGCACGCGGTCCGCGCCGGCGGTCTCAATGAAGTTCGCGACCAGGCGAGCGGTGATCGGCACGCGCGGCTGGTCCTTCTTATCGGAGCGTCCGTAGGCGTAGTACGGGATCACCGCCGTGATGCGGCCGGCGGACGCCCGCTTCGCGGCGTCGATCATCACGAACAGCTCCATGAGCCGCGTGTTCACAGGCGAAACGACCGGCTGGATCAGAAAGACGTCACGCTCGCGGATATTGTCGAGGAAGCGAACGAAGACCTCTTCGTTCGAGAATTCCAACACCTCGCACTGGCCGAGGGGCATCTCGAGGTGCTTGCAGACGGCCTCGGCGAGGGCACGGTGAGCGTTCCCGCTGAAGATGGCGAGCTCTCGGTACACCGGCGATTCCCACGCTGCAGGGCTCACGGGCGCGGATGGTACCATCCGTCTGATCTAGACGCCGACGAGGACGCGGCACCCCGACGGTCGTCAGCACACCGCCTCGATCTCGCACAGGCCCGACCGTTGCCGCTGCACGTTCCGCCCGAGGAGTGCCCCATGGACTTCCAATTCACCGACGCCGAAGAGCAGTTCCGCGCCGAGGTTCAGCAGTTCCTCGCCGGCCAACTCCCGGCCGACTGGGCGGACCGCGCCTTCGTGGGCGAGGTCGACGAGGAAGAGCGCGAGGAGCTGGCGAAGCGCGTGACGAAACAGCTCGCGCAGCGCGAGTGGCTCGCGATGGCTTGGCCGAAGGAATACGGCGGCCTCGATGCGACGCACATGCAACAGCTGATCTACAACGAGGAGACCGCGTACACGGCGATGCCCGGCGGCGGCGGCATGGGCGTGGCATGGGTCGGCCCGGCGATCATGCTGTACGGCACCGACGAACAGAAGCAACGCTATCTACCACGCATCACCGGCGGCGACGACGTGTGGTGCACCCTCTACTCCGAGCCGGGCGCCGGTTCCGATCTCGCCTCGCTGCAGACCCGCGCGGTCCGCGACGGCGACGAGTACGTGATCAACGGCCAGAAGATCTGGACCTCCGGCGGCCACCTCGCAAACATGGGCTGGCTCGCCGCACGCACCGACCCCGACGCGCCGAAGCACCGCGGCATCTCCACGTTCGTCGTGCCCATGGACGCGCCGGGTGTGACCGTGCGGCCGCTGGTGAACCTCGCCGGCGAGCACAACTTCAACGAGGTCTACTTCGAGGACGTGCGCATCTCCGCCGAAAACCTCGTCGGTGTCGAAAACCGCGGCTGGTACCAGGTGGCCACGGCGCTCGATTTCGAGCGCTCGGGCGTCGGCTCGTACGCAAGCGGGCGTCGCAACATCGAGCGGCTCGTCGCCGCCGCGCGGGTCGATCCCACGCTGGTGCAGCGCAGCCCCGCGGCCCGCTACGAGCTGGCGGATCGCTGGATCGAGCTGCAGGTCGGCTTCAACATCGCCTACCGGATCCCGTACCTCCAGTCGCAGGGCACCATCCCGAACCACGAAGCGAGCGTGTCGAAGCTGTACGGCTCGGAGCTCTCGCAGCGCATCGCCAGCACCGGCATGCACCTGCTCGGACTCGACGGCCAGGTGGTCCCCGGCTCGCCGCACGCGAAGCTCGGTGGCGCCTTCGCGCGCCAGTACATGGAGTCCGTGAGCAGCACGATTGCGGCGGGCACGTCTGAGGTGCAGCGCAACATCATCGCGCAGCGCGGGCTGGGGCTGCCGCGCGGCTAACGGTCGCGCACGACCTTCGTTCACCCTCACGGGGCCGCGCGTGCGCGGCCCCGTTGCGTTGTGCGCACCACCGGAGTGCGCGGCCGGCGGTGATCAGATGCCGCCGCGCGAGTGCCAGAGGCCCCACTGTGCCGCATCAC
Source organism: Chloroflexota bacterium (assembly GCA_027622315.1). Taxonomy (GTDB): domain Bacteria; phylum Chloroflexota; class Dehalococcoidia; order UBA2979; family UBA2979; genus VGNK01. The sequence goes on along the minus strand of JAQBZW010000096.1, from coordinate 2,541 downwards.
GCCGTACTGCCGCCGTGCCTCATCGCTGCATACAGAGGCGGTGGAAGAATCCCGGTGCCGGGGATTGTGCCTCCCACAGAACCCTCGAAAAGAGATGTACGTGAGTTCCCTATCCAGGTATCTGGCCGCCATTTTGGTGGCAATTTCCGCATTGGCCCATCGGCGCGTCACCGGCGCTCGCCGACGGCTCCGGCTCCTCCGGCTCCTCGTCTGGAACCCCCCTCAATTCTGGCGCTCGACTTTGCGGTGCTCAGCTCAGGCGCCGCCGTGACATGCACAGACTCCACGATCACGGGGAACCTGGGCGCGCTCGCAGCGGTCACGCAGACCACGTGCTCGGTGAGCGGAACGGTCACCACCCCGATCTCAGCGGCCGTGTCGGTGGACTTCGAGGCGAAGTACGCCGCACTCGGCGCCGCCACCTGTGACCCGCTCAACACGAACATCCCGCTCGCGGGCGCCACGCTCGTGCCCGGTGTCTATTGCTTCGACAGCTTCGTCGCGTTGACTGACACGACCTTGACGCTGGACGGACCGGCGGACGGAATCTGGATCTTCAAAGTCGGCACGCTCGGCACCGGCTACCTCGAGGCCACGAACCTCTCCGTCGTCATGGCCAACGGGGCGTGGGCCTGCAACGTCTCGTGGTGGGTCGCCGCATACGCGACGCTCACGGGGAACACTGCAGGCGCCGCCAACTCTAGCGGGACCATTCTCGCCGCCGCGGCGATCACCAGCACTGGGACGGCCACGAACTCGACGTTCGTCAGCAGCGCGCTGGCGAGGGCCGCCGTGACGCTCACCAACACCGACCTCACCGGCTGCGCCACCATCGCCGTGCCCGGTGACGACGACCACGGCGACAAGGACGACGACGACCACGACCGCGGCGACAAGGACCACGGCGACAAGGACCACGGCAACAAGGACCACGGCGACAAGGACCACGGCAACACCATCAAGGGGCACCGTCGCTAGCGGTCATTGAGCCGAGGCGGCGAAATCAACCGACGGGTGTGAGCCGGCACCCATCAGTACTGGAAAGGACCCTCCCGGGTCCTTTCCTCTGACCTCTCCACGAGGCGCGGCGGGGCGCGTGCCGCACGTCCGGCCCCTCAACGCGCCAGTTCGTTGTCGAGAGCACGAAGGGGAGCGACCCCCGCTCCCCTCCTCTGATGCGTCCGCGTGGCGCTCACGGCAGCGTCTCCCTGTATCAGACCAGCGTCGCCCGATATGCAGCCTCGGTCGCGTCGTCGAAGCAGACGAAGAGCACGCGGTCGAGCGCATCCGATGACGCCACGAACGCATTGACCACGCGCACGGCGATCGCCGCGGCGCGTGTGACTGGGAAGCCGAAGATGCCCGTGCTGATCGCTGGGAACGCCACCCCGCGCGCGCCTATCTCGACCGCCGCCGCGAGCGCCGCGCGGTAGCACGACGCGAGCAGCTCGTCCTCGCCCGCGCGACCGCCGGACCACACCGGCCCCACCGCGTGGATCACCCAGCGGGCCGGCAGCCGGTAGCCGCGCGTCACGCGCGCCTCCCCGGTGGGACAGCCGTCGAGCGTTCGACATTCGGCGAGCAGTGCCGGCCCGGCGGCGCGATGAATCGCGCCGTCGACACCTCCGCCCCCGAGCAAGGAGCCGTTCGCAGCGTTCACGATCGCGTCGACGGCGAGTGTGGTGATGTCGCCCCGCACGACCTCGAGCCGGGCGTCAGCCATCCGGCCGCTCCTGCTGGCCCACCGCGCCGCGGACCGTCAGCTCGTCGCCTGCAGCTCCGCGATCGCGCGCCGCACGTGTGCGTCCTCGACGAAGCGGGCGCCTTCGTCCTCCCGGAACTTCGCGGCGCGCGCCAGCACACGGGCACGATCGAGTCCCGCCGGCGGATCGGTCACCCACGCCGTCAGCAGGATCAGCGTGCCGTTCGGATCCTCCGTGAATACGAGCCGCTCGTACCCACGCAGGATCTGCTCGGAACCGTGGAGACCGGCGCTGGACAGCTCGTGGAACATCCCGTCCATCTGCTCGGCGCTGACGCGGAACGTGAGGTACTGCATCGAACCGACCCCGAGCGTCGCCTCTGCGAGCTTGATCGCGGGATCGACCGGCCCGATCAGCAGCAGGAACGTGTCGTTCCCTGCGGACAGCAGTGCCTGGACGGATTCCGCATCGTCTCGGTTGGGCTCCACGAAGAGCAGCCGGAGGCCGAGCCGCTGGTAGAACTCCAGCGACTCCTCCACATTTCTGACGATCACGGCCGGGTAACCAAGTCCGCTCGTGAGCACCGCGCCACCTCTCATGTCCGCGTCGAACGAAGAGCCTACGGTCTCCCTCGCGACTGGCGGGGAACCGACCTCATCACGAGCTCGCCCAACCTGAACCGTGGCTCAAAACGAAACGAGCCCGACGCAAACGCGTGGTACGGTTGTTGGGCCGAAGGAGGCTTCCGATGGTCGATCACGCAGCACCCCCCGCCACCGAGAAACAAGAACAGAACGGCAGCCCGGTCGCGACGGACGCCGCGCTGGCGGCCGCGGCC
>JAQBZW010000095.1 GCA_027622315.1 Chloroflexota bacterium | reverse complement strand
CCGTCACCGGCATGGTCACGTTGTAGTAGAGCCCGCCGCCGACGGCGGCGCCGCCGACCCCCCAGGCCGCGACGAACTGCCAGGGCGTCTGCGCGAACGACGCCGCCATCAGCAACGCCGCCCCGACGATCAGCGCCGGGGCGAGCACCGGTCGCGAGCCGTGCCGGTCGAACGTGCGTCCCGCGATCAACGCGACGGCGCCCTGTCCGAGCACGCCGATCGAGAAGCCGCCCGAGAGCGCGCCCGTGCTCCACCCGGTCTCCGTGCTCATCACGGGAATGAGCACGCCGATCGCGTAATACGCCGTCCCGTAGGCACCGATCGTGGCAAGCCCGAGCGCGGCCGCCGGTATCCAGAAGCGCAGGCGTGCGGTCACGGTCGCTCCACGGTGTCCACTCGAGCGCTCGCGCGCTGGGACGGCTGCTGGGGCCGAGAGGATAGCGGGCGTACGTGCGCGTGCGGCATCCACGCGCACGTACACCCGACCGGCCCGTACGATTCTCAGGCTGCCACCCCGGGCGCGCCGCTGACCAGCGCGAGGCGCCCGACCATCCGCCGGCGAGGAGCGCGCGTCGATGGCCGTAGCCCCGGGACGCTCCCCCTCGCCGCGGCGCGACGCGCCCGCGTTGGTGCTGGCCGCAACCGGCGCAGCACTGGCCCTGCTCTACGCGATCGCGACCGCGCGGCTGCTGCTCCCGGACTACTTCCCGTCCGCCGGCATCAGCCTCGACTGGATCAAGATGCTCGGCCCCGGCCGCCGCTTCCCGGCCGTCGCACTCGTGGCGTTCGTGTGCGCGGCGTTCGCGCTGTACGGGGTCGCGGTCGCGCTCGTGTGGCGTCATTCGCGTCGCCTGCCGCGTGTCCTGCTCTTCGGCTTCCCGCTGGTGTTCGCGGTCGCGCTGCTGCTCATGTACCCGCCGACGGCGGTCGACCTGTTCCACTACCACGCCGACGCGCGCACGCTGTGGGTGTTTGGCGAGAATCCACTGCGCGTCCCCCCGTCCCGCACCGACTACCCGATCGGCATCTCGTGGGCCGACCAGGCCTCGCCGTACGGACCCGCGTGGTCGCTGCTTACGGTGCCGCTCGCGCCGCTCATGGCGTTCGGCGATCACCTGCTCGCCACACTGGTCGCATTCAAGGCGCTCGCCGCCGCCAGCTACCTCGGCTGCGGCTGGCTGATCTACCGCATCGTGCGGCGCACACGGCCGCGCTGGGCGCTCTTCGCGTTCGTGCTCTTCGCGTGGAACCCGTTCGTCGTGGTGCGCACGATTGGTGACGGCCACAACGACCTCGCGATGATGTTCTTCGCGCTGCTGGCGCTCGAACGCGCGGAGCGTCGCGACTGGGCGCTCGCCTTCCCGCTGATCGCCATCTCCGTGCTGATCAAGTACACGACGGCCCTGATCGTGCCGCCGCTTTGCTTTACGCCTGGTGTCAGCTGGAAGGCGCGCCCGGCGCGCGCCTACGCGCGCTCGCACCGGGCATCGCGCTCGCGATCGCCACGACCGCAATCTGCTACGCACCGTTCTGGGCCGGCGCTGCGACGTTCGACACGGTGCGCGCCGAGGGCGCGAAGATGATCACGTCCACAGCCGAGCTCGTGCGCCAGCTCCTGCTCGAGAGCGGCGCCGGCGAAGACCTCGCCACGACGATCGCGCGCGACGGCACACGCGCGCTGTTCCTGGTGATCGCGATCCCCGTCACCTGGCGCGCGCGCCGCGGCTTCGACGACCTGCTGGTCGCCGGTTTCCTGCTCACGTTCCTCTACCTCGTGATCGCCTCTGCGTGGTTCCGGCCGTGGTACATGCTGTGGCCGGTGACACTGCTGGCGCTGCGACCGAGTGGGGGCACGGCCGCCCTCCTGATTGCGATCACGCTCGCGAACTCGTTCCCGGACCTGATCGAGCAGTACCGCTACGACTGGGGCATGTCTGGGCAAGTGATCCCGCGACTCGCGCCGCTCGCCGCGCAGTTCGGGCTGCCGCTCCTCGTGTGGCTTGCCGTCGCGTGGCGCTCCGGCGCTCGCCGCGAGGCGGCGCCGACGGGCGCGTGACGCCGCCGCTCACGCGACCCGTCGATCCCGTTCGAGCGCTACCGACGCACAGGGGGCCGGCCACTCGGGCCGGCCCCCTGTGCGTCGAAGGCAAGACGCCCGCGGCTCAGTCGCTGTGCGCCTGGTGGTTCCCACCCGAGAGCAGGCCCGAGACGCCGGGGCTCTGCCCGTCGGGGAAGACCATGCGCAGGCGATCGCCGCCGCCGGGCTCACCGGCATCCGTCACGGTCATGACGAACACCGCGAGCAATGCCACCACTGCAGCGGCGGCGAGATTTGGACGCTTTTTCATCTGATGCGAGCCGCTCGGAGCAGATACGCGCATGGCGGACGGACACGGGCGCAGACAGCCTTAAACCGGACTTCATTCGCCGCGATGCTCGATCGCGTGTCACGGTCGGTCGTGGCGGCAGGCACCGTCGGGCGCGGTCACACCGACGATGTCCTGGCCTCGGGCGAACAGCGACCGTGGCGCCCCGCGAGGCCCCGGGGCGAGAACGAAACGGCCGCCCCTCTTGCGGGGAGCGGCCGTTGCTGCGCTCAGCCGAGCCCGGGCGCGCGGACTACCCGCGCGGCAGCCCGAGCCCCCGCGTCGCGATGATGTTCCGCTGAATCTCAGAGGTGCCGCCGGCGATCGATGAGGAGACGGCTCCCAGGTATCCGCCCGCGGCCATGCCGTGCTCGGCCTCTTCCCGCGCACGATCCCAGATCGTCCCGTGCAGCCCGTACAGCTTCAGGTTTGTGGCCGCGATGCGCTGCCCGAGCTCGGAGGTGAACAGCTTCGACATCGAGGCCTCGTGGTTTGGAACCATGCTCCGCGCCTGGATCGTGATGTTCCGGTACGAGAACAGGCGCGCGATGTCGGCCTCGACCCAGCGATCGGCCATCTGCAGCCGCCACGACTTGTTCTTGTCGAGCACCGTCTGCTCTGACGGGCGCTCCTTCGCGTGCCGGAGGATGCGTTCGAGCTGGCGCTGCGTGCCGACCGCGCTGCCGATGCCGGAGCGCTCGAAGTCGGTGAGCGTCATGCCCACATACCAGCCACGGTTTTCCTCGCCGACCCGGTTCTTCACCGGGACGTGCACGTCTTCGAAGAAGACCTCGTTGAAGCCGGCGTTATCGGCCATGTTGATCAGCGGCCGCACCGAGACCCCGGGCGAGGTCATGGGGAACATGAGCAGCGAGATGCCGCGATGCTTCGGCGCGTCGGGATCCGTGCGCGCGAGCATGTACATCCAGTCCGCATGCTGCGCGCCCGACGTCCAGATCTTCTGGCCGTTCAGCACATACTCGTCGCCGTCGCGCGTGGCGCGTGTCTGCAGCGAGGCCAGGTCTGACCCGGCGCCCGGCTCCGACCAGCCCTGGCACCACACCACTTCGCCGCGCAGGATCTTCGGCAGGTGCTCCTGCTTCTGCTCCTCGCTGCCGTGCACCATGAGCGTGGGCCCGATCATCATCACGCCGAAGCCGCCGACGTTGTTTAGACCGTTCTCGGCGAATTCCTCGTTGAGGATGAACTGCTCCACGGCGCTCATACCGGCGCCGCCGTACTCCTTCGGCCAAGCCGGTGCCACCCAGCCCTTGTCGACGATGGCCTCGCGCCAGCCCTTCTGGCGATCGCGCGCCTCGCGCGACCAGCCGCTCTCGAAGTCCTCACGAGCGGGCATCTTCGCCTTCGCGCCGTGCTCGCGGATAAATGCGCGCACTTCGTCGCGGAATGCCGCCTGGTCAGTGCTGTCCTTGAGGTCCATCGTCCGCGTCCTTCCGCTCCGTCAGCAGTACGAGTGCATGCTATCAGCGATTTGATGGGGCGCGCCGCCGGGTATGCCGCCCCACGGGACGTCGGCCGGCTCCGTGAACGCGAGAGGGGCGAACGCCGTGCGACGTTCGCCCCTCCGTTCGTTTCGAGTCGAACTCTTAGCCGCGGGCCGCGAGCCAGCCGAACTTCTGCGGCTTGCGCTTCGAGGCTGCGTCGATCGGCACGTGAATCAGGGACGGGCCATCCAGCGCCAGCGCGTCCTTGAGCGCCGCCCGGATCTCCTCGGCAGAGGTGGCGTAGTAGCCCTTGCCGCCCATGCCCTCCATCACCTTCTCGTAGCGCAGGCCGGGCGTGAGCGCGTTCGGCGGGAGGTGCTCCCCGACGAAACGATCGGCCGGCGATCCGCCGATGCCGTTGTTGTTCACGACCACCCAGGTGATCGGCAGCTTGTAGCGGGTCGCCACCTCGACCTCCATGCCGCCGAAGCCGAACGCCGAGTCGCCCTGCACGCAGATCACGCGCTTGCCGGGGTTCTCCACGGCGGCCGCGATCGCGAAGCCGTGGCCGAGCCCCATCGAGCCGAATGAACCGGCGTCGAGGCGGTGGCGCGGGTGATAGGTGTCGAGCACGGTACGCGCGATCGCCATCGTGCCCTCGCCCTCCGTGACGTAGACCACGTCACGCGGGGCGGCGTCCTTCACCTCCATGAGCGTGGTGTAGTAGCCGATCGGGTCGCCGTCGTTCCCGCGCATGCCGTTGACGAGCTCTTCGTTCTCGCGCGCGTTGGCCTTCACGGTCTGCAGCCACTCGGAGTCCTGCGGGAACTGCCAGGGCTGCTCGTCGAGCTTGTCCAGCAGCTGACCGAGCGTGACCTTGCCGTCGCCGATCAGCGCGGCCGCGGCCGGCACGTTGACGCCGATCTCCTCCGGGTTGTTGTCGAGCTGGATGATCTTCACGTCCGGCCGGAAGCGCGGCGGCAGGCCAAAGTGGAGCTGCCAGTTCAGGCGCGCGCCGGCGAGGAAGATCACGTCCGAGTTCTGGAGTACGAACGAGCGCGCGGCGGCCACCGACTGGTCGTGGTCGTCCGGGAGCACGCCCTTCGCCATCGGCATCGCCAGGTAGGGGATGCCCGTGGCCTCGACGAAGCGCTTGATCTCATCCTCGGCCCGCCCATAGGCCATGCCCTTGCCGATGACGATCAGCGGCTGGTCGGCAGACTTGAGCACCTCGAGCGCCTGCTCGATCGACTCCGTGTCGGAGGGGACGCGCCGCGGGTCCGGGACGTGTGGCGCCCACTCGACCTTGTCTTCGTCTGTGCTGCCCATGATCAGATTGCCGGGGAGGTCGAGGTAGACGGGTCCGGCCGGTGGCGAGAGCGCCTTGCGATACGCCTCCGCGATGTACTGCGGCAGACGCTCCATGCTCTCGACGCGGATCGCCCACTTCGAGTACGGCGCGAGCGCTGCGACCTGCTCGGCTTCCTGGAAGTCGCCCATGCCCATCTTTGTCGAGTCGGACGCGCCGCCGAGCAGCAGCAGCGGCCAGCGGTTCGACCACGCGTTCGAGTACGCGCCGGCGGCGTTCAGCACGCCCGGGCCGGACACGACAATCGCGACGCCCGGGCGGCCGGTCATGTAGCCAGTGGCCTGCGCCGCATAGGTGGCGGGCATCTCGTGCCGCATGCCGTAGTAGTGAATGCCTTCACGCTGGGCCGCGGTGGCGATTCCGCTCACCGGGATGCCCACGACGCCGTACATCGTCGCCAGGCCCTGCGTCTTCAAGGAACGGGCGATAATTTCCGCCCCGCTGATCTCTCCCACGATTCGGTCGCTCCTCACATCACGTCAGTGTTCGCGCCCCACGGGACGCCTCAGGCCGGCAGATGGTACACGCGCCCGGTGGGAGTCGCTCGCCGGCTCCCCTGCCGCGCCGGTGCCGCGCCGGTGCCGCGCCGGTGCCGCGGGATGCGCTAGCCCACTCGCGCGCCCGAGGCGCGCCGGAACAGCGGCAGTGTGATCTCGTCGCTCGCGCGCTGGAAGACGACCTCGACGGGCATCCCGATCGTGATCTCGGCGGGCGACACGTCCACGAGGTTCGTCGTCAGCCGTGGCCCCTCTTCGAGTTCGACAATCACCGTGGCGAAGGGCACTCGGTCGACGAGCGCGGGGTGGATCGGCTGGTGCGTGACGATGTAGCTGAAGACCGTCCCGCGTCCGCTCATGCGCACCCACTCCACATCGAATGAACGGCAGTGTGCGCACATCGGGCGCGGTGGGTGACGCAGCGTGCCGCACGCCGCGCAGCGCTGGATGCGCAGCTCGCCCTCGGTCAGCGCATCCCAGAACTCCTGGTTGTCGGGCGAAGGCACTGGCAGCGGGAGTTCGGCCATCATCCACGCTCCAGGATCACGGCGCCGGTGCCCACACCGGTGTCGACGAACGAGAACTGCGCGTTGTCGACCTGTGCCGTCGACTCGCCTCGCGCCTGGCGGACGGACTCGATCAGCTGGTTCATGCCCTGGAGATACGCCTCGGAGAGGTGCCCGCCCGAGGTGTTCACCGGCAACGCACCGCCGTCCCACATCGCCCCACCAGACTCGACAAACGGTCCGCCTTCGCCGCGTTCGACGAACCCGTAGTCCTCGAGTGCGAAGATCACGAACGGCGCGAAGTGGTCGTAGATCTGCACGACGTCGATGTCGCTGGGGGCGAGGCCGGCCTGCTCCCACAGCCGCGGCGCGAGCGTCACCGCGGAGGTGTCGATGTACGAACGGTCGGCCGCGTAGCCGCACATCGCCGCCGCCCGAATCATCGCCACCGGCCGGCCCGACGCCTTCGCCCGCTCGGTCGACGTGAGCACCAGCGCGCCGCCGCCGTCCGTCTCCAGGCAGCACGCGAAGAGCCGGAACGGCTCCACCACGTAGCGCGACTCCATGTAGTCCTCGATCGTGAGCGGGCGGTCGTAGAACGTCGCGCGGGGGTTGCGGTTGGCGTGCCCGCGCTCCGTGACTGCGACCATCCCGATCTGGCGCTCGGTGGTGCTGGTCTCGTGCATACGCCGCCGGGTGTGCATGGCGAGCCCGTGCTGGGGCGTGAGTACCCCGAATGGCTCGGAGAAGGCGGCGCTCCCCTGGCCGGCGCGACCGGTGACCTCGCCGCGCCCGTAGCGCCGCCCGGAGCGACCGTTTACGCCTCGATAGACGACGACCACGTTGGCGAGGCCCGCGTGAATCGCCGCCGCCGCGGACGTGACAAGCGCGGCGCCGACGTTCCCCGCCTGGCTGATCTCGCCGAACCACGACAGACTGGTCAGCCCGAGGTTCGCGGCGACCTCAGCCTCGGCGCTCGTATCCACGGTCCAGCGCACGAGCCCGTCGACCTCGTCGGCGGAGATCCCCGCGTCCGCGAGCGCCGCCTGGATCGCCTGCAGCGCGAGTGTCAGCTCGCTGCGACCGGAGTCGCGCGAGTAATCGGTCTCGCCGACGCCCGCGATCGCCACCTGGTTTCGAAGCATGTCGGACGTCCTCACTGCCTGCCGCGGCGAACACGCGCGTTCGTGCGGCGTGCGGGCGCGATCGCGGGTGCCTGTGCTGTCATGGAGTCGCGCACGCCCGCGCGCGCGCTAGACGGCGCCGCGGTCACGAAGCGCCAGGATCTCGGGCCAGCTGAAGCCGAGGTCGAGCATGATCTCTTCGGTGTGCTGGCCGACCTGCGGCGGCGCGCCCTGGATGCGCGGCGGCGTCGCACTCATCTGAATCGGCGGCCCGACCGTCTTCATGCGGCCAAACACCGGGTGGTCGATGTCCTGGACATACCCGTTCTCGAGAAACTGCGGGTGCTCCGAGAGTTCCGCGTAATCGAGCACGGGGCCATACGGCACGTCGTGCGCTGCGAGCAGCTCCGTCCACTCGTCGCGATCGCGAGCGAGAAACAGCTCCTCGAGCTCGGCCACCAGCGCATCCTTGTCACGCGCGCGGTCGAACGGCCCGGCGAAGCGACCGTCGGCCTTCCACTCGGGCTTCCCGATCGCGTCGCAGAAGCGCTCCCACATCGCCTGTGTGTTCGCGGCGATCGCGACGTATTTGCCGTCTCGGCACTCGTAGTGCGTGTAGGTCGCGCTGCGGCGGTGCTCGAAGCCGACCTGCACGCCGGTGCCGAAGAAGATCGTGAGCGGACGCTGCTGCAGCGAGAGCATCGCTCCGATCAGCGAGCAGTCCACGTGCTGCCCCACGCCGGTGCGCTCTCGCGCGACGAGCGCCGTCACGATCCCGTAGGCGAGCATCATCGCGCCGATGCTGTCCGCGAAGCCGCCGATCAGCGCCTGCGGCGTGTGCCCGGGTCCGCCGCCCTGCTCGCTCATGACGCCTGAGAACGCCTGCGCGACATGGTCGTAGCCGCCGCGCGTGCCCCACGGACCTTTGCGCCCCCAGCCGGACGCGGAGGCGAAGATCAGGTCCTCACGGATCGGCTTCAGGTCTTCGTAGCCGATGCCCCACTGCTCCATGCGCCCGGGCCGAAAGTTCTCCAGCACGACGTCAGTGGATGGGATCAGGCGGCGGATCACGTCGCGACCGGCATCGTCCCGCAGGTTCACGGTGATGCTGCGCTTGCCGCGGTTATTCGCCTCGTACATGCCGGAGAAGCCGCGTTCGTCTGAACCCATGCGCGCTTCGCCCCCGGGTTCCTCGATCTTGATCACGTCCGCACCCATGTCGGACAACAACACGCCGGCGAACGGCCCCTGCTGAATGCGGCCGAAGTCGAGCACGCGGATTCCGTCCAGCGCTGACGGCATGAACCCCTCCCAGCCGGTCATCACGATCGCGCATGGACAGCGCAGCCGCCGGTCATAACATTCAGCATGCCTGACGTGCACGCGCGCGTGAGTGTAACTGGCGGACGCTGTGAACGAGCATGCCCAACGAGTGCGATCACGAGTAGGCCGCCGCGCGCTGCTTCGTGCTGCGGGGTTGGGCGGCGTGGGGCTCGCGGGCGCTGCGCTCGTCGGCTGGGGAGGCGAGGACGATCCCCAACCGGTGACGACGGCGACCACCGCGGTGGCGGCGGCAGCAACTGCCGCCGCCACCGCGGCGGCGGGCGGGCCCGTGCGCGGAGGCGAGTTCAACTTCGCCGTCACCGTCGACCCGGAGGCGATCGACCCGTATAAGATCGCGAACGTCAACGCCCGACGCTTCGCCTCGTTCGTTTACTCCCGACTGTTCAAGATCGATTCGCATCCGGATGCGAACCCCTACAGCCAGGGCACGGTGCCCGATCTCGCAGAGAGCGCCGAAACCGACGACGGGCAGAACTGGGTCGTCAAGCTCAAGCCGGGCACCAAGTTTCAGAACCTTCCCCCCGTGAGCGGCCGCGAGCTCACCACGGAAGACGTGCTGTTCTCATGGGGGCGGCTGACCGCCCCTGAAGGTCTCAACGCCAGCCAGGTGAGCCACGTCTCAGGCGTGACCGCGGTGGACGACTACACGCTCCGCTTCGAGCTCAAGGGATCGTCGCCGACGTTCCTCGAGATGCTCGCGAGTGACAGCCTGCTGTGGATTCAGCCACGTGAGGCGGACGCCGGGCTCGACCTGCTGACCACGCCGATCGGTACCGGGCCGTGGATCATGGACGAGTACGAGGTCTCGACCGCACTGCGATTCGTGCGCAACCCGGACTTCTACGATCCTGAGATCCCGTACCTCGACCGGGCAATCAGCTCATCATCCCGGAGTACTCGAACCAGCGGGTGCAGTTCGAGACCGGCAAACTCCAGGGCCTCGGCATCTCTGCCGATGACGTGATCGACATCAAAGCCCGCTACCCGGCGTTCCAGTGGGAGGGTGCGCTCTCAGCCGTCCTCTACTTCATCTTCTTCTCGCCGCCCGACCGCAGCCCCGAAGCCCCCTGGCGAGACGAGCGCTTCCGCCAGGCGGTGTCGATGGCGCTCGACCGCGATCTGATGTCGGACCTGATGTACAACGTGCGCTCGCTCGCCGAGTCCGGACTCGACGTCTCGACCGTCTGGAACAACATCGTGCCCGCGGGGTTCGGCCCGCGCTTGTGGGTCGACCCCCAGTCGGCCGAGCAAGGGCCCTCGTCGCGCTTCTTCGAGCACAACCCGACCGAGGCAGGCAAGCTGCTCTCGGCGGTTGGGGGTGGGGACCAGCCGTTCAAGTACCAGTGGACAGACAACCGCTACGGCCCCACCTTCGCGCTGGCGGCCGAGGCGATTCACGGCTGGATGACCGAGGCCGGGTTGGCGCCGGAGACCGAGACCCAGGACTCGAACTCCGTCTACATCACCCAGACGTTCCGCGGCGAGTTCGATGGCGTCGCCTTCGGCATCGAGACGCCATTCCCGGAGGTCGGCGGTCAGGTCACCCGCATGTTCAGCGACAACCCGGCGAATCACGGACGCGTCAACGACCCCACGATCCTGGATCTGCTCGATCACCAGGCGACGGAGATGAACGTCGACGAGCGTGCCGCGTTGATCAAGGAGCTGCAGCTCGTGCATGACGAGCTCATGTACTACGTGCCGACGCAGGGAGGCGCAGGTATGAGCTGGTCTGCGTATCAGCCCGAGGTACGGGGTCGGCGGCGAACGCGGGGCGCCGCTTCCGGTATCGAGGTGTATGCGCACTACTGGCTGGAGTCCTGAGCAGCGCGACTCGGAGCGGCCATCACAAGTGCAGATAGGCTCGGAGAACCTGTTATAAGGAATGGGATCTCCGGCGTGCGTGCGTGCGCGTCGGTGTAACCGGAGGGACACGATGGCAGAGCGAATGAACTACTGGCACCGGTCGCCC
>JAQBZW010000094.1 GCA_027622315.1 Chloroflexota bacterium | reverse complement strand
CGCGACGAGCCGCCGCCGCGCGCTATCCTCCGGGCGCTCCCCGCCGCCGGCCGATGGCGCGACGCTCCGCTGCGTCCGCCGCCGCTGGCTCACCGGGCGCGATTCGACGGGAGGGATCGCGACATCGTCCACTCAGCGCCTGCGTTGTTCCGCGTCGCCCCACCGTTCACGGTCGTGGCTGTGCGAGGTCGTTCGCGGTGACCGCGAGCGTGCGCCGGATCTTCACGACGGAGGAGGGCGTGCCGGTACCGGCACTGTCCGTGGCTGAGATGCGTGAGGTCGACCGCGTGGCGGCGACACAGACCGGTCCGACGGTGCTGCAGATGGTGGAGCACGCCGGCATGGGGCTCGCGCTCTCTGCGATCGAGATGATCGGCGCCCGCTGGCGCGACGCCGAGGTGACGGTTCTCGTCGGGAGCGGCGGCAATGGCGCGGGGGGCGTGTGCGCGGCGCGCCATCTGGCGAACCGCGGGGTGCGCGTGCTCGTGGTCACTATCCTCCCGCCACCCGAAGCCGACGGCGCGCTCGGTCAGCAGTTTCTCGCGCTCGGCGAGTCACCCGCGCGCGTGATCCGCGCGTGGGAGGCGTTTGACGTCGCGCAGTCCGATCTCGTGATCGACGCCGTGATCGGCTACAGCCTCGACGGCGCGCCGCGCGTGGGTCAGATGGCGCTGATTCGCGCGGCGAACGCTTCGACCACGCCGGTGCTGTCGCTCGACGTGCCTTCGGGCGTGGATGCCGATACGGGCGAGACGCCGGGTGTCGCCGTCACGGCGACGCGCACGCTGACGCTCGCGCTCCCGAAGCGTGGCCTGAACGCGCTCGATGCCGGCGAGTTGTGGCTGCAAGATCTCGGCATCACCCCCGGCGTCTACGCGCGTGCCGGGCTCGCGTTCCCGCCCGTGTTCGGCGAGAGCGATCGCGTGCGCCTGCACTACCCCGCGGCGGGCAGCGCCTAGTCGGGGCGCGGGGGGCGCGGGCGCCGTGCTCGACGGCGCGCCGGGATCGACCACGCGGCTAGGTGCGGCGGACTTGCGGCAGGACGTCGCTGGCGAGCAGCTCCAGCGAGCCAAAGTCATCGTTCGCGTGGTGCTGGAGCATGATCCGCGACAGCCCGGCCTCGGCACGGCGTCCGATCTCTTCGACGATCTCGTCCGGCGTGCCGACGAGCCAGCCGCGCTCGCGGAGCGAGCCCAGCAGCGCGTCCGGATCACGGTCACGGAACGCGGGCAGCTTTTCGGCCAGCCGGCCCAGGTGTGCCCGTTGGGCGGCGGCATCTCGGCCGATCACGAAGGCCGCCATCTGCGAATGCCGGATCGTCGCAGGGTCGCGACCGACCGCGGCGCAGTGGCGCTCGAGGATCGCGCGCTTGTGCAGATAGCCGGCGACGTCGAGCCCAACGCCGTTCCACTCGGCCGCGTATTTCGCGGCGATGCGGAGCGTGCGTTTCTCCCCGCTGCCGCCAATCAGCACGGGAAGTGGTTGCTGGACGGGCTTCGGGAAGCACTCCGCGTCGCGCAGCTGGTAGTGCGTGCCGGCGAACGTAGCGGGCCCGTCGCGCCACAGCCCCTGCACGACCTGGACGCTCTCTTCGAGGCGGTCCATGCGTTCGCGCACGGGAGGGAACGGTAGGCCGAAGGCTTCGTGCTCGGGGACGTTCCACCCGGCGCCCATGCCGAGCACGAAGCGCCCGCCAGAGAGCTGATCGATCTGCGCGGCCATGCGAGCGAGCAGCGACGGGTGGCGGAATGTCATCGAGGAGACGAGCGGACCGAAGCGAATGCGGGAGCTCTCCTCCGCGACGAGCACGAAGGAGAGGAAGGTCTCGAGCGCGTCGCGGGAGTGTGGACCGGAGAGCGAGAAGAAGTGATCGGAGCGCCAGAGTGACTCGAAGCCGAGATCCTCAGTGGCGCGAATGATGCGCCGCCAGAGGTCCCAGTTCAGATCTTCCTGACCTTCGATCATCACGCCGAGATCCATCGCGGCCTCCCTTCGGCCGCGGCATGCTATCGGATCACTCGGATGCGGGCGGGCGACGCGGGTGTGCTTGAGCGCGACTCGGCGGTACCGGTACGATGACCGCTCCTCGCGTGGCGCATTCGTCTAGCGGCCCAGGACGCCGCCCTCTCAAGGCGGAGATCGCGGGTTCGAATCCCGCATGCGCCACCACCATTTGAATCTGCGCAGGGCCTGTGAGTCGCCGTGTGGTGATCAGGGGCCTTCGCAATGGGGATCGATTCGGGATCTGCCGTCCATCGCGTGCCGCCGGGTGCCGTCGCGTCCCCGCCGCCTGCCGCCGCGTGTCGTCGTTAGGCGCGACGTTCGCGATCTAGGCGTCACTCGGGTCGACTCGTGACCGCGCATGCCGCCCCGTGTCACCGAGATGGGTGGCGAGATGGTGGTAACTGAGCGGCCAGTGCTGCCCCGATCGGTTCTGAGGGATCGTCACTTGTCCACCGAGCAGTCCGGCGCCACGTCCGTGTTATGCCGCGATGGCGGACGGTCGGGCGCGGCATTCGCGCTACCGCTCGAGCGTCGCCTCGACGGTGATCTCGACGTTCCCGCGCAGCGCGTTCGAGATCGGGCAACCCTGCTCGCCCTGCTTCGCGAACTCCGCGAACGCCGCCTGATCGATACCGGGGATCTTGCCGCGGACCGTCAGCGCGCTCTTCGTCACCTTCGGCGGGTCGAACGTGACGACCGCTGTGACCGCGAGCTCATCCGCGACGTGCCCGGCGTTCGCCAGCACGTTGGAGAGCGCCATCGCGTAGCAGGAGGCGTGCGCCGCCGCCACCAGCTCCTCCGGGCTCGTCTTGCTGTCGGAGGCGGCGGTGCGCGCCGCCCATGTGATGGGCATGTTGGCGATCGCGCCGCTGAGCACGCTGAACATGCCACTGCCCTCGAGCAGGTTGCCCTTCCAGACGGCGTCGGCGCTGCGGGTGACTGCGACCACGGGGCACTCCCTTCGAGCGGGCTCGGCGTAGCAGGTCTGTTGTGACGCGCGTTACGAGCCGAAATGCCCGTGGCAGTGTACAAGCGCGCCGCCTCGCGAGACGTACTCGGCAGCGCACCTGGGCGAGCGGATCGTCTCCGAGCCGTGTCGCGGCAAGCGGAATGCGACCCGAGCGCGCGCTTGCCGTGGTTCGCTCGTCGGCGGCGCGGCCATGACGTACATGATGTTGGCGGGTCGAAGCACTCGCGTGTAGCGCGACGCGAACGACGTAGGAACAGCGATTGCGGGCGGCGCGTCAGTCCGGAGGGATCACGAGCCTGAGCAATTGGGATCGTTCTGTGATCAACTCGTTGGGACGGCTGACGACGGCGCGGCACTTGGCACAACAAGGTCGGCGTCAGGTCCATGACGGGACCTGGCGGTACCTGTTGGAACACCGAGGGATGGCTCCGGGCGCGGGCTCTCAAGGCGGAGGTCGCGGGTTCGAATCCCTCGCAGGCGCCACGAAATCACCGGATCCGCTCCGAAGCCGCGGTCCTCCTCCGCATGTCGCTGCTCGCACGCGCGAGCGAGCGTCGCCCTCGGCTCGGCCACGCCGAGCTGGTCCGCCCTCGCCGGCTACTGACTCGCTGCGTCCCGGATGTCATCGCCCTGCCGGGCAGACTCGGCAGCGGTGCCGATCGCTGCGGCGACCCCGACCTCGTCGGCGATCGGCGCCGCCAGCGTGTCGGGAAGTTGGTACCCGTTCCCGGACTTCACGTAGCCGAACGCCTCGGCGTGGTCCGACAGGAACTGCACTTCCTTGATTCGGGCGGGCACGTTCTGGAGTGGCTCTCCGGCGAACCTCGCTGTCTCGGTCGCCACGTCCATGC
Organism: Chloroflexota bacterium; assembly: GCA_027622315.1. Classification (GTDB taxonomy): domain Bacteria; phylum Chloroflexota; class Dehalococcoidia; order UBA2979; family UBA2979; genus VGNK01. Next base: position 6,898 of record JAQBZW010000094.1, on the reverse strand, counting down.
CATGGAATTCGATGCGCCCGACGCCTGCCTGCATTCCGTCCAGGAGGAACGCTTCGTTCGTCGCCCATGTCGCGTCGGTACCGGCGGTCTCGTAGACCCCTGGGCTCGATTCGTACCAGACGCCCCCGCGTGCACGGGCCTCGGCGATGTAGCCGCCATCCTCCGCCGCTTTCCCCAGCACCACCCGATTGGCCGAGCCCTGGATGTGGGCGGCGTCCCGTCCGAGCAGCGCCGCGATCTCCGCGGCCTCTGTCGAACCCCGCTCCGTCGAGCGCAGAGCCTGTGCAGCCACCCTCGGCTCCGTGAACAGCTCGGCGAGACGCGTGCCGCTCGCCGCCTTCAGTTCGGCCACGACCTCGCCGACGCGTATCGCGTTCGCCGCCTCGAAGGCCTGAGCAGCGCGCACGGAGGCCTGTCGGGCGACTGCTGCCGCCGAGCCGAGCCCGGTCAGCGTCGCTCCGACGAGATGCGCCAGTTGCTGTTGCCGTGCATTGCCGCCGAGTGCCGCCGTGACTTCGCTGGCCGCGGCACCGGCCAGGATCGAGGCTCCTGTGAACACACGGAGTGACAGCCCTCCGCCGGCGGTCCCCAGCGTCAGCGGGTCGACGAGTTGCTCGCCGGCGGCCGCGAGCAACTCCTGCTGCCGGGAGTGCGGCGAAGCGAGGCGGGCGAACCCCAGGTCCGCGGGCGAATAGCGCGCATCACCCTTGAGACCCTCAACCGCACGCTGGACGGAGTCGACCGGGTCATCGCCTGTGAAGAAGCCGAGCGATCCTTGCTGCGCGTTTCGGTAGACACCCGCGACCGCGGTCACGGATCGAGTCAGCGCCCGGCCAGCGGGCTCGCCGGGCGTCGCCCAGAGGCGTTGCGCGCTCTCCTGCGCCGACGCGACCCGGTACGCGTCGACCTCATCCGCGGTCGCACCGATCCCGTTCAATGCCGCGAACTGGTCACCCGTCGGCCGTGGCCGGGTCACCGCGGAGGCGGAGGAGGGGGGCGGTAGCGGATCGGTCCCAGCTCCGGTCGGTGCCTGCGCGGCGGGCGGGGCATCCGCCGGCGTGGCCGGCGCAGCCTCGACGATCGTCTGCTCGTCCCACACCCACTCGCCCCGCGTGCTCAGGGTCGACTGCTGCGCCGTTTCGACGCGCGTCACGCTGGCGATCACTCTTCGCGGCACGGTCACGATCTGCTGCGCCGGGCGTATGACCCAATGGTCGACCCACGACCGCACGGACGCCTGGTACGACTCGAGTACCGGGCGCCACTCTGTGACCGGCTCGTAACGAGTGACCCAGCGCTCGAGCCAGCGTGTGACGGTGCGAGCGGTGCGCACCGGGATCGTGACGTACTCGACCCGCGACACCGTCTGGTAGGTGACGATGGGAATCACCTGTGTGACGAACTGCCAACCGTTCCAGAAGACATGCGTGATTACGCGGTACAGCGGGACGACCACGCTGACGTACTGCGCGATCTGCCGGTATTCGGTTTCGTAGACGGTGACCTGTTCCGGCACGAATTGCCGCTCTTGGACGGCACGCCAGGTCGTGAACGGTTTCAGCACCTCGCGGTACAGCGTCACCGGGCTCCAGACCGGGACCCGCTCGAGCACCCGCTCGGTGACGGTCCGCATTTCCTCCACGAGGGCCGTCTGCGCGACCGCGCGCGTCACCGAGCGGGTCACTTCCTGCAGGGTGAGCATCGGCCGCTCGACCCACCGCGGTACTCGCACGGTCCGCAGCACGGCGCGCGGCCCCGGCTCCTGCGCTGCTCCGAAGACCGGGCTCGGACTCGCCGGTAATGTCACCGCCTCCTCCGCGATCGCTGCCTTGCGGGTCATGGTGCTCGACCAGGCGTTCAGCCAGCCGGCAGCATCGGTGAGCGGCGTCGTGGGCGCGGAGCGGCCGACTATGGCCAGAGTGTCACTCAGCCGCCGCGCGATGAGCTCGAGTTCCCCGGCGAGGTTGTCCAGGGCACGCGCCTGGGTCACCAGCGCGTCGGCATCAATTCGCCGGTAATCGGTCATAGCGTCGCCTCGCTGGCGTTCGCACGGTAGCTCCGCGCGCTCGCCTCCCGCGACGCCCGGATCGGCGTGCGCGGGTTCGGTTCGGTCGGCTGCGCGATGCACCCTTGCGCGGCGGTCGCCACCCCGTTCCGCCACGCCGGCAACGGCTTTTGCCTGCCACCACCGGCGATTCGAGTCCCACCTGCGCCGTCGCGCCGCGATCGCGCATCTGCTCAGTCGGACGTCACGGCCACGTCGGCTTCCGCGGTCAGCTCCGCCGCCAGGCGCTCGATGGCGTCGAGCACCGCGATCAGCGACTGCTCGCGGCCGGGCAGTTCCGACACGAACGCCGTCTCGGCGGGGCCGATCCAGGCGGACTCGATACGCGCCGCGATCGTTCGCCCGTGCTCGAGTTGCGTGCGCAGCCGCCCGGCTTCGGCCATGAGTAGCTGGCCCGTCTCGCGGAGCGGGGCGAGCGGATCCGCCACGGTCCGGCTAGACGCCCGTGGCCGCTTCGATCGCCCCGCGCCGCTGTTCGACCACCGTCGCGTTCTGCGACAGCGCCTCACGCAGACGGCCGAGCGCCGGCACGAACTCGGATGCCCAGCGTTCGCGGAACTGCTCCGCGGCCGGTCCCGTCCATGCCGTAGACGAGATCGCTTGGTTGACACGTGCCTGGAGTGCCTCGACCGACGTCGCCTCATCTGCAAAGCGACGGTTGAGCGTCGTCATCTGCTCGAGGTCTGCGCCACGGATACTTGCCACAGGATGCCTCCTTCTCGACACCGGTCGCCCCGTTCGTCGGCGCGATCCGTGCTCCTCTGGAGCTCGGCTCTCAGTCGACCGCGCCGGTCCCGATGCCGCTCGTGCGAAGCGGGATCCGCTCGAACGAGCACGGCGCCGGTAGATCGCGACCCAAATCGGGCCGCTTCCGTTCTACGAAGCACGATCGGGCGCGTCTACGCGGAAAGTTGCCTGTCTGCGGGCGAAGCCGCGTGCATTGCTGGTCCGCGGCAGGCGTGATCTGCGGCGCCGCCGTACGCTCCGGAGGCGGACGCACCCATCCGCCGGCGAAGGGAGATCGCGATGGCCGTCGACAGCTACAGGTATCTGCCGCGCTCGTTCCGCGAGGGTTACGAAGCGCTGCCGCTGCAGGCCGAGACGCCGGTATGGGCGCCGCTCGGCGTTCCGGTTGAGCAGGCGTCCATCGCGCTCATGACATCCGCGGGGCTCTTCCTGAAGGACGAGCAGCCACCGTTTGACACCGAGCGTGAGATCGCGAACCCGCTGTGGGGGGACCCGACCTACCGAGTGATTCCCGGTGACGTGCGGCAGGAGCAGATCGGCGCCGCGCACCTGCACCTCAACACGCGAGACTTCTTCGAGGACTTCAACGTCGCGCTCGCATTGCGTGCGTTCGGCGAGCTGCAGACAAAGGGTCGCATCGGGCAGCTCGCCGACGAGCACTACTCGTTCATGGGCTACCAGGAGCGCACGGTCGCCGAGTGGCGCGAGCACTACGGGCCCGAGGTCGCCCGCCGGCTGAAGGATGCGGGCGTGCATGCGCTGGTGCTCGCACCCGCCTGACCGGATTGCTGTCGCAACGTGCCCGTGTTGGCACGTCTGATCGAAGAGGCCGGGATCGCCACCGTGATCGTGACGATGATGCCGGACACGGCCGAGAAGTTCCGGCTCGCCCGCATCGTCGGCGTGCCGTTCCCGTTCGGCCACGCCTTCGGCATGCCACACGATCGCGCGATGCAGCGTGCAGTCGCGGAGGCCGCTGTTCGCGTGCTGGGTGAGGCGACGGCGCCCGAGACGCGGGTGGACCTCGACATCACCTGGCCAGTCGACGACCGGACGGCGTATCGCGACTGGCAGCCGTCGGAGCCGAGCCCGATCGTGGGATACAACCTCGAACGGGGGCGCGCAGGGAACGCGTGACAGGCGCGCTTTCGCGAACCGCTGACGGCACCGGCGGCCGCGATCGCTCCCAGTTATCGAGGTCGAAGACCAACGTGTTCACGAGATATTCGATGACGAAGAAGCCCGCGAAACTCGATACGAAGCCAGTCACCGCGAAGGGCGCCCGTGCTCCCCGAGGCAGCGCTTTGACCAGGAGCACCGCGCATACGACGCCTACGACGAGCAGCCACCACAGGCTCCAGAGCGGCCAATCGAGAAAGAACGCCGCGATCGCCTCGTCACTCGAGTCGATGGTGCCGTCGATCACCCGGGGCGTGAGGAAGAGCAGGTTCACGACCGGTCGCGTCGCGGCTGCGCTGTAGGCAAGCGACCACACGATCAGCGACTGCCGGCGCCGGAACGACCAGAGACCGACGTAGCCTACGAGCAGCGTGAAGACGGGGCCGGCGAGCGTTGCCGCCACGTCATGCCGATGCCGCCGCCCATGCTGTGGCCCACGTAGGTGAAGCGTTCGAGCCCAAGCGCGTCCGCCATCCCGATCACGTCCGCCGCGTACTGGGCGATCGTGTAGCCGGCTGCCGGTCGCTCGCTGTCGCCCGCGCCGCGCGCGTCCATGACGATGCAGCGGTAGCGGTCGGCGAGGCGCGGCAGCACTTGCCGCCAGCCGTCATGCGATCCTGTGTAGCCGTGGTGGAAGAGGATCGGCGGTCCGGCGCCCTGTTCGTCGTGGAACAACTCGACGCCGTTGACGCGCTTGGTGGGCATGATTCGTCTCCCTTCGCCGGTTGCCGCAAGCGACCGATCGGCGGCATGCCACGCCCGCGACGGGCAGGCGAGGGCCGCGCCAACGGGATGCGAAGCCGTCAGGCCTCGGGGGCGAGCCGCACGACCATCTTGCCGATGTTCGCGCCGTCGAAGAGGCCCATGAACGCTTCCGGCGCGCGCTCAATACCGTCGACGACCGTCTCGCGCGGGCGCACCGCGCCCTCGGCGAGCCAGCGGCTCATCTCCGCGACGAACGCCAGCCGGCGTTCGACGTGGTCGCTCACGATGAAGCCGCGGATCGTGAGCCGCTTGCGCACGACGAACGAGAGGTTGTTCGGCCCGGGCTTTGGCGTCGCGGCGTTGTAGCCGGCGATCGAGCCGCATGCGGCGATGCGTCCGTGATCGTTCATGTGGGTGATCGCCGACTGCAGGTGCTCGTAGCCGACGTTGTCGAAGTAGCCGTCGATGCCGCCCGGGGCGTGCTCGGCGAGGGCCGCCTCGAGGTCGACGTCGTGGTAGTTGAAGGCCGCGTCGAAGCCGAGATCGTCGACGAGCCAGCGCACCTTCTCGTCGGTCCCGGCGCTCCCGATCACGCGGCAGCCGGTCACCTTCGCGACCTGTCCCGCGATGCTTCCGACCGCGCCGGCGGCGCCGGACACGAACAGCGTCTCGCCCGCCCGCATGCCGGCGATGTCGAGCACGCCGACGTATGCCGTCAGTCCGGGCATGCCGAGCGCGCCGAGGTAATACGAGGGCGGCAGCGTCGTATCCGCCACCTTCGCGAGCGTCGATGCTGGTGCGGTGAAGGCCTCGCGCCAGCCGAGGTTGCTGGTGACGAGATCGCCGGGGGCGAGGCCCGGCGCACGCGACTCGACGACGCGCCCGATCGCGCCGCCCTGGAGGACCTCGCCGAGCGCGAACGGCGGCGTGTACGACTCGACGTCGTTCATGCGCCCGCGCATGTACGGATCGACGGACATGAAGAGGTTGCGGACGAGGGCCTCTCCGTCGCGGGGCACAGCGACGTCGCTTTCGGTGAGCTCGAAGAGCGCGGGCGTCGGGTCGCCCTGCGGGCGGGCCTTCAGGCGAATCTCGCGGCTGCGGTTGGTGGTGGTCATGTGGGGGCCCTTCGTGATTCGTCGACGCGGCTTCTCGGCCGCGGCTGTTCGCAGCCTACGTTGCGCGCACCGCAGCGGCAGTGCCGGTATGACGCCCACGGTCCGGGCCCGGCGCGCTCAGGCCGCGCTCGGTGCCTGTGGCTCCGTCACGGCGGCTACCTGATGCCAGCGACCTGGCGGGCGTGTTCGCGCAGGTGGCCCGCGGCGAATCTCATCAATCCGGCAACGCTTGCGGCGAACTCGACCTCGATCTCGAGCTGGTCGTCGCTCACCGCCCCGAGCACGCGTTCCGCCTCTTCAGCGGCTGCCGCCAGAGCGCGTAGCGCGGCGTCCGGGTCCGCGAGCAGCGGCTGGATGCGGGGCGGTGGGGGGATCTCGATCGCGCGCGCGATCATGCCCATGAACGCGAACTCGGTCGCGATCGCGTGCTCGGACGCCTGCCGCGGCGACCACGGCTCGTCGTCCGCCGACCGCGGAACTGGCGTCCGCTCCCACCCCCGCGCGACGAGCTCCAGCGCCTGGCGCAGCCCTTCGCGCGCGCGGCGGTGGTCTTCGATCAGGGCCACGCGGTCAGGGGCGTCGCGCGTCACGGTGCAGCCTCCGACGCAAGTGCCGATCGCCCGACCGCGGCCACGTGATCGAGCGCCTCGCCGACCAGTCGCTCGACGAGCGCCACGTCTTCGAGTGGCAGGAAGTGGCCTGACCCGTCGATCACCGTCTCCCGTGTCCCCGGTATCTGGCCGGCAAGCGTGTCCGGGCAGGTCGACCGCATGCCGCGGTCGCCGGTTGCGCGCGCGATCCAGGTAGGCACACGCACACGTTCGACGTCATCGGCCGCGGTGGAGCCGCCGGTCTCGGCGAACACAGAAGCTTCGACCCAGGGCGGGCAGCTGAGCGCGAACTGCCCACCCTGTTCCGTGACGCCGGTGTCCATCCAGGCCGCGAATACGTCCCGGTCCCAGGAGTCGTACGGCGCGCGTGCGCGCAAGTACGTGGCGGCCTCCGCGTGGGAGTCCCACGTTGCGCGCCGGCGCAGGGTGCGCTCGGTCAGAGCGGACGTGGGGGCAGGAGTGTTGGCGGCTGC
>JAQBZW010000093.1 GCA_027622315.1 Chloroflexota bacterium | reverse complement strand
GGCGGGCGCGCGCGCCGAGCGCCGCGTGGGGAGTGCTCAGGCATGGCTGCGCACCTCCGCGTGACGCTCGAACGCGTGGTCGACGAGCCGCGAGATCAGCTCGCGGTACGAGATGCCGGCCTCCTGCCACAGCCGGGGGTACATGGAGATCGGGGTGAAGCCGGGCAAGGTGTTCAGCTCGATGCAGCGCACGTCGCCATCGGGGCGGACGAAGAAGTCCACGCGTGAGAGCCCCGAGCAGTCGAGCGCACGGAAGGCACGCAGCGCCAGCTCCTGGACGCGTCCGGCCGTCGCCTCGGTTACGCGCGCCGGGACGATCAGCTCCGCGCTGTCGTCGAGGTACTTCGCGCGGTAGTCGTAGAACTCCGTGGTCGGGCGGATCTCGCCGAGCGGGGAGGGCCGTGGGTCGCGGTGACCGAGCACCGCGCACTCGACCTCCTGACCGTCGAGGCCTTCCTCGACCAGCGCCTTGCGATCGTGACGGGCGGCCTCCGAGAGCGCGCTCGCGACGTCTTCACGGGAGCGCACCTTCGACACGCCGACGCTCGAGCCGCCGTTGGCGGGCTTCACGAAGCACGGATAGCCGAGCGCATCGATCGCCGCGACGGTATCCGCGGACGGGCTCCGCACCTCGTCGTCCGTGAGCACGAGGTAACGCGCCTGCGGGATCCCCGCGGCGGTGAAGACCGAGCGCATGAGGTCCTTGTCCATGCCCACCGCGCTCGCGGCCACGCCGGGGCCGACGTACGGCAGATCCGCCATCTCGAGCAGGCCCTGCAGCGTGCCGTCCTCGCCGAAGGTGCCGTGCACAATCGGGAAGACCACGTCGACGGTGCGCAGTGCGGCCAGCACGTCGGGCGCATGCAGGATCGGGTCTCCGCCCTCCTCGCCGAGCGAGCGCGTCTCGCCGGCCTCCACGCGTGCCAGCCGCCGGCCTGTCGCTTCGGGCGAGAGCCATGCGCCACGGCGCGTGATGCCGATCGGGATCACGTCGAAGCGGTCGTGATCGGCTTCGCGCATGATCGAGCGCGCCGAGGTCACAGACACCTCGTGCTCACCCGAGCGGCCGCCGAAGACGACCGCCAAGCGTTGCCGCTCACCGGCGGGGCGGGCACTCATGCGCGTCCCTCCAGTCGGGCGGCCACCATCGGGCCAAGCTCGGTGACATCGCCGGCGCCGAGCGTGAAGAACACGTCGCCCGGACGGAGATCGCTCGCGATGCGGGCGGCCGCCTCGTCGAACGACTCGATGTAGACGGGCGCTGGCTGCACGATCTCGGCGGCGAGCGCACGGCCGTCCATGCCGGCGTCCGCGTCCTCGCGTGCCGCGTACGTGTGCACGAGGTACAGCGCGTCGAGGCCTTCGAAGCAGGTGCGGAACTGCTCGAGCAGGTACCGGCTGCGGGAGAACGTGTGCGGTTGGAAGCACGCCACGAGCCGGCGGTTCGGGTAGCGCTGCCGTGCCGCGCTGATCGTCGCGCGCACCTCGGTCGGGTGGTGGGCGTAGTCGTCGACGAGCGTGATCGGCGAGGCGCCGGTCGCGATCTCGCCGATCAGGTCGAAGCGGCGGTCGGCGCCGGTGAACTGCTCGGCGGCCTGCGCCGCGCGGTGGAAGTCGACGCCGGCGCGCATGGCGAGCGCGAGCGCGCCGAGTGCGTTCGCGACGTTGTGGCGGCCGGGCACGCCGAGCACCATGCGGCCGAGGTCGGCGCCCTCCAGCGAGACCTCGAAGGTGGTGCCCCCGTGCTCGTTGCGGCGCAGCCGGAAGGCGCGCCACTCCACGTCGTTCGCGTCGATCGCGTAGCGCTCGACGCGTGCGTCGGCGTTTCGGCGCTCGTAGCCGATACGCGCGGCGACCGGCGAGTCCTCGCACACGATCAGGATGCCGTCCGGCACGACCGCACGCGCGAACGCGCGGAAGGCGTCGAACAGCCGCTCCTCGTTCTGGTAGTAGTCCAGGTGATCGGCTTCGACGTTCGTGATCAGCGCGATCTGCGGCGTGTACTGGAGGAACGCCTCTGCGTACTCGTCGGCCTCGACGATCGCGTGTCGACCCGCGCCCGCGAGCACGTTGCCGCCGAGGTCACGCGAGTCGCCGCCGAGCAGCACGAGCGGATCCAGCTGCGCGCGCAGCGCCATCAGCGCCACCATCGCCGTGGTCGTGGTCTTGCCGTGCGTGCCGGCGATCGCGAGCACCTCGCGGTCCGCGATCAGCCGTTGCACCATCTCCGCGCGGAGCATCACGGGGATGGCGCGCTCGTGCGCGGCCGCGAGCTCCGGATTCGTCGCGCGGGCGGCTGCGGTCGCGACCACGAGTCCCGCGTCGCCCACCTGCGCGGCCGCGTGTCCGATGAAGATCGTCGCGCCCAGCGCCTCCAGGCGGCGCGTGTAGTCAGACGCCGCGAGATCCGAGCCGCTGATCACGTGCCCGCGCGCGATCAGGATCTGGCCGATCGCGGACATGTGGACGCCGCCGGCGCCGATCAGGTGCACGCGCCGCGGGATCTCGTTCCCGTTGCCGTTGGGCACGCGCTGCTTGAGGCCGATCATCGCTCGGCCACCTCGCGCACGAGCGCGGCGATCTTGCTGGCGGCGTTCGGCCGCGCGAGACCGCGCATGACCGTGGCCATCACCTCCAGCCGCAGGTCGTCGTCGAGCAGCTCGAGGATCAGCGATTCGAGGCGGCCGATCTCGCCGGCGTCGAGCGCGATCGCGGCGCCGAGCTCGGCGAGGTAGGCAGCGTTCAGGTGTTGATCCGCGGCGGCGAGCGGGATCACGATCGCGGGCAGACCGGTGGCCGGCAGCTCGCCGAAGATCGACGCGCCGCCCCGCGTGATCGCGAGATCGGCTGCCGCCATCGCCCACGCCATCTCTTCGGTGTAGGCGTGGAGGTGGTAGCGCTCACGCTGCCAGTCGGGCAGCCGCTCGCGCTCGCGCGTCAGCCACTGCTCTTCGTTCGCGCCGCAGATGTGGATGATCTGCACGCGGTCGAGCAGTCGTCGCAGTGCCCCGTTGATCACGAGGTTGATCTGGTGGGCGCCCTGTGAGCCGCCGGTGATCAGCAGCGTGCGCAGCGACGGGTCGAGTCCGAAGCGGCGAATGCCCTCTTCGCGCGTGGCCTCGTCGAACTGGCGCCGCACCGGATAGCCGGTCACGACTGACTTGCGTCGAGGTACGTAGTCCAGCGAGCGATCGACTGCGCAGGCGACGGTAGCGGCCGAGCGCTGCATGTAGCGCACCGCCCACCCGGGCCGTACATCCGGGAGGAAGAGCACGAGCGGGACGCCCGCGCGCTTCGCCGCACGGCCCACGGGCGCTGCCGCATAGCCGCCGGTGGCGAACACTGCCTCCGGCTGATCGACGGCGAACCAGCGCGCGGTCGCGCGCGTGCCGCGCAGCAGGCCGATCGCGCCACGCGCGATGCGGAAGGGCGAGCGGCCGCGCATTTGCGCGGCGGGAATCACGCGGTACGGGATGCGTGCGTCGACGGCCACCGTGCGTTCGGCGCCGTGCTCGGTCCCGTAGTAGACGAGCTCCGTGTCGAGCCGCTCGCGCATGCGCTCGGCGACGGCGATCGCCGGGTAGGCGTGACCACCCGTGCCGCCGCCGGCGAGCGCGAACTTCATCGCGTCCCCCGCGTGCCGGGGCGCACGGCCGGCGCTCGCACCGCGCCACGCACGGGCGCCGCGCGTTCGGCGGCGTCCAGCTGTGCGTAACGCGAGACCGAGAGCAGCAGGCCGATCGCGATGAGCGTGGCCATGAGCGAGGAGCCGCCGTACGAGAGGAACGGCAAGGGAATGCCCGTGAGCGGGAACAGCCGCGTGACGCCGCCGACGTTGATCAGCATCTGGAAGCCGAGCCAGGACACCACGCCGACCGCGAGCAACGAGCCGAAGGGGTCGGCCGCGCGGCGCGCGATCTGCCAGCCGCGCCACAACAGCACGATGAACAGCCCGAGCACGACGGTCACGCCGATCAGCCCGAGCTCCTCGCCGACGATCGCCAGCACCCCGTCCGTGTGCGATCCGGGCACGTAGAAGAACTTCTGACGCGAGACGCCGAGCCCGAGGCCGCCGATGCCGCCGGAGCCGAAGGCGACGAGTAGTTGCAGCGTGTGGAAGCCCACGCCGGACGGGTCGGACTCCGCAGAGGTGAAGGAGAGGATGCGATCCATGCGGTAGCCGCCGCTGAGGATCAGCAGCACGAGCATGACCAGCGCGCTGCCGCTGAGCGCGAGCACGTGGCGGATGCGCGCGCCGGCGACGAAGAACAGCGTGCCGGTGATCACGGCCACCATCACCGCGGTGCCGAGGTCCGGCTCGAGCATGATCAGCACGCCCACGATGCCGACCATGCTCACGAACGGGAACACGCCGAGCGAGAAGTCCTTGACCACGGCGCCCTTGGCGGCCAGCCACGCCGACATGTAGACGAGCACGGCAAGCTTCGCGAACTCGCTCGGCTGCACGCCGGGGAACGTCCCGATCTGGATCCAGCGGCGCGCGCCGTTCGATTCCATGCCGATGCCAGGCACGAGTACGGCTGCGAGCCCAACCAGCGCGGCGAGCATGAGCAGCGGGCTGAGCGCGCGCAGGTGGTGGTAGTCGACGTTCATCGTGATCGCGAGCCCGACCGCACCCGCCGCCGCGAACAGTGCCTGCCGCCGGATGAAGTAGTTCGCATCGCCGAACTGGGCGTAGCCGAGCGCATACGAGGACGAGTACACGAAGACGAGGCCGAGCACGACGAGCATCGCGACGACCGCCAGCAGCGCATAGTCCGGCGCATGCCGGACGGGCCGGGTAGCAGTGGCGGAGGCGCGAGCCACTACACGCTCTCCAGACCAGCGACGGCGTCTCGAAACGCCTGGCCACGTGCCTCGAAGTTGCGGTACGCGTCGAACGAGGTGCCGGCGGGCGCGAAGAGCACGACGTCGCCCGGACGCGCCTCTTCTGCCGCGGCGCTCACTGCCTCGCCCACGCTGGCGACCTCGCGCACGACGGGCGTGCCGCCTCCGGCGCGCTCGCGCACCGCGGCCGCGAACAAGGGGCCGTGCTCGCCGAACGCGATCACCGCGCGACAGCGCTCCGCCACCTCGGCGGCCAGGCCCGCGACGGGCAGATCCTTGTGCCGGCCGCCGAGCACGAGCACGAGCGGCCCGTCGTACGACCGCAGGCCCGCGAGCGTGCGCTCGGGCGTGGTCGCGATCGAGTCGTTGACGTACGTGACGCCGGCCACCGTGGCGACGTGCTCCAGCCGGTGGGGTACGCCGCGGAAGTCGCGCACCGCCTCGGCGATCGCGCCGTCGGCGACCGCGAGCTCGGCCGCAATCGCGACAGCGGAGAGCACGTTCTCCACGTTGTGATCGCCGCGCAGCGGAATCTCGTCGCGACGGAAGAGCGTGCGCTCGTCCCCGTCGCGGCGGGCGACCACGGCATCGTCGCGCAAGCGCGCCCCGTCGCCGGGGAGCTCACGGCGGAGCGACGTACCGACCACGCGGCCGGGCGCCTCCGTGGCGAAGCCCGCGCAGACCTCGTCGTCGAGGTTCAACACCACGCTGTCGTCCGCGCCATGGAAGGCGAAGATGCGTCGCTTCAGCCCCACGTACTCGTCCCACGAGAAGCGATCCAGGTGGTTGGGCGTCACGTTCGTCACGCAAGCGAGCTGGGGGCTGCGATCGACGGAAGCGAGTTGCGTATGCGACAGCTCGATCACCACGCGCGTATCCGCGCGGATGCGAGGCAGCAGCGAGAGCAGACCGACGCCGATGTTGCCGCCGACCACGTGATCGATCCCGCTGGCCGCGAGCATGGCGCCCACCAACGCGGTGGTCGTGGTCTTGCCGGCGGAGCCGGTGATGCCGGCGACGGGTGCCGGGCAGCGCTCGAGGAAGAGCTGCGCCATCGACGAGATGGGCACGCCGGCTTCGCGCGCGGCACGCAGCGCAGGCAACGCGGCGGGTACGCCCTGTGAGGCGAAGACGTAGTCGGCGGTGGCGGTGTCCGTGGCGCGGTTCGCGCCGAGCGAGAGCGTCGCGGCTCCGCGGTCCACGATTTCGGCGATGGCCGCCAGCTGATCGACGAGTTCGGACGGGGGTCGGGAGTCGGACACGGTGACTGACGCCCCTTCGGACGTGAGGTGGCGAACGAGGTCAACTCCCTCGATGCCGAGCCCGACAACGGTCACACGCGCCCCCCGTAGATTCGGTATAGGCGTCATAGCGGATGAGCCAATATTATCCACACCCTATCACACGGATAACGCCAATGCGATGCCGACCATCGCGCCAGCGAAGCCGACAATCCACAGCCGCATCACGACCTGCGGCTCGCTCCAGCCGAGCAGTTCGAAGTGGTGATGGATGGGCGTTTTGCGAAAGAGCCGGCGGCCGCCGGTGGTCTGGAAATAGGCGATCTGGATGACGTCGGAGAGCGCTTCGGCGACAAAGACGATGCCGATCACCGGCAGCAGCAGCCAGTGGCCGGTCATCAGGGCGACCGTTGCGAGCAGCGCGCCAAGCGGCAGCGCACCGGTGTCGCCCATGAAGACCTGAGCGGGGTGCGCGTTGTACCAGAGGAAGCCGAGCAGGGCGCCGACGACCGTGAACGAGAACGTGGCGAGGTAGGCCTGACCCTGGGCGAACGCGATCACGGCGTACGCAGCGAACGCGATCGCCGCCGTTCCGCCGAGCAGGCCGTCCAGTCCGTCCGTGATCGAGACCGCGCTGGTGGTCGCGAACACCGTGACGATCGCGATCGCGATGTAGATCAGCCCGAGATCGCGCTGGCCGGCCCATGGAATGTTCACGCTGTGCGCGTCGAGCGCGGCGTAGAGCACGACGGCGACACCGACCGAGAGGGCGGAGAGCAGCACGAACTTCAGCCGCCACGTCAGGCCCACGCGACCGAGCCGCCCGGTGAGGGTGCCGCGATCGTCCCAGATGCCGATCAGCATGGTGATCAGCAGGACGGACAGGGGCAGCAGCATCGAGCGACGTTCGATCAGGTTCGTGGGGATCGTGACGAGCGCGACGGTACCGAAGATGAACAGGCCGCCCATCGTCGGCGTGCCCGCCTTCACCATGTGAGTGGTCGGAGCGTCTTCGGAGATCGCCTTGCCGAGCCGGCGCGCACGCAGCGCGTTCACGACCGGGCGGCCGACCAGCAGCGAGACGAGGAACGCGGCGCCGCCGACGAGCAGTGCGTAGATCACGAAGTCACCCCCCGTTCCCGTGTCAGCTCGGCGACCACGGTCTCCAGCGCGAGCGCGTGCGAGCCCTTGACCAGCACCACGTCGCCGGGCTGCAGCGCGGCCGCGAGTGCGGCCGCGGCGGACGCCCGGTCGTCGGAGTGCGTGACCGCCGCGAGCCCGGCCTCCGCGGCGGCGCGCGCGATCATGGCGGCGTCGTCACCGACGGTGATCAGCGCGTCGAGCACCTCTGCCGCGCGACGGCCGATCGCCTCGTGCTGCGGGACGCGCTCGGAGCCGAGCTCGCGCATGTCGCCCAACAGCGCCAGTCGCCGTCCGGGCAGCTCGTGCAGTAGCGCGAGCGCCGCGCGCATCGAGGCGGGGTTCGCGTTGTAGGTGTCGTCGAGCAGGGTCACGTCGCCGCCGAGTTTCACGACGCGCAGGCGCGTGGGCACCGCGAGCGACTCGATCGCGTCTGCGATGCGATCGAGCGCGATGCCGTCCGCGAGCGCAGCGGTCGCCGCGCCCAACACGTTGCTCAACAGGTGCGCGCCGGGCAACGGGACGTGCACGCGCCTGGATGCTCCGAGCGCGTGCAGCGTGAACTCGAACCCGCTCGCGCCGTGGCTCTCCACGTCCGAACCGCGCACGTCGAGGTTCACGTTGCCGTCGGCACCCGTGCCGAAAAACCAGGTGCGCGCCGAGGTGTGACTCGCCATGTTGCGCACGTCGTGGTCGTCGGCATTCAGCACGGCGTGCCCGTCCGCGGGCAGGGACTCCACGAGCTCGCGCTTCGCGCGCACGATCGCTTCCATCGAGCCGGCGCGCTCGAGGTGCACCGGCCCCACGTTCAACACCACGCCGATGCGCGGCCGCGTCCAGCGACAGAGCAGCGCGATCTCGCCCGTGGTGTACATGCCCATTTCGATCACTGCGCGCTCCGTGCCCGGGCGCAGCTCGAGCAGGCAGAGCGGGACACCGATTTCGTTGTTGTAGTTGAGCGGGGTCGCCTGCACGCGCCGCTCCGTCGCGAGCAGATGGGCCGCGATCATCTTGGTCGTGGTCTTGCCCACGTTGCCCGTGATCCCGATGACCGTGAGCTCGGGCAGCGCGTCGCGCCATGCGACGGCAACGCGCTGGAGCGCCGTCAGCGGCTCCGTGACCTCGAAGCACGCCGCCTCTTCGGCGGCGATCACGCGTCGTCCGAGCAGGCAGCCCGTTGCGCCCGCGGACACGGCCGCGCGGGCGTAGTCGTGCCCGTCGTGGCGCTCGCCCGGCAGGGCGACGAAGAGATCGCCGGGACCGGCGAGACGTGAGTCGATCGCGGCGCGCGCGAACGTCGCGTCCGCGCGTCCGTGGCGCGCGACCAGCGCGTCGCCGAGCGCGGCGGCTACGAATGCGGCGTCGAGCGTGGGTGCACGGCCGGTCACGGCGTGGCTACTTGCGCGGGCGGTTTCTTCGTCGGCGGGACGTTGAGGTAGTTCATGATGTCGAGCGCGACCTTGGCGAACACCGGCGCCGCCACCTCGCCGCCGAGGTTCAGCCCGCCGCCGGGCTGATCGATCTTGACGAGGATCGAGACCGCCGGGGCCTCATATGGAATGAAACCGGCGAACGATGCGATGGTCGTGTCCAGGTCGTAGCCGGTGGGGATCGACACAAGCGTGGTGCCCGTCTTGCCGGCAACCGAGTATCCGGGCACGCGGGCGCCGTGGTACGGCACGCCTTCCACGACGTCCCGCATGAGCGCGAGCATCGTCCGGGCGGTTGCCGGCGAGACGACCTGGCGGACCGCGACCGGCTGGAAGACCCGCACCTGATCGCCGGTCACCACCTTCGACACGATGAACGGTCGCATCAGCATGCCTTCGCTGGCGAAGGTGCTCACGGCGGCGAGCACCTGCAGTGGCGTGGTTGCCAGCCCCTGCCCGTAGGAATTCGTCGCGAGGTCCACCGGGTACCAGTTGGGGTCGTCCGGCGTGCGCATCAGCCCCTCGGCCTCGCCGCCGAGCCCCACGTGCGTCGGCTCGCCGATCCCGAAGCGTGCCGCGTAGTCGTAGAACGCGCGCGCGCCGATCTCGTCGGACAGCCAGACGGCGCCTGTGTTCAGCGACTTCTGCAGGTAGGTCCGCACGTCGACCACGCCGTGGCCGATCAGGTCCCAGTTGCGGATCGTGTAGTCGCCGACCTCGACCGCACCGGTGTCGTCGTAGGTGCTGTCAGGGGTGACCTTGCCCATGTCGAGGGCGGCGGCGGTCGTCAGTGTCTTGAAGACCGAGCCCGGTTCGTAGAGGTCGGTCACCGCGCGGTTGCGCACGAGGTTCGATAGGTTCGGGTCATTGAGGTCGATCGTGGAGAGGTTCACGGTCGGACGGGACGCCATTGCGAGAATCGCACCGGTCCGGGGATCCATCACGAGGATCGAGCCGCTCGGTGCTTTGTACTGCTCCAGCGCCTCGCTCAGTCGCTGCTCCACGATCGCCTGCATGAAGCGGTCGATCGTGAGCTGCACCTCGCCGCCGTCGGTCGGCGCCCGCTCACTGCGCGGGCCGAAGGCGATCGGCCGTCCGAGCGGATCGCGCTCGGTGGAAATCCAGCCCGGCCTGCCTCGCAGCACGTTGTCGTAGTCCGCCTCGATGCCCCACAGCCCCTCGTGATCGCGGCCGACGAAGCCCACGAGCTGGCCTGCGATGTCGCCCTCGGGGTACACGCGCACGGACGATGGCACGAGGTGCACGCCCCACAGCTCCGCCGTGCGGACGCGCTCGCCCATCGCGTACGCGATGTCGCGCTGAATGATCGCGTCGCCGCTATCGCTCGCGGTGCCCACCGTGAGCAGTGAGTCCGCGCCGGTGCCGAGCAGTCGCGCGAGCGCGCCCGCGGCCGTGAACGCTTTCGCGCGATCGCGCCACAGGTAGCGGTCGATGTAGACGTCGAAGGTGTCGATGGAGGTCGCGAGCGGGTAACCGGTCGCATCGAGGATGGCGCCGCGCGGTGCGGGGACGTCGACGGCGCCGAGGCGCGTGCGCGTCGCCTGAATCAGGTACTCGCCGTGATCGAGCACCTGGATCTGAACGAGCCGGACGCCGAGCGCGACGAACACCGCGGCCATGAGCGAGATCATGACGCGATGTCGCCAGGTCAGGTGATCCGGTCGTGAACCGCTCACCGGTGCTCTCCGTCCCTCGCTCGCGCGCCGCGGGTCGGGCGCGTCGCGCGGGCTGCTGTTCAGTTGAAGCCGGGGAGCGTGCCCATGAAGCGCTCCAGCCAGCCCGGGCCGGCCACCGCGGCCGCATCGGTCGGGGCGACGTAGCGTCGCGGCAGCGGCACCACCGGCGGTACCGCCACCTCCACCGACACCGACACCGACACGATCTCCGCCGGGCGCACCATGCCGAGGCGAGCGACCGCCTCGGTGTGCACGCGCTCGAGGTTGGAGCGTGTCGCGACCTGCGCCTCGAGCTGGGCGACCGCCGCCGAGAGATTCGAGCGCTCGCTTTCGAGCGCACGAATCTCGTAGCCGACGCCGGCGACGCGGCTGGACTGCAACACCTGCAGCGTGCCGAGCGAGCCGACGGCAAGCAGCGCGATCGAGATCACCAGCAGCCGGGAGGCGCGCCCGACGGTGCGCCGCACGCCGAGACCGCCGCCGGCCGGCGGAAGCGAGCGCGAACGCGGCGCGGCGG
>JAQBZW010000092.1 GCA_027622315.1 Chloroflexota bacterium | reverse complement strand
CAGCGCGATCGGATCCGCTTCCGATCGCGCGGTGCTTGAGCGGGCGGATTTCCGCACCCTCTTCGCCGCAGACGTGCGTGAGACGTTCTTCAGGGGTACGGCCGGCGCCGCTCGCGATCTCTCGCTGTACGCGCACCCGTGGGACTTCGACCTCGCCACCATCACCCAGCGCGTGCATCTCTGGCACGGGGAGGCGGACCGTGTCTTGCCGGTGGCTCAGGCGCGCTACCTGGCGCGCACGCTCCCCGCCTGCGTGCCGACATATGTGCCGGGCGCCGGCCACTTCTGGTTCGCGGATCACATGGACGAGGTGCTCGCGACGCTGATCGCGCCGGGCGCCTAGCGGTCGCAGGCGGTCAGACGGTCCCGCCCGGATCGCGCTCAGATCAACGATCCGTGCCGCCCGCACGTGGCCGCTGATGTGCGGTTTCGGCCCGCGCGCCATGCGCCGTACCCTTGCGCCTGCAATGAGTTGCACGAACGAGACAGCACCGATCCTGCGGGCCGCGGGCTTGCGATCCACGATCGCGCGCAACGCCGTCGTCGCCGCGCTCCGACACGCCCGCGGGCACCGCTCGGTCGACGACATCATTCGCCGCATCGAAGGCGACATGGCCATGCCCGGCGCGATCGCGGCATCGACCGTCTACCGCACGCTCGAGACGCTCGAGGGGATCGGGCTGGTGGGCTCGGTCCGCCTGCCCAAATCGGCCGTGACGTTCGAATGGGTCGGCGGCGCGGCCGATGCACACTCGCACCTCGTGTGCGATCGCTGTGGCGGGGAGCAGCTCCTGCCCGCCGACGTGATGGAACCACTCATGCGCGACATCGAAGAGCGGACTTCGTTCCGCCCGGCGCCCGGCCACCTCGCGATTCGCGGTGAGTGCGAGCACTGTCGCCCCGACTGATTCCCGCTACCGACCGGCGCAAACGCGAAACTTTGCAACTCCGACGCTGTCCATCTACCCTCCGCCCCGCGAGGAGCGGGTCATGCGCACATCCCGTACGTGGTGGTCGGCACTGCTCGTCTGCGCGGCCGTCGCCGTGGGGGCGGCATGTTCGGGTGCGAGCAACTCCGGTGCACCGGTCACCGCGACCGCAGCCGGCGGCGGCCCCCGGGCAGGCGTGGGGCCCGGCCTGTCAGATGCGCGCGACGACTTCAAGGCGGACGACGGCCGGCTGCGCGTCGCGACGACGGTGGCGCCATTGTCGAGCATTGTGCTCAACGTCGGCGGCTCCCTGATCCGTGTGCACGGCTTGATCCCGGACGGCGTCGACTCGCACACGTATGAGCCACGGCCGTCCGACGCGGAGGTGCTCGGCCGTGCGGACATGCTGATCATGAACGGTGCGAACCTCGAGGGGACGACCGAACGGATCGCGCTACAGAACCTTCGGGACCCTGCCAGGATCTACAAGCTCGCCGACCACACCCTCGCCGGCGACGACCCCGCGACGGGGTTCCTTTACGACTTCAGCTTCCCGCGATCGGACGGCTCACCGAATCCCCACCTCTGGATGAACCCGCTCTACGCGATGCGATACGCCGATCTCGTGCGCGGGTGGCTCACCGAACACGATCCCGATCACGCGGCCGACTATCAGGAGAACTACGACCGCTTCGCCGCAGTGCTGCGCGCGCTCGACGGGGCGATCGCCGTAGACCGGCTCACGGTGCCCGTGGAGAATCGCAAGCTGCTGACGTACCACGACAGCTGGGCGTACTGGGCGCGTCGTTACGACTGGCACGTGATCGGCGCCATCCAGCCGTCCGACCTCAGCGAGCCCAGCGCGAAGGACCTCGTCGACCTGATCACGCAGATCAGGCGGGAACGCGTACCGGCGATCTTCGGTAGCGAGGTCTTCCCGAGCACGACGCTCGAAGCGATTTCGCGCGAGACCGGGGCGGTCTACGAGGAGAAGCTCCGCGACGACTCGCCGCCGGGCGCGTTCGACGATGTGGCTCACACCTATATCGGCATGCTCGTGGAGGACATGCAGATCATGTTCGACCGGTTGGGCGGCAGCGCCGCGCGGACAGCGAAGGTTCCCGTTGAGAACACCGCCCGGTAGCGAGAGCATCGCGGGGCCGCGGCGATGACGGAGCCGATCGTCGAGCTCCGCCACGTCACCGCCGGCTACGCCGGACGGCCGGTGGTCGCCGACGTGAATTGCCGGATCATGCCCGGCGAATTCGTCGGTCTGGTCGGGCCGAGCGGGGCCGGGAAGACGACGCTGCTGCGTGCATTGCTCGGCATGGTCGACGTCTACGAGGGCGAGGTGCTGGTCGACGATCAACAGGTGAACGGCCGTCGGCGGCCGTCGATCGGATACGTGCCCCAGCTGGAAACGATCGACTGGCAGTTCCCCGTCACCGTGGATGAAGTGGTCATGCTCGGCCGCGCGACGAGCTCGGGACCGTGGCCGTGGCCGCGGGCATCCGACCGGCGCGACGCGCGCGAGCTGCTCGAGCAGCTCGGCATCGCCGAGCTCGCGGGCAAGCACATCCGCGCGCTGTCCGGCGGGCAACAGCAGCGCGTGTTCCTGGCGCGGGCGCTGATCCGCAACCCGCGGCTACTGCTGCTCGACGAACCGACCAGCGGCGTGGACATCAAGACACGCGACGACATCATGCATCTGCTCGTTGACCTCAATCGCACCGGCGTGACGGTGATCGTGTCCACGCACGAGATCAACGCGCTCGCCGCGCACCTGCCGCGCGTGCTCTGCATCAACGGCGGCGTGGTCGCGGATGGTCACCCCCGTGACGTCTTCACGCCGGAGATCCTCCGCCGCACGTTCGGTGGGGAGATGGTGGTCGTGCGCCAGGGCACGCTCACGCTGGTCGCCGACCGGCCGCACCTGTTCGACGAATTCGACGAAGACGGTCTGCCGGATGGATCGCCCGAAGCGGCGGCGGATGCTCGTGCCTGACCTCATCTACCCCCTGGAGTTCGCGTTCTTCCGCCAGGGCCTGGCGGCCGCGACGATGGTCGGCGCGCTCACCGGCCTGATCGGCGTGTTCGTGGTGTTGCGGCGCATGAGCTACATCGGCCATGGGCTGTCGCACGCCGTCTTCGGCGGCGCCGTCGTGGGGTACGTGGCCGGGATCAACTTCTACGCGGCGGCCGGCCTCTGGGGCTTCGTCTCCGCGCTGCTGATCAACCAGACCACGCGCCGTCGCCAGATCGGCGCGGACGCCGCGATCGGCATCGTCACGACCTCGAGCTTCGCGGTCGGCGTGGCGCTGATCAGCCGCGCGAGTAGCGTCACGCGCAACTTCGACGCGGCGCTCTTCGGCAACCTGCTCGGGGTCAGCCGCGGGGACCTGTGGGTGATCGCCGGCGTGCTCGTGACGACTGTGATCGTCGTCTTCTTCACGTACAAGCAGTTGCTCTTCATGACCTTCGATCCGGACGTGGCGCCCGCGTACGGGGTAGCGACGGGCTGGCTCGACGCGCTCTTCGCGCTGGTGCTCGCGGCGACGATCATCGCCTCGATCCGCATCATGGGCGTGACGATGATCGCCGCCTCGATCGTGATCCCGCCCGTGGTCGCGCGCCTGCTCACCGATCGCTTCGCCGTGATGCTCGTGCTCTCGTCGGCGCTCGGCGCCGTCGTCGCGTTCGTCGGCCTGTACATCAGCTACTTCGCCGACATCGCCTCCGGCGCCGCGATCGTGCTCACGTCCGCAACGCTCTTCGGCGTGACGCTCGCCGCCGTCAGCGCGCGCGAGTGGGTGCGCAGCGGACGCCCCCGCGCCGCGCTCCAAGCGCTCCCCGCCGCCGAGCCCGAGCCGCCGCTGTTCGACTGACCGCACCCGTGGCCGGGCTACGCCCGGCGGAGGCTGGCGATGAGCGCTCCACGCGATCCGAATCTAGAATCGCGCGCGGAGGGGTGCCCGAGTGGTTTAAGGGAGCGGTCTTGAAAACCGCCGTGGCGCAAGTCACCGTGGGTTCGAATCCCACCCCCTCCGCCAGATCCCAACTCGCGCATTCGCGCGCAGACTCGACGTTCGCTCGCGATCTCACGCATCCGCGCATCACGCCGGTGCAGCACCAGCAGCGCAAATGGCACCCAGAATGGCCCGATCGGGCTGAGTTGCCACCCAATTGCCACCCATCTTCACGCCACGCGATGGACGTGGGCGCACTGCGCGGCACGGATCGGCAAGGATGGCACCTCTCCAGGCTGGCGAGACTCGGTGCTGCCGCCCACGGTAGGCTGCGCCCGTAATGCAATCTGAACGAGAGCCTGAAAGTCAGCTCGCTTCCGGCTCACTGTTCGTAGCGGACGTGGGGGATCCGTGTTGCCCTCTACGGACGCCCAGACAGTCGCGAACCACTCGATGATCCCAGCCGGTACGGGATCCGGCGTGTGTACTGGACTATTTGGACCGAGCCAGATGGGCACGGCGCCGAGCACCCCCTCGGCCTGCGCCTAGTTAGCGAGTTCGCGTCGCCCGAACTCTCGGAAGCTGAAGATCGAGCGATATCCGTCGGCGCGCAGGTTAGCCTCGCTGCTTCCTTCTTCGCTGGCTCGCCGCTCAGCCGTCCGAAGCTCAATCAGCATCTTCATCCTGCATTGTTCGTGACTCCGCACCAGCCGCGTGCGAGGTCGGTGCGGTCGGTGCGGTCGGCGTCCCCGCGAGACGGCTAGGGTGCGTCTGTCCGACATCCGGGGCGGTGGGGAAGCAGTGGCACATGCCGGATGTCTTCATCTCGTATTCGCGCCGAGACCGCGACTTCGTCGTCGAACTGCGCGAAGCGCTTGAGGGCCGAGACTACGCGACCTGGGTCGACGAAACGGACATCGCGCCATCCGTGAACTGGCGCGCCGAGATACACAACGGGATCGAGAGCACCGACGCGCTGCTGGTCGTTGTGAGCCCGGACTATGCGGCGTCCGCGGTCTGCGTCGAGGAGATCGAGCGCGCCTCGGAACTGGGCAAGCGGATCGTTCCGATTGCCTGCCGCGACACGGACCCGGCGCTGCTGCACCCGGCCGTGGCCGAGCGCAACTGGATCTTCTGGCGCAACGACGGGGAGCGCGCTGCGGCAGTCGAGAAGGTCGACGAAGCGCTCCGCGTCGACCCTGACTGGACGAAGGAGCACACCCGTCTCCTGAGCCGCGCGCTTCAGTGGCAGCGCGGCGGGCACGACAAGAGTCCGCTGCTCCGTGGTTCGGAGCTGGAGGCCGCCGAGGCTGCGCTCGTGGTGAGCCGGTCGCCCGGCCAGCCTCAGGTCACCGACTTGCAGCGCGAATTTGTCCGGGCGAGCCGTACCGACGCCTCGCGGCGCAGCCGCCGGATCGTGGGCATCTCGCTCGGCGTGGCGGCCGTATCGCTCACCCTCGCAGTCTTCGCTGTGCTTCAGACCGTCGAGGCCAATCATCAGCGCGATACAGCGCGTGAACGACAGCGCGTCGCGCAGTCACGGTCCCTCTCGGCGCAGGCGCTGCAGATCGTGGACTCCGAGCCCGATACGGCGGCGCTGCTCGCGGTGATCGCCCTGCGCCTGGCACCGACGGTCGAGGGCAGGGACGCGCTATTGATCGCGCTCGATCAGGAGCCGACCGCACTGCGCAGCCTGAACATCGTGACCGAGGCCGGCACCGCGGTGACATCGATCCCTGATCCGACCGGACGTTTCGAGGTGAGCGAGGAAGGGAGCCTGCTGCGCGATACCGCGACCGGCGAGACGCAGACGCTCATCGAGCGAGTGCCGGGCGGGTCCGAAGTTGCGCTGCGAGATGCCTCGTTCAGTCCGGACGGGACCCGGCTCGTGTTCCACAACCTGCCCGAGGCCCGCTTCGAAGTGTTCGACTTGTCCGACGGCCTCCCGGGCGCCGTACTGCCTTCGCCAGTGGTGGACGGCCACACCTGGGACGCGGCCTACCGGAACGACGGTCGACTCGTGGCGCTCTGGAGCAGCTCCGACCAGGCGGAAGACCTCTTCCTGACGGTCTTCGACGATGCCGCTCGCCCGATTTTCAATGCACCGTTCACCGATCGGCTGCCCGAGGGCGTCGACCTCCAGGACTCGTTCCTGGTGATGTCTCCCGACGAGGACATGGGCGCGATCGTGACGGTCGATGGCGAGGCCCAGCTGTTTTCGCCTGCTGCGGCACAGCTGCTCGGCCCGCTACTCCCCGTCGATTGCACCCCCGATTGCGGGGACGTAGACGTCGTCGCGGCCGCCAACGCCCTCGGCAAGCTCGAACGCGACGTGTTGTCCACCACGGATCACGCCTCCGTGCGGCGAATCTGGACGCTCGAACTCGGCCGGTGGATTGCGGCAGCGTGTGAACTTGCCGGGCGGGATCTGACTCTCGGTGAGCGTGCCCGCTTCCTCACAGATCTGAGCGAGCCCATGGTGGCGTGCCCGCGGTGAGCGCGCGCAGTGGCAGGCCAGAACCGGCAGATGGAGGGGGCGCTCACCGCAAGACGATCACGATGAGGCGACCGTGTGCTTCGAGGGCCGCCGCGCCGACTGCCGTCCGATGCGATCGAGATCGACCGCCCTGGGACGCCTACGCCGACGACCAGCTCACGACGGGCCCGGCGCAGGAGCCGAAGGGTCACGGTGCCCTGGCTTCGCCCCGCCCGATCCGCTGCGCCGCTGCTGGAGACAAGAAGTCTTCGCCAGACGATGACTCCCGCTCGGCACCAGGCTTCAGCCTGACGGCCTGAAGCGGCCGGGCGCTGCCCGGGGTGATCGCCCACCCACGTGACGTTGGCGCGTTTCTCAACATGGCCGTGACGAACGGCGTCGATACCATGTGTGTACGGCTATTGACTGCCGCGCCTTTGGCGTCCAGCGTCTGATCGAGCACGACGCAGCGAGAGCGTGACGCAGCAGGCGAGAGCCGTTTGACGACTGCCCCGGACATCCCGGTGACGACGCTCATCGCGCGGAGACGGCCAGCACGCGCGGTCCGGTGCCGAGGGCAACACCCGGGCATCCAAACGAGCACGGAACGAAGTCTCCAGATCAGCAACCGAGGAGAACAATGACCACCGAACACCACGGCACGACCGTCACGAGCGACGACCCGTCGGGAGCGCAGTGCCCGGTCATGAGCACCGCGCACCAGGCCGTTGGGATCACCGCGAACCAGCACTGGTGGCCGGATCAGCTGAACCTGAGGATCCTCCGTCAGAATCACCCCCGGGCCAATCCCATGGGCGCGGACTTCAACTACGCCGAGGAGTTCAAGACCCTCAACTTCGAAGCGCTGGCCAGGGACGTCGATGCGCTGATGACCCGCTCGCAGGACTGGTGGCCGGCCGACTACGGCCACTACGGGCCGTTGTTCATTCGGATGACGTGGCACTCCGCGGGCACGTACCGGATCGCGGATGGCCGTGGCGGCGGCGCAGCCGGCGCGCAGCGCTTCGCACCACTCAACAGCTGGCCGGACAACGCCAACCTCGACAAGGCACGCCGCCTGCTCTGGCCGATCAAGCAGAAGTACGGCCGGAAGCTCTCGTGGGCCGACCTGCTGATCTTCGCGGGCAACCGCGCCATGGAGACGATGGGCTTCAAGACCTTCGGTTTCGGTGGCGGCCGTGAGGACATCTGGGCGCCAGAGGAAGACGTCTACTGGGGCCCGGAGCGGGAGTGGCTGGGCGACGAACGCTACAGCGGCGACCGGGAGCTCGCGAATCCGCTCGGCGCAGTGCAGATGGGCTTGATCTACGTCAACCCGCAGGGGCCGAACGGCAACCCCGACCCGATGGCCGCGGCGCGAGACATCCGCGAGACGTTCGCCCGGATGGCGATGAACGACGAGGAGACGGTGGCGCTGATCGCCGGTGGCCACACGTTCGGCAAGACCCACGGCGCAGCCAATGAAGTGCACGTCGGCGCCGAGCCGGAGGGCGCCGGGATCGAGGAGCAGGGCCTCGGCTGGACGAGCAGCTTTGGCAGCGGCAGGGGCGATGACTCGATCACCAGCGGGCTGGAGGGCGCGTGGACGTCCCATCCCACCCGGTGGGACAACGGCTACTTCGACCTGCTGTTCAAGTACGAGTGGACGCTGACCAGGAGCCCGGCCGGTGCGCACCAGTGGACGCCGAAGGACGTGCAGGACGAGGACCTCGTGCCGATGGCCCACGACCCATCGACCCGGGTCCCTCCCATGATGGCGACGACCGATCTCTCGATGATCATCGACCCCGTCTACAAGGAGATCTCGAAGCGGTTCCACGAGCACCACGACGAGCTCACCGACGCGTTCGCGCGGGCCTGGTACAAGCTGCTGCACCGTGACATGGGTCCCGCTGCCCGTTACCTCGGCCCGTGGGTGCCCGACGAGGAACTCCTCTGGCAGGACCCGGTCCCCGCGGTGAGCCACGAGCTGATCGGCGACGCGGAGATCGCGGCGCTCAAGGCCAGGATTCTCGGCGCCGGTCACTCCATCTCCCAGCTGGTCTCGACCGCGTGGGCGTCGGCTTCGACCTACCGCGACACCGACAAGCGTGGTGGCGCGAATGGCGCGCGGATCCGCCTCGCACCGCAGGCCGGGTGGGACGTCAACGTGACCTCGGGCGTGTCGCAGGTGCTCGAGACCCTCGAGCGCATCCGGCAGGAGTTCAACGGCTCGCAGACGGGCGGCAAGATGGTGTCGCTGGCCGACCTGATCGTGCTGGGCGGTTGCGCAGCGGTCGAGCAGGCGGCGAAGGCGGCCGGCCACGACGCACAGGTCCCGTTCACGCCGGGGCGCACCGACGCCACGCAGGAGCAGACCGACACTGCGTCGTTCGCCGTGCTCGAGCCGACTGCCGACGGGTTCCGCAACTACCTCCGTGACGGCCACGCGCTCGCGGCAGAGCACCTGCTGCTGGACAAGGCGTTCATGCTCACGCTGTCCGCGCCCGAGATGACGGCGCTGCTCGGCGGCATGCGCGTCCTGAACGCCAACGTCGGACAGTCCAGTCGCGGTGTCTTCACGGACCGACCCGAGACGCTGACGAACGACTTCTTCGTCAACCTGCTCGAGATGTCAACGGAGTGGAAGGCGAGCTCGGACTCCGAGCACGTATTCGAGGGTCGCGATCGCGAGACCGGGGCGCTCCGCTGGACCGGCAGCCGAGTCGACCTCGTGTTCGGCTCGAACTCCGAGCTCCGGGCCCTCGCCGAGGTCTACGCCAGCGACGACGCGGGACAGCAGTTCGTGCATGACTTCGTGGCTGCGTGGGACAGGGTGATGAACCTCGATCGCTTCGATCTCGCCTGACCCCGGCGGACGGCGGACGGCTGCTTCGAGGTGACGCAGGACGCGGCACGCCCGCGCGCGATGCGCGCGAGCGTGCCGCCGAAGCCCGGTGCTACGGCTTGGCGTAGACGATGATCGAGCGGCCCTCGATCTCGCCCTGCTCGAGGGCACGGACGCCCTCGTTGATCTGGTCGAGGTTGTCGTAGCGCTTCGAGATGAACTTCTCGAGCGGAAGCTTGCCCTCTTTGTACAGCTCGACGTAGCGAGGCATGGTGATCTGGGGGCGCTCGGAGCCGCCGATCGAGCCAATGATGCTGCGCTCGCCGCCGGGGAACATGCGCGGGAGCGTGACGTCGCCCTGTCCGATGCCGACGATCACGGCGGTACCGCCGCGACGCACGCCCGTGGCGCCCGCCTTCACGCTCATCAGCGACTGCCTGACCACAGCCTCGACGCCGATCGCGTCAAAAGCGAAGTCGACGCCACCGCCGGTGAGTTCCTTGATCGCCTCGGGCGCGTCGACGTCGGCGGCGTTCACGGTGTGCGTGGCGCCGATCTCCTTCGCGTAGCCGAGCTTTCCCTCCTGCAGGTCAACGGCAATGATCGGGTCGGCGCCGGCGATCTTGGCGCCGGCAATGATGTTCGTCCCGACGCCGCCGACGCCGAAGACGGCGACCGACTGACCGGCCTGCACGTTGGCGCTGTAGAGCACCGCGCCGACGCCGGTGATCACCGCGCAGCCAATGATGGCGGTGACATCGGTGGGGACGTCATTGGGCATGGCCACGACCATCTGCTCGTTCAGCAGCGCGTGCTCGGCCCAGGTGTACACGCCCGCGGGGTGCTTCTCGCCGCGCCACGTGAAGCTCGTGCGGTCGGCGGTGTCCTGGCCCTCGGGCAGATCGCGCGGCACGAACTGGATCATGACGCGCTCGCCCTCGCGGACGTGCTTCACCGCAGAGCCGGCCTTGAGCACCACGCCGGTGCCCTCGTGGCCGAGCAGCATCGGCACGGCCGCGAGCGGGTTGTGGATCTGGTGGAGCTGCGAGTGGCAGATGCCGGTGGCGAAGAGCTTCACGAGGACCTCGGAGGGGCCCGGGTCGTCGAGTTCGATCTCGTCAACGAGCAGTGGCTCGCCGTGCTTCGCGAACACCGCCGCGCGTGTCTTGAGTGTCATCTTCCCGCCTTCCTCGCATGCCGTTGTCGTGCGGGCGATTCATACCACCTGACGGAGCCGCGAGGCAGCCGCGAGGCAGTCGCGAGGCGAAACCCCCGCAGGGCGCGCATTCCGACCGGCCGGCCCCGGGGTGACAACCCGGTTGCCAGGGCCGTGACACGCGAGACCACGCGCTCCCGCGGAGCACGCTCTCCCCGGGCGAGTCCGCGCCCGTTGGTGAGCGGCGTCGGCTCCCGAGACGATGTGCTGGGCGGCGCGCCTGATCCGTGCAACCCGGCTTTTCAGCCGGGCTGGCCGGGAGCGCGGGGTCGCCGCCGCGCGGGTCGTGGCGGTCCGCCCACGACCGCGACGCCCTGACCCGAGCCGCGATCGCGCGGGCGGTGCCCGCCCGGACCGCAATCAGATGCCGGCCGGCCCGTCGGGAGCGATGGCCCTCCGCTCGTTCGGGCTACGCTGCCCTCGTCATCGCAGGTATGCGGCTGGGCGAGCCGCTGATCACGT
>JAQBZW010000091.1 GCA_027622315.1 Chloroflexota bacterium | reverse complement strand
TCGCCGGCGCGCGCACCGCGGCGGCGGCGCGACCCGCGTCGCCCGGCCGTTGCGCTCTCCGCACCCTCGTCGGCCTGCGAGCAGATTTCCTCGATGCGCGCGAGTGCGCGCTGAGTCACGAGCTGATTGCGGATCGAGTCGCGACTGTCCTCTGTGTCGAACAGCTGACGCGCCATGTTCGCGCGCGTTTCGTCGCCATCCTCGCCGGTGAGTTGCGTGACCATGCGGTCGACTTCCGTCTGCACGTCGCTGTCGGCGATCTCGATCTTCTCGGCGAGCACGAGCTCTCCGAGCGCCAGCGCGCGTCGCACGGCCAGATCGGCGGTCTCACGCAGCCCATCGCGCACATCGTCGAGCGTGCTCCCGATCGCTTCGAGCCAGCGATCGAGGCCCTCTTGCGTGTGGGAGGCGTGGTTCGACTCGCGGTCGATCTGACGGTCGATCTCACGCTCGACGAGCACCTCGGGGTAGTCGATCTCCGCGGTCGCCACGAGCAGATCGACGGTTTCGTCCTGGTACTGGGCACTGGTACGGCGCTCGAGCTCCTCGCGGAGGTCGCTCCGCACGCGCTCCTCGAGTGCGGCGGCGTGCTCGAAGCTCTCGTCCAGCGACTGCGCGAACTCGTCGTCGAGCTCGGGCAGGATCTCGCCCTTCACCTCGTGGATGGTGACGCGGTAGGTCGCTTTCTTGCCTGCAAGCTCGGAGCCGCCGAAGTCCTCCGGCAGCTCGAACTCGATGTCGTACGGGCCGCCGCGCTCGAGGCCGATCAGGCGGTCCGAGAAGCCCGGCAGCGAGACGACCCCGCCTTCGCGCAGCGCGAACTCGGCGTCCTCTTCCTCGTGCGGCTCGGCTTGTCCGTCCACGGACACGGTCACGTCCGCGCGGATGTGGTCGTTCCACTGCGCTGCCCGGTCGACGGGCTCGAGCGTCGCGTAGCGGCGCCGGATGTTCGTGAGCGTCTCCTGCACCTGCTCTGCGCTCACCTCGGCGGTGGGCTTCGGTGCACGCAGGGACTGGTAGTCCTTGAGATCGACCTGCGGGCGCACGGGCACTTTCGCCGAAACGATGAGCGGCTCGGTGGACTTTAGATCGAACTCGGGCTGGGCGATGGCGTCGATCTTCTCGGACTCGAGCGCCTCGTTGTAGACGTCCGGGATCAGCTCCTCGAGCGCTTCCTGGAGGAGCGCGCCCCGTCCCACGTGGCGCTCGAGGATGTTCCGGGGCGCCTTGCCCGGGCGGAATCCGGGGATGCGTATACGCGCGGAAAGCCGACGTGCGGCTTTCTCCATGGACGCTTCAACGCGTTCCGCTTCGACTTCGATTTCGAGTGAGATGAGCGAACGCGGCAGTTTTTCGGCAGTGATAGCCAAGTCTGTGCACCCTCTAGTAACACGCCCGATCGGGCGCTCAGGACTTCGACTGAATCTGACCTTGCCGCGAAAGCGAGTATAGCATGCACCCCTGACCGCCCCGCCCTCGGGAAACCCCTCACAGACGGACGTGATTCGCCGATCAGGCGTGCGCGCGGCGATAGCCTGCTCGCCCCGCGTGCCGCCCAGGCGCACCCCGGCAGGTTCCGCGCATGCCCCTTCCGGCGCGTTAGCGGCGCGCGAACGAGTCGTTGACGGCATCGCCGAGCAGCACGAACGCGTACAGGAGCAGCGTCACGATCACGCCCGGCACGAGCAGGATGTGCGGGTGCGACTGGAAGGTGCGTGCGCCCGAGCCGTCGAAAAGCATCGCGCCGAACGAAGGGGCCGGCGGCTGCACGCCGACGCCAAACCAGGTGAGCACGATCTCCGAGCCGGCGATCGCGCCGAGCCCGCTCGAGAGCTGAAGCACGATCAGGAACGTGACATTCGGCAGCAGATGGCGGCTGATCACGCGTCGGCCCGTCGCGCCGAGGCCCTCCGCCGCCATGATGAAGTCACGCTCGCGGAGCTGAAAGACGAGCGCGCGAATCAGACGCGCCGTCCCGATCCACGAGAACAGCGAGAGACCGGCAAAGACGATGAGATACGACGCGAAGCCCGTTCCGGTGAGCCCTGTGAGCGGCGTGTGATCCTCGATCCAGCGGGTCGCCTCGATAGCGCGCGGAGCGAGGCCGGCGTTGATCAGGATCAGCATGGGGATGCCCGGGAGCGATGACAGGATCTCGCCGGCGCGCATCACCGCATTGTCGATCCAGCCCCCGCGATAACCGGCGAGCAATCCGAGCCCGTTCCCGAGCACGATCGAGCCGGTCAGCAACACCGCAGCCGTGACGATCAGCGTGGTCCGGGCGGAGTACATCGCGCGGCTGAGCATGTCGCGCCCGAGGCGATCCGTGCCGAGCCAGTGATCGCGGCTGGGCCCCTCCAGCGCGCGGTCGAGGTTCTGGTCGGTGTACGAGTACGGGGCCAGCAGCGGCGCGAACAGACCTGAGCCGTAGATCACGACGATCAGGACCATCGATATCACCGCGAGCTTCTTGACCCGCAGACGGCCCCAGAGCTCCCGCCATTGCCCGCGTCCGGCGCCGACGTCC
Organism: Chloroflexota bacterium; assembly: GCA_027622315.1. Taxonomy (GTDB): domain Bacteria; phylum Chloroflexota; class Dehalococcoidia; order UBA2979; family UBA2979; genus VGNK01. The sequence continues at coordinate 8,550 of JAQBZW010000091.1, read as the reverse complement.
CGTTCGGACGAGCGCTCCAGCGTCGCGGTCGCCATCAGCGAGAGGCCTGGACGCGGACCCGCGGATCAATGAACCCGTAGGTCAGCTCCACGATCAGATTCGTGAGCACGAAGACGAACGCGATGATCACGGTCGTGGCCATGATCGTGTCGTAATCCCGGCTGCGAGACGCTTCGAACAGAAAGCTGCCGATGCCGGGGATGCCGAGCAGCGTCTCGACGAAGAACGCGCCTTCAACCACGCTCGCGAGCGCGAGGCCAACCGACGTCACGATCGGGAGCAGTGAGTTCCGCAGAATGTGGCGGAAGAACACGGTGGCCTCGGATAGACCCTTCGCGCGAGCGGTGCGGATGTAGTCCTCGCGCGTCACCTCCAGCGCCGTGATCCGCACGAGCCGGGCCACGCCCGCGAACCCGCCGAGCGTGTACGCGAGCAGCGGCAGGTAGAGGTGCGGATCCGGGATCGGGAGCGCGACGACGCCGCCCACCCAGTAGATATCGATGAGGCCTCCCCAGCCACCGACGGGCAGGATGCGGAACTGGAGCGCGAAGAGCCAGAGCAGCGGCGGAATCAGCACCAGCACGGGAATCGCCTGCAGGAAGAGCAGCGAGCTCACGATGAACGGGTCGATCCACGTCCCGTTCAGACGTGCCGCGATCAGGCCAAGCGGGACGCCCACGACGAAGACGATCGCAAGGGCGATCACCCCGAGCTGGGCGGAGACCCACATCTTCGGGAACATCAACTCGGAGACGGTGAACGTGCGCTGGAGGATCGAGTCGCCGAAGTCTCCACGGAGCGCCGCCGAGACCCACCGCGCGTACTGGATGACTAACGAGTCGTCCAGGCCCTTTTCAGCCCGAATGCGGGCGAGCACCTCCGGGTCGCGATACTGCCCGGCCGCGACCGTCACCGGATCGCCCGGCCCGAAACGCATGATCGCGAACGAAAGAAAGGAGACGACGAAGAGCACGATCGGCAGCCACGCCAGCCGGCGAACGACGTACGCAGTCACCGGTCGCCCCTCGCTCTCGGCTCAGCCCGCGCTCGCCGGCTTCGCCGTCGCTCCCCGTTACTCGACGATCTCGACGAAGCGCAGGCGGGGCAGCACCATCGGCGGCTCGATCCAGCCCTGCACACGCTTCGCAACCACGCTGTGGTTGAGCGAGAAGTAGAGCGGAATCCACACGGCGTCGCTGACGATCTTCTCTTCCGCCTGCTGATAGAGCTGGATGCGGCGCTCCGGGTCTCTGACCACACGTGCCTCATCGAGCAGTGAGTCGACCTCTGCGTTGGAGTAGGCCACGTCGTTCAGTTGCGATTCGCTGTGGAACTTCAGGTCGAGGATGTCTTCCGGGTCGGGGTAGTCCATGATCCAGCCGCCGTTGAACATCTGCAGGCGGCCGGCGTCCTGCTCGTCCAGGAACGTGGCGAAGTCCGTCTGCTGGATCTCGACCGTTACGCCGAGCTCCTGCTTCCACTGCTCGACGAACGCCTGCGTGTCGATGCCCGCCTGCGCACCGCCTCCGACTTCGGTCATCGTGATTGGTGGCAGCGCCTCGGCCGAGCCGTATCGGGAAGCCGCGAGCGCGGCGCGCGCGGCGTCGGGATCGAAGTTGTACGTCTTGTCGCTCGCGGTGTAGCCGGGAAGCTGAGGCGGCATGATCCCGGTCGCCGTGAGCACCATGTTGTTGAAGGTCACCTCGGCGACCTTCTTGCGGTCGATCGCGAGCGCGAGCGCGCGACGGACGTTCACGTCATCAAAGGGCGGCACGTTCGTGTTGAACGCGATGTAGAAGATCGAGAACTCGGGCGACGTTTGGTAGAGCGGGTTGAGCTGACTGCTCGGATCGCGCGCGCGCTCGATGTCGTTGACGCTGATCGGCGCCACATCGAGTTCGCCGTTCTCGAAGCGCGTGAGCGCCGAGCCACCGGACAGCAGGTAGTGCACCTCTTGCACCTTCGGCGCGCCGAGGTGATAGCGGTCGTTCGCCGCGAGCACGATGCGCTCGCCCAGCCGCCACTCGCGCAGGCGATACGGCCCGGTGCCGTTCGGCTGCCGCGTCCAGTTGCGGGGGTTCGCCTCTACCTGCTGGCGATCGATCACGAAGGCGGTGGGGTAGGTGAGCTTCGCGAGGAAGTACGGCTTGGGCGCATCGAGCGTGAAGCGGATCGTCGCGTCGTCGATCACCTCGATGCCGGAGATCGTTTCCGCCAGCCCGAAGAAGCGCTCGCGCGTGCCCACGATGTCGCCGAGGTAGGGGAGCGCGAGCGGCGAGGCGAGCTCCGGTGAGGCCGCGCGTTCGATCGAGTAACGCACGTCGTCCGCGGTGACCGGGCGCCCGCTGTGGAAGAACGCGTCGCCTCTCAGGTGGAATGTGTACTGCAGGCCATCCGGGCTGACCTCGAATGACTCGGCGATGTCCGGCACGATCTCCAGGTCGGGCGTGATCGTGACGAGGCCACCGAAGACCTCGACGATGTATTGCGCCGATCCGGCATCACCGGCAAGCGCCGGATCGAGCGTCACGGGGTCCGTGCCGGGCAGGCGCAGGACGCCGCTCGCGGCAGCGCCACCGCCGGACGCGCCACCGGAGGTCCCTGTGGTGATCCCGCTGCCACCGGTCGAGGCGTCGTCGTCCCCGCCGCCCGCGAGCAGGAGGACGGTCGACAGTCCTCCCACCGCCACGACAAGTACGGCCAGGACGCCGAGCAGGATCGCGAGCACGCGGTTCTGACCGCTCATCAGTCGGCTCCACTCACTGCGAAATGTGGCCCGGTTGGGAGGGCCGACGTGCTGTCGGAGCGCGGATCATACATGCCGCCTCCGCGCGAGGGTGGACGCATCTCTGTACGAGCGACGCGGCGGTGCGGATTCGGTCGCGTCCATCTCACGCTTCGCGCGACGCGGCTTGCTCGAGCGCCTCGCGCGCGGCGGCATCGAGCGCAATGTGCACCTCCGTCAGCTGCGCGGAACTGACCGGCGCCGGTGCGCCGGTCATCGCGTCCGCCGCGGACTTCGTCTTCGGGAAGGCGATCACCTCGCGAATGTCGCGCTCGCCCGCGAAGATCGCGACCGTGCGGTCGATGCCCGGTGCGATTCCGCCGTGCGGCGGCGCACCGAAGGTGAACGCTTCGAGCATGTGACCGAAGCGCGCCTTCGCCTCATCGAGCGACATGCCGAGTGTCTTCAGCACACGTAGCAGGATCTCCCGACGATGGATCCGGATCGACCCGGACGCGATCTCCTGACCGTTGCAGATGATGTCGTATGCGCGTGATCGCACGCTGCCGGGGTCGCTTTCGATCAGGTCGTAGTCGTCCGAGAACGGGGACGTGAAGAGGTGGTGCACCGCGCTCCAGCGCTCCGCCGTCTCGTCCCACTCGAACATCGGGAACTGGGTGATGAAGGCGAAGGCGAGCGCGTTCGGGTCCGCGAGCGCCTGCGCCTCGGCGATGTGGCGGCGGAGCACGTCGAGCACGCGTGACGTGATCGCGTCGCGGTCGGCGGCGATCAGGAGCATGTCGCCGCGCACGGCGCCGCAGGCGGCGCCGAGCGATCCGAGCTGCGCGGGCGTGAAGAAGCGCCCGACCGGCGACTTCACGTCGTCGTCCGTGAGCGTGTCGAGCGCGCCGGCGCCCGCGAACTGCACCCACACGAGTCCCCTCGCGCCGGCCTCTTTCGCCATCTCGGTCAGCCGATCGACCTCACGGCGCGGCGTCGCGCCGCCACCGGGCACCACGATCGCGCGCACGCGGCCGCCCGCCGCGATCGCGTCCGCAAAGACACGGAACTCGGACTCGCGCACGTGGTTCGTCAGATCCGCGATCTCGACGCCGTAGCGCAGGTCCGGCTTGTCGCTCCCGAAGCGTTCCATCGCCTCCGCGTAGGTCATGCGTGGAAACGGGGAGGGCAGCGGACGCTCGGGCGCGAGCTCCGCCGCGAGGTGCTGGTACAGCTCCTCGGTGAGCGAGAGCACGTCTTCCTCCTCGACGAAGGCCATCTCCACATCGAGCTGCGTGAACTCGGGCTGACGGTCTGCCCGCAAGTCTTCGTCGCGATAGCAGCGTGCGATCTGGAAGTAGCGATCGACGCCGGCCACCATCAGCAGTTGCTTCCACTGCTGCGGAGACTGAGGCAGCGCGTAGAAGCTGCCCGGGTGGACGCGGCTCGGTACCAGGTAGTCGCGCGCGCCTTCCGGCGTGGCGAGCCCGAGCACGGGCGTCTCGACCTCGATGAACGCACGGGCGTCCATGAAGTCGCGGATCAGCTTCACGACGCGGTGGCGCAGCCGCAGGTTGCGTGCCATGCGCTCGCGGCGGAGATCGAGGTAGCGGTAGCGGAGCCGCGTCAGCTCGCCCGGATCACTGTCCTGGTTGATCGGGAACGGCGGAGTCTCCGAAGAGTTCAGCACCTCGACCGTGGCGGCCTGTACTTCGATCGCGCCGGTCGCCAGCTCCACGTTCTCCGTGCCAGGCAGGCGCTTCGACACCAGACCGTCGATGCGCAGCACGAACTCGTTGCGTACCTCGGACGCGATCGCCATCGCCGCCGGCGCGTGCTCCGGATGCACGACCACCTGCACGAGGCCGGTGGAATCCCGCAGATCGAGGAAGAGCAGCCCGCCGTGATCGCGCCGGCGGTGCACCCACCCGGCGAGCGTCACCTGCTCGCCGTCGTGCTCCGCTCGCAGCTCACCGCAGCCGTGGGTCTTCAACATGTCGTCGCACTCCTCTGAGGCGGGAGTGTCGCATGAGGGCGATGGACGGGGTAGACGAACCTCACGGACGGCGACCGGCGTACCCCATGTCGTGCGACGGGACGCCAGAGCCTCGGGCGAGGAGGCTCGTGATGAACATCGGGCAGAGGTTCATGCGATTGGTAAGTCGCACGCCCTCCCCGGGCCGCCGATTCTCGCTCCCGGACCCGCGGCGGATGGTCGATCGGTAGGGCACGGACGCTCGCCGACGCTTCGGTTCGGTGACGAGGCGGGTGAAGGGCTAGCCGCGAACCGCAGCCGGTCACCCGGCCGCGGCCCTGCGCTCATTCGTTCGAGAATGCGCGCTCCGGGGTGATCTGCAGGATCACACGATGCTGCCCCTCGAGCTCGTCCGCGAACCCGTCGTCGCCCACTTCGACCAGGCGGCCCATCGCCGTTCGCAGCCGTCGATGGCCGGCGACGATGCCGGCGCGATCGGAAACGGCTTGCGCGCTCCCGTAGATGATCAGTTGCCTGCGCCCGTCCTGAACGAGCACCGACACGCGCGGCTGGCGCACGGCGTTCTTCCATTTCGCGCGGTCGCTGGTGACCGAGATCACGATGTTGTTGCCGTCGAACTCGTACATGATCAGCGAGAGCTGCGGCGAGCCGTCGCGTCGCCCCGTGCCGAGCACGCCGAGACGGTGCTCCTTCAGGTAGCCCTGCTGGTCGGCGGTGAGTGTCATCGTCGTGTCCTTTCGCGCATCGCCGGTCCGGACCGGTCGCGGGCGCATGATGCGTCAACGGCAGCGCACCGTCAGCCGCGCGCGGAGCGGGCGGGCGTCTCTCGATGCACTCGAGACGAACGGGGATGAGGTAACTCGACCGCGTGCCGATTCGCGCGATGCATTCCTATCCGTTCGTCTCGAGTGCGTCGAGAGACCAGGCCTCCAGAGGAACGGAGTGGGAGCAGCTCGCGAGCCGACCGCCGCGACCGCACCCCGCCCCGTTCATCTCGAGTGCATCGAGAGACCCATGCCTCGAGATCAACGGAATGGGAGCAGCTCGCGAGTTCGCCGCTGCGACCGCACCCCGCCCCGTTCGTCTCGAGTGCTTCGAGAGGCCAGGCCTCGAGACGAGCGGAATGGGAGCAGCGCGCGAGTCGGCCGCTGCGACCACACCTCGCCCGTTCGTCTCGAGTGCATCGAGAGACCAGGCCTCGAGAGACCACGCCCACGTCCCCGTTCGCTCCCGCGTCCACGGAGTGCCGCAGGCCCTTCCCACTCCCGTCGCTCACGTCCGAGGTGACTGATACGCTCGTCCGCCGAGAGGCGGCGCCCGGCGTGACAGAGCATCCCACCACCCCATCGGCAGTCGACTCGCACGCGCTCGCGCTCTACGTGCACATCCCGTTCTGCACGGCGAAGTGCGGCTATTGCGACTTCAACTCGTACGAAGGGCTCGAGCATCTCGTACCCGAGTACACGCCCGCTCTCCGCCGCGAGGCGGCGCTCTGGGCCCCCGCCGCCCGCGACTTCCACGTGCGGTCCGTGTTCTTCGGCGGGGGCACGCCCAGCCTCACCTCGCTCGACGATCTCGCCGCGATCATCGCGACGCTGCGCGAGCAGTACGAGTTCGACGCGGATGCCGAGTGGACGCTCGAGGCGAACCCCACCGAGCTGACACGGGAGCACCTCGCGGGCATGCGCGCGCTCGGCATCAACCGCCTGTCCATGGGCGTGCAGTCCATGCACGACGATGAGCTCACGCTGCTCGAACGACTGCACTCGCCGGAGCGCGTCGTCGCGGCTGTCGCGGACGCACGCGCCGCCGGCTTCGACAACATGAACCTCGACCTCATCTTCGGGCTAATCGGTCAGCCACTCGAGCGCTGGCAGGAGACGCTCGAACGCGTGATCGCGTTCGAGCCGGAACACCTCTCCTGCTATGCGCTGACGGTGGAGCCGGGCACGTCGTTGTTCTATCGCGTCCAGAAGGGACTGCTGGCGGAGCCCGATCCGGACGTCGCCGCGGACCAGTACGAGTGGACGCGCGTCCGCCTCGCCGAGGCCGGGTACGCGCAGTACGAGATCTCGAACTGGTCGAAGCCGGGCCGCGCCTGCCGCCATAACCTCACGTACTGGCGTGCGGAGCCGTACCTCGGCCTCGGCGCCGGCGCGCACTCGTTCTTCATCGGCCGCCGCTTCGCCAACATCGACGCGCCGAACCGTTATGTCGAGGCAGTGAACGAGGCGTTCGAGGCGCGGGCCGCGAGCGGCACCACCGCGATGCGACAGATCGCCGGCGGCGAGGTACCGGACCGCGACACGCTGCTGGCGGACGCGATGATCCTGGGCCTGCGCTTGATCGACGGCATCGACATCGCCGGCTTCCGGGCGCAGTGGGACTGCGACCCGCGCACCACCTTTGCCGATGCGCTTGCGCGCCACGAGCGCATCGGGCTGATCGCCAGCGACGACCGCCACATTCGTCTCACCGACCGCGGGCTGCTGCTCGCGAACGAGGTGTTCGTGGACCTCCTGCCCGAGCCGGTGGCCGATCCGGTCCCCACCCCCGACTAGCCCGATGGCCGTCCTCGTCTACCGCTGTTCCCACTGCGGCCGCGAGGTCCTGGTGCGCCACCCCGGCCCGATCAGCGACGCCGAGATCGCTCGCCGCGTCGAGGAGGAGATGCGCCCACCGAGCCGCGGCCGGCGAGGCACGATGGGCTTCAGCGAGCGCCTCCGCGACGACATCTGGCTCGGCATCTCCGAGACGCGTGGAATCATCCCGCGCGACGAGGCGCCCGCGCACTGTCCCGCATGCGGCCGCGCCACGCTCGCCGAGGCGCGCACGCTGGAGTGACCCTCACCCCCCGGCCCCCGCTCCCTTTCCGGGAGCGGGGGGTGCGGGTCTTACACTCGCCGCCATGTTTGTCGTCGGCACCGCCGGGCACGTGGATCACGGGAAGTCGGCGCTGATCGAGGCGCTGACCGGCACGCATCCTGATCGCCTGAAGGAGGAGCAGGAGCGCGGGCTCACGATCGAGCTCGGCTTCGCGTGGCTCACGCTGCCGTCCGGACGCGAGGTCTCGATCGTCGACGTGCCGGGTCACGTCCGCTTCGTCCGCCACATGCTGGCCGGCGCCGGCGCGATCGATCTCGCGTTGCTCGTGATCGCCGCCGACGAAGGGATCATGCCGCAGACCCGGGAGCACCTCGAGATCCTCGATTTGCTCGACGTGCGACACGCCGTCGTCGCGCTCACGAAGATCGACCTCGTCGAGCGCGACTGGGCGGATCTCGTCGAGGAAGAGGTACGCGAGCTGCTGGAGCCGACCGCGCTCGCCGGCGCCCCGATGGTGCGCGTGTCGAGCGTCACACGCGAAGGCATCGACACGTTGCTGGCGACGCTCGACACCGCGCTCGACCACGTGCCCGAGCCGGAGGACATCGGCCGGCCGCGGCTGGGCATCGACCGTGTGTTCACGATGCCGGGCTTCGGCACCGTGGTTACGGGCACGCTGCTCGACGGACGGCTGCGCATCGGCGACACGCTGGACGCGACGCCCGGCGGGCCAAGCGCACGCGTGCGCGGGCTGCAGACCCACCGCCGCGCTGTGACCGAGGCGCAGCCCGGCACGCGCGTCGCTGTGAATCTCTCCGGCGTGGCGACGGAGAGTCTCGCGCGCGGGCAGGTGCTCGCGCCGCCGGGACGCATGACCGCGGCGCGCACGCTCGATGCGCGCCTGCGCGTGCTCGCGCACCGGCCCGCGCGCCACAACCTGCGTGTCGCGGTGCACCTCGGCACGGCCGAGGGGCAGGGTCGCGTACGCGTGATCGCCGCTGAC
>JAQBZW010000090.1 GCA_027622315.1 Chloroflexota bacterium | reverse complement strand
TCGTAGATCACGTGCACGTTGTCCGCGGGGCGGTCGCACGCCTCGGCGATTGCGATGCCCAGCGCCGCCGCGCGCCGTGCCCGCGCGGCTCCCTCTGGCGGGTGCGCCTCGATCACGGACACGAAGACGGGCCGCACGCCCGGCGGCGGTCCGCCGCCGTTCTCCGCGTACTGCGTGGGATCGAGCCAGCGGAGGCGCACCCACGTGCTGCCGGGCGCGGACTGGAAGACCGCGCCCGCGGCGTCCGCGAGGGCGGTCGCCAGCCCGGCCGAATGATCGCCCGGCACCCCCACGATCTCGATCGAGAGCATCGGCATGCGGCCACCTCCCCCCGGCGCATCGTACGGAGCGGATCGGTGCGCCGGAACGCAAGACGCCGCCCGGTGGCGGCGTCCGTTCGGCGACCCGGCGCGATCGCTAGCCGGGGTACTTTGCGGGACTCTTGAACGCGGCTTCGGTGTTCGGCTTCAGGTCGTCGCGCTTCGCCTCGAACTCACCGATCGCGTCGACGTACTGGAGCGTGAGCCCCACGTCGTCGAGACCGTTGAGCAGCCTGTACTTCACGAACGGGTCGATCTCGAACGGGCGCGACCAACCCGTCCCGGGCACGCTCACCGACTGCGTCGCGACGTCGACGACGATCTGGCCGCCCGGCAGCTCCTCCGCGCGCGCCATCAGAAAGTCGATGTCCTCTTGCGGGAGCTGGACGGTGACGAGGCCGACCTTCGAGCAATTCGTGCGGAAGATGTCGCCGAACGAGGGCGCGATCACCGCGGTGACGCCCATGTCCTCGATCGCCCACACGGCGTGCTCACGGCTGGAGCCGCAGCCGAAGTTCTGCTGCGCGAGCAGGATCGGCGCGCCCTTGTACCGCTCGTCGTTCGTGATGAAGGCGGGGTCCTTCTTCCAGTCGAAGAACGCGAACTCGCCGAACCCCGAGCGCTCGATCCGCTTCAGGAACTGCTTGGGGATGATCTGATCGGTGTCGACGTCCGCCCGATTCAGCGGGATCGCGTTGCCGGTGACCTGTTCGACCTGCTTCATCAGGATGCCTTTCGGGTCTTACGCGCTTCGATCCAGCGCTTGAAAGAAGCCTTGCTCTCGCCGGAACGCCAGCCGAGCAGGAGGTGTGGGACTTCCACGCCGTCGTCGAGGTCGGGCCACCAGATGGCGGCTCCGTCCCCGTCGAGTTCCCAGTGCCTGCGTTCCGTCACGGTCGCTTCGGCGAGCCTGGGGAACCATTCCAGCGGTACCGACACGGACCGGCCGTCGACGAGCTCGACGACAAGCGAACCGTTCTTGAACGCGACGGAGCGCGCTCTCGCTTCGTTCAGCGCTTCTGAGCGCCTGCGTCGCAACGTCTCACTCGGTGAAGAAGGCATGCCAGTTTTCCAGGAACTCCTGCCGACGCTCACGGATGATCCGCCGGACATGTGCGACCTCTCGTGCGCTGAAGCCGCGATTTTCTGCGACGGACAGCGAATCGAGCCAGATCTTGGTCATGAGGTTATCGCGGAGGACGTGCACATGCGGTGGCTCGCCGCGATCGGACGCGTAGAACCGGACCCGGTACGGTCCGATGCGGACCGATGGCGCCACTCACGCGCTCCACGACCTCACGTCCACGAAGTGCCCGGCGATCGCGGCCGCGGCGGCCATCTCGGGGCTCACGAGGTGCGTGCGGCCGCCCGCACCCTGACGGCCCTCGAAGTTGCGATTGCTGGTGCTCGCGCAGCGCTCGCCCGGGAGCAGGATGTCCGGGTTCATGCCGAGGCACATCGAGCAGCCCGGCTCACGCCAGTCGAAGCCGGCGTCTTTGAAGATGACGTCGAGTCCCTCTGCCTCCGCCTGCACCTTCACCGGCCCGGACCCCGGCACGACCATCGCCTGCACGGTGGAGGCGACCTTGCGCCCCCCGATCATGCCGGCGGCTGCCCGCAGATCCTCGATGCGGCCGTTTGTGCACGAACCGATGAAGACACGGTCGATCGCGATGTCCTGGATCGGCGTGCCGGCCTTGAGGTCCATGTACTTGAGCGAGCGCTCGGCGGTCTCACGCGCGGATGAGGTCGCCGCGTCTTCGGGGCGCGGTACCGCGCCGGTGATGCCCACGCTCTGCGCCGGCGTGGTGCCCCAGGTGACGTGCGGCTCAATCTCCTCGCCGCGCAGCGTGACCGTGCGGTCGAAGGTCGCGCCCTCGTCCGTCGCGAGCGCCTTCCAGTGCTCGATCGCGCGCTCCCACGCCTCGCCCTTCGGCGCGAATTCGCGCCCCCTGAGGTAGGCGAACGTGGTCTCGTCGGGCGCGACGAGACCGGCGCGCGCGCCGCCCTCGATCGTCATGTTGCAGACCGTCATGCGGCCTTCCATGGAGAGGTTGCGGATCGCCTCGCCGCGGTACTCGATCACGGAACCGATACCGCCGTCGACGCCGATCTGGCGGATCACCGCGAGCGCAATGTCCTTGGCCGTTACGCCGTGCTGGAGCGTGCCGGTGACCTCGACCGCCAGCGTCTTCGGGGTCGACTGCGGGAGAGTCTGCGTCGCGAGCACATGCTCGACCTCGGAAGTACCGATGCCGAACGCGAGTGAGCCGAACGCGCCGTGCGTCGAGGTGTGCGAGTCACCACACACGATCGTCATGCCCGGCTGGGTGAGGCCGTGCTCGGGGCTGATGATGTGCACGATGCCCTGGCGGAGGTCGAAGATGTCCCAGAGCGGGACGCCGAACTCCTTGCAGTTCATGCGCATCGTGTCGATCTGCGTCGTGGAGAGCGGATCGGGGTTCGGCAGACTGCGGTCGCTGGTCGGCACGTTGTGATCGACCGTCGCCAGCGTCAGATCCGGCCGTCGCACCTTGCGCCCGTTCAGGCGCAGGCTCTCGAACGCCTGCGGGCTGGTCACTTCGTGTACGAGGTGCAGGTCGATGTACAGCAGGTCGGGTTCGCCCGCCTGCCGGCGGACGACATGTTCGTCCCAGATCTTCTCGATGATCGTGCGCGGCGTGCTCAACGATGCCCCTCCCCTGGTCCGGCCGCGACGGCCGGACCGCTGTACGTTCGATCTCGCGTCCCGTGCGCAGCGGGACGCACCCGCTCTCGCTCGGCCCCGTTGCGTGCGGCTGTGCCGCGTCCTTCGATCAGCCCCGTGGCTCACCCGGGCGGAGCCGCGGGATGCGCGCGTTGGTTGCGGTTAGCGCGCCGGCGCTGGTGCCGGCGCGTGCTCGGCAGCCGTGGCGATCGGCATGAGCGAACGGTTGAGCGCATGCAGGTATGCACGCGCGCTCGCCACGAGGATGTCGGTGTCCGATGCCCGACCCTGGAACGTCCGCTCGCCGGTCTCGATCCGGATCGTCACCTCGCCCTGTGCGTCGATGCCCTCGGTCACGGACTTCACGCTGAACTCGGTGAGCTCGTTCGTCACCTGCGTGACACGGTTGATCGCGCGGTAGATCGCGTCCACCGGACCGGTGCCAATCGCGGCGTCCTGGTGCGGCTCGCCGTCTGGTCCGATCAGGCGCACGGTCGCCGTCGGCGTGCCGTGATCGCTCGACGACACCTGCACGAGGTCGAGCTTCCACGCCTCCTCGACCGTGAATTGGGTCTGTTCCGAAACGATCGCCATGAGGTCGCGGTCGTCGACCTCGTCTTTCACGTCGGCGACGTCCTTGAAGGCCTGGAAGATGCGACGGAACTCAGCCTCGTCCGGCTCGATGCCGAGCTCCGAGAGGCGCGAGCGCACGCCGTGGCTGCCCGACACCTTCGTCAGCACGATGCTGCCGCCCGCCGGGACGCCGATGTCTGCGGGGTTCATGATCTCGTACGTCTCGCGCATCTTCAGGACGCCGTCCTGGTGGATGCCGGACGAATGCCGGAACGCGTTCTTGCCCACGATCGCCTTGTGCGGCTGAATGGGCATGCCCGACAGTCGTTCAACGAGCCGGCTCGTGGCGTACAACTCGCGCGTGTTCACGTCGGTGTGCATGTCGAGGAAGTCGGCGCGCGTCTTGATCGCCATGACCACCTCCTCGATCGAGGTGTTGCCGGCGCGCTCGCCGATGCCGTTGATCGCGCCCTCGATCTGGCGCGCGCCGCCGATCACGCCCGCGAGCGAGTTTGCGGTGGCCATCCCGAGGTCGTTGTGGCAGTGCACGGAGACGCGCGTCTTCTCGATGCCCGGCACCTTCTCCATGCACGAGCGCACGAACGCCTCGAACTGCTTCGGGATCGCGTAGCCGACCGTGTCCGGGATGTTGATCGTGGTCGCGCCCTCTTCGATCACGGCGGCCAGCAGCTGGTACACGAACTCGTGGTCCGAGCGCGTGGCGTCCATGGGCGAGAACTCGACGTCGGAGCAGTAGCGCTTCGCGTGGGCGACGGCGGTGCGCGCCATCTCCATCACGTCTTCGCGGTTCTTGTGCAGCTGGTGCGCGACGTGGATGTCGCTGGTCGACAGGAAGACGTGGATGCGCGGCGTCTCCGCGACCTCGACCGCCTGCCACGTCGCGTCGATGTCCTTGATGTTCGCGCGCGCGAGGCCGGTGATGATCGGCCCACGTATCTCTTTCGCGATCGCGCGTACGGCCTCGAGGTCGCCCGGCGAGGACGCGGGGAACCCCGCCTCGATGATGTCGACGTTCAACTTGGCGAGCTGGCGTGCGATCTGCACTTTGTCGTCGATCGTGAAGCCAATGCCCGCGGACTGCTCGCCGTCGCGCAGCGTGGTGTCGAAGATGTAGATCTTGTCGCTCATGATCCGTGTCCTTGCTCGCTCATCTCTCCTCGCGGTTCCGGTGCGTGAGGCCCTCCCGTCCCGACTCTCAGCAGAGGCGGACGGAGGGCCGAGGAAGCGCGAGACCGAGCGCGGCGAGCAGTGTGCTGCCGGCGCCATGGGTGACGTGCAGGAGGGGCGTCGCCGCCCCTCGTGTCGCCCCTGCGGGCGCGCCGACGCGACCGTACGAGCGTACGGCGACGGCGGAGGATTCCGCACGGCGCGGGCAGGTGCTGCGGTCGTCCATCAGTTCGTTCTCGACTACTTGCTCACGTACTGGAGGTGTTCTTCCTCGGGCCGGCGGCCGGACTCGAGGTGGAAGCGCTGTGCGGACTCCGGTTCCTGCTCGTGCACGGCCGTCGTGCGGTTCCCGCGCACCATGGCGATGCGGCCCGTGCGCACCATCTCCCGGATGCCGTACGGGCGCAGGTTGTCCACGAGCGCGTCGAGCGTTTCGCCACCGGCGACGAGCTGGATGATCAGGCTGTTCGGCGTCACATCCACGGCCTGCGCACGGAAGATCTGGATCAGGTCGAGCACCTCGGCCCGCTGTTCGGACATACAGCGCACCTTGATCAGCGCGAGCTCGCGCGTGACGGCCTCTTCGTGAGTCACGTCCGAGACCTTCACCACGTCGATCAGCTTGTACAGCTGCTTCTCCACCTGCTCGACGATGCCGTCCGCGCCGTCGAGCACGATCGTCATGCGCGAGATGCCCTGCTCCTCGGTCGTGCCGACCGCGAGCGAGTCGATGTTGAAACCGCGGCGCCGGAAGAGCGACGCCACTCGGTTCAACACGCCGGGCCGATCCTCAACCAGGGCGACCACTGTGTGTTTCATCGTGCGGGCTCCGGGTTCGCGGGGATCGGCTGCCCGAGCAGCTGCGCGATCTCCTCGCGGCTTTCGACGGTTTCGGTGAGCGAGGCGCCGGCGGGGACCATCGGCCACACGTTGCCCTGTGCCTCGACGCGGAAGTCGAGAATCACCGGGCCGTCGTAGGCGTTCGCCTCCGCGATCGCGTCCACGACCCGGTCCTTGTCGGTGACGAGGATGCCCTTGATGCCGTACGCCTCCGCGATCTTCACGAAGTCCGGCTGCGACATGGCCACCGCAACGTAGTTGTCCTGGTAAATCAACTCCTGCCACTGGCGAACCATGCCGAGGTAGCCGTTGTTCATGATCGCCATCTTCACGGGCAGACGTTCGTCCACCATCGTGGCGATCTCCTGGAACGTCATCTGAAAGCCGCCGTCGCCGCAAATCGTCCAGACCGCGCGGTCCGGGCAGGCAACCTGCGCGCCGAGCGCGGCCGGCACCTCGAAGCCCATGGTGCCGAGGCCGCCCGAGGTGATCAGCTGGTAGGGGCGCGAGATGCGCATGAACTGCGCCGCCCACATCTGGTGTTGACCGACGCCGGTGACGACCACGCCCTCGGTGCCGATCGAGTCGGCGATGCGATCGACGACGTACTGCGTGGTCAGCGTCTCGCCACCGGGGATCGACATCGACGTGCGGTGTCCGTCGCGGACCTGATCGATCCAGCGGATCCACTCGACGTGCGAGCGCTGCGCGACCTCGTCGCAGAGTTGCGGGAGCACCTCGCGCACGTCGCCGACGATGGGAACGGTCGCGATCAGGTTCTTGTTGTGCTCGGCGGGGTCGATGTCGATGTGGACGATCTTCGCGGTCGGGTTCATGTCGGCGAAGCGGCCGAGCGCCCGGTCGTCCATGCGCATGCCGAGCCCGATGATCACATCGGCATTCGACGCCGCGTGGTTCGCCCAGTAGGAGCCGTGCATGCCCATCATGCCGTAGTTCAGCACGTGGTCATGGGGCATGCCGCCGAGCCCGAGCAGCGTGTTCAGCACGGGGATGCCGGCCTTCTCGGCGAACGTACGCAGCTCCTCGTGCGCACGGCCGAGGATGATGCCGTGGCCGGCGAAGATGATCGGCCGCTCGGCCGCGTCGATGATCGCCGCGGCGCGCTTGACCTGAGCCGGGTTGCCGCGCAGCACCGGCCGGTAGCCGCGGATCGAGACCGTGGTGGGCCACTCGAACTCGGCCTCTTCCGTGAAGACGTCCTTCGGGATGTCGATGTGCACCGGGCCGGGC
Source organism: Chloroflexota bacterium (assembly GCA_027622315.1). Taxonomy (GTDB): domain Bacteria; phylum Chloroflexota; class Dehalococcoidia; order UBA2979; family UBA2979; genus VGNK01. The sequence goes on along the minus strand of JAQBZW010000090.1, from coordinate 4,227 downwards.
CGGCCGGTGGTGGCGATATGCGCCGCCTCGGCGAAGGTGTAGGCGAGATCCTGCGCGCGCATGACCAGGTAGTTGTGCTTCACGATCGGCATCGTGATGCCGGTGATGTCGGCCTCCTGGAAGCCGTCCTTGCCGAGCAGGTTGCGGCCGACGTTGCCGGTGATGAAGAGCGTGGGCACGCTGTCCATCATCGCGGTCGTGATCGCCGTGACGAGGTTCGTCGCGCCGGGACCGGAGGTCGCCAGCGCGACCCCGAGCTTGCCGGACGCGCGTGCGTAGCCGTCAGCCGCATGGCCGCCACCCTGTTCGTGGCGCACGAGGATGTGCCGAATCTCGGGGTGCGCCGGTAGCCGGTCGTAGAGCGGCAGCACGACGCCGCCGGGGTAGCCAAAGATCGTGGTCGCTTCGAGCCGCTTCAGGCTCTCGAGGACGATGTCCGCCCCGATCATCTTCGTCATGGTCACTCGTCCGTGTTCTGTGCGCGTGCCCGGCAGGTGGGCCGAGCGATGCTACTCGTGTCGCGTAATACGTACAGCCCGACACGCGGGCTGGCGGCGATCCCCTCCGCGTCAGCGGGAAGGACCGCCTAAGTAAGGGGTACGAGTACGAACAGGTCGAGGCCGCGGAGGTTCGCGGTCGAGAGGGGCGCGCCGGGGAGTGTCAATGCGCATGCCATCAGGGCCTCAGTATTGGCGCGCAGCCGAGCCTGCGTCAACTCGGGGACACCCCGCCGGTGCGGGGGACAACTCCCGGCCAGCCCCGGCCGACAGGCCGGGTTGTCAGCACAGCGGCCGGCCGTGACAGCCGGCGGTTGTTGCGGCCGCGACGCCGCAGGCAGGGCGATTCGCGACAGGCATCGATGGCGCGGCGTGGCAACGAGGTCTCGTGGCGCCTGGTGCGCGACGTGGCCGGCCGTGCCATCACCCCGGCCCGTCGGCCGAGGCTAGCCGCGGAGCGCTACTCGACGAAGATGTCGACCGACGGGCGGAGTTCGCTGCATGCGGCGAGCACGCCGTGGATGGCGTGGCTCTTGAAGGCCTCGATCAGCGACTCGTCCACCGGCGCCTGATCGTCCACCTGCACATACGACTGCTCCGTGAGCACGTAGTCGAAGCGCGGCGCCCACTTGCGAGCGCCGAGGCGCGCGGTGGTCGAGCAGTTGTCGACCATGTACGACACGCCACGGGCGTGCATGTACGGGTTGAGCGAGTCGACTGCCTCGATCACGCTCTCGTTGGCCACCTCGGAGTCCGGGTGGCCATGGGCCCGCAGGACGTCGATCTGCGCCATCATCGTCGCGATGTAGACGCCGGCGGTGAACGGGTGCAGCGGGATCTCGTCTTCGACGCGCTCGGCGCGCACCGCGGCGCCTGTTCGCCACGTCTCGGTGCCGTCGATCTTGCCCATCGACACGGCCTTCAGCCGTTCGCCCGCCAGCACGACGCTGCGAATTTCGTTGCCGCTGGACACCTCGTCGTAGATCTCCTGCAGCAGTTCGTGGGCCGCGGGATAGGCCGCCGCGTAGGCCGCTTCGAACTCGCCGCGGCCGTCGGCGCCGACGGCTTCGTAGACGGCGCTGATCCCCTGCTTCGAGATGATCCGCGAGATCGGTCCGGTGATCGCCTCCGCGGAGTTGCGGAAGGCGTCCTCGTGCGACATGCCTTCGTCGATGTAGCGGCGGTAGAGGCTCTCGATGATCCCGTGCACGGCGCCAAGCAGGATGCCTCGCTCGCCGTAGATGTCTGAGCGGTACTCCGATTCGAGCGTCGTCTGGAACGTGTACGGCGAGCCGATCGCCACAGACCAGGCGAGGGCGATGTCCGTCGCCCGCCCGTCGATGTCCTGCTCGACGGCGAAGCTGCTGTTGATGCCGGCGCCATTCACCTCCTTGCCCTGGAGGTACAGGCGGCGCACGGACGGGCCCATGCCCTTCGGGCACACGCCGACGACGTTGACGTTCGCCGGGAAGCTCGCGCCGACGTTTTTCATGTGGCCCACGAGGAAGCCGTGCGAGAGCCCGAGCGTCGCGCCGGGCTTGAGGGCGTCGAACACCTGCTGGAAGAGGGACGCCTGTGCCGCGTCGGCGATCAGCAGCAGCACCAGGTCGGACTCACGGACCACGTCGAACAGCTCACCGAGCGTGCCGTCGTCTTCCGAGAAGCCCGCGGCGCGCGCTTCGTCCATCGAGCTCGACCCGCCGCGGAGGCCGATCTTGACCTTGATGGCGGTGCCTTCGAGCGAGTCACGCAGGTTCTGGGCCTGCGCCGGCCCCTGCGAGCCCCAGCCGATCACGCCGATCTGGCTGACGCCGGCGAAGGCCTTCGGCAGCAACGGGAAGAGGTGCCGGCCGCCCTTGACGATCTGCTCCACGTGGCCGTCGCCCATGTCCAGCGTGTCGACCTGAAAGACCTTCGATGTGAAGCCAAGTGCGGGCATACCGGGTCGTTCTCCTACTGGGGGCGGTGTGGCGAATGGGGAGTCTACACGCGGCACCCGCTTGAGTGCCTCCCGGCGGTGCGCCTCCGGGGAGCGCGATCGCGCCCGCACAGGCGTTGCCAGCGGGCGCGAGTCGTTCGCGCCGTTCGCCCCGCGACCCGCGGTGCCGCCGCTGCACGCACCATGCGTGCAGCGAGGGGGGCGCGACTAATGGTGGCGTCCATCGCGCGCCCTGCTCGAGCCGCGCGGGGATACGCGCGGCTCGCCGTGGCCTCACGCCGCACCGGGCCGCCTTTGCACCGTCACTCGCTCCAGACGCGTGTCTGCGGATAGGCGCCTGACCACGCGAACCAGTACGCGGTGCGCGAGGCGATCGCGTCGCGCACGCGGCCGTTACGGGCGTTGACGAGCCGGCGCTCGTCGGCAAACCAGCGAACCCCGTCGCCGTCCGTGATCTCCAGCGCGTCGAGATCGCCGCCGACGGAGACGAAGCGGACGTCGCTTTCGTCGTAGACGACCACGCCGCGCCCGGGCCCGACCGAGATCAGCACGATGTCCTGCCCGCCCAGCCGGTCATGCACGATGCGCGACCGCTCGACCGCGTCGAGCGCGTACGCGCGCGTCTCGCCGCCGATCTCGACGCCGAGCACGCGTGCCTTCACGGCGAGGCGGTCGTCGAGCGTGCCCGCGGGGTAGAGCGGCGCACCGGCCGCGACGACCTCGCGGATGGCGACGCCCTCGCCGTAGTCGCGCAGCGTGCCGGTATCGAGCGCGAGCACCTGCGTGCCGGGACGGCGCGTACTCCAGTCGCTCCACGTCGTGCGCAGCAGCGGCAGGGGCTCGAGGCGCACGCCGGCCGACGCGAGCGGCCCCGCGATCGCCACGCCGGAGACCGGGTCCCACAGGCTGAACGTGCGCTCGTCGAAGAGCAGGCGGCGCGAGCGATAGACGAGCCCCGACGTGCCGAAGCTGTACGTGCGGCCGTCGCTTGCGATCGCGGAATAGGCGGCGGCGCTGCCGCACGGTCCGCAGTAGGCGATCACGATGTCGCGGCCGTCGACTTCTTCCTGGACGAGCTCGTGCCAGCCGAGGATGCGCTCCGGATAGGCGCGCGGTTCGTCTTCGAGATAGAGGCCGAACACGATGTCGCCGTCGTCGAGGTAACGCTGCTCCACGCGATGCACCGTGGCGGGACTGTTCAGCGGTGGCAGCCCGTTCACGGGCACGCCGCTCCAGATCAGCTCGTCGGCGGGAATGGCATCACCCAGGCGCTCGCTCAGGATCTCCGCGAAGCGGCGGTCGATCAGGCTCAGCAGCCGGCCCTTCCACGTCGCGTACTCGACCGGCAGAGGCGGGTGCTCCTCGGCCAGCCAGGCGTACCACGCATGCGCGTCCGTTCTCGCCTCGCCGGTGAGGCGCTCCAACCCCTCACGCGCGTACCGCCCCCAGCCCACGTCGAGCGCGAGCATGTCGACGAGCGGCGCGATCAGGCGTGCGTCGCCGCTCAGCGCCATCGTCTCGATCGCGGAGACGGTGTCCGGGCCCGGAGGGACGCAGCCGGGTGCGTCCGCCGGGCGTTCGTACCAGCAGACGACCGAGCGCAGCAGTGCGGTCACGGCCGCGTCGTCGAGCGCCGCGGGGACGGTGGGTGCGGGTGTCGCCGTCGTGCCCGGTGAGCCCGGCCTGAAGACCGGCTCGAGCGTGGGCGTGGCCGCCGGTGCGAGCGTGTCCGGTGCGGCCGCCACGCAGCCCGCGGCGGACGCCGCGATCAGCACGCAGCCCGCGAGCACG
>JAQBZW010000089.1 GCA_027622315.1 Chloroflexota bacterium | reverse complement strand
GCGGCCCCCGCGGATAGCGCACCGACGGCGAGCGGCGGTCCATCGGCCGCCGCGGCGGTCATCACGCTCGAGCCGGCTCGCGTCGGCATCGGCCAGACCATGCTCGTGCGGGTGCGATCGCCGGGCGCGGACGGGGGCTCGCTCATGTTTCGCGGCGAGTCGCTCCCGCTCTCACTCGACGGCGACGATCTCTGGGCGGTCGTCGGCGTGCCGGTCACAGCGGATCTCGGTGTGGCGACGCTGGCCGTGAGCACGCGCGACCCGGCGGGCAACGCGGTGACCAGCGCCGAAGCGAGCTACGAGGTGGTGCCCGTCGAGCGCCCGATCCAGAACTTGATCCTGACGAGCGAGGAGGCCTCCGTGCTCACGCCGGAGGCGGGCCAGCGCGAATACGCGCTGCGCCTCCAGCAGTTCGCCCGCTTCGATCGCAGCCGCCGCTGGAACGGTCGCTTCGTTCGCCCGCTCGCGGGGCCGATCACGACCTACTTCGGCGAGGGCCGCCGGATCAACGGGGGACCACCCGGCGCCTTCCACAGCGGGACGGATATCGCCAACGCGGAGGGCACTCCGGTCGTGGCGGCCGCGGAAGCGCGTGTGTCCTGGGCGGGCGAGATGCCCATTCGCGGCAACACGGTCGTGATCGATCACGGCTCGGGCGTGCTCACTCACTACTCGCACCTCTCCCGCATCGACGTCGTGGTCGACCAGGTCGTGCGGCCGGGCGAGGCGATCGGACAGGTCGGGTCCACCGGATTGTCGACCGGGCCGCACCTGCACTGGGAGCTGTCGATCTACGGCGTGAACGTGGACCCGTTCGAGTGGATCAGCACGGACTTCACGCCGCATAGCGTGACGTCGGCACGAGAATCGTCCGGCGTGCCCGACTAGCGCGCGTGATCCGCGCCGCCGGTGGCCGCGATCACTTCGGCTGCGGCGACGATGGCGGCAGTCTCGACGCGCAGTGTGCGGGGGCCGAGCGACACGGCCGTGCCGCCGCGCTCCAGAAGCGCCGCCAGCTCCGTCGCGTCCCAACCACCTTCGGGCCCGACGAACACCGCGACCGCCGGCGGCAGGGCGCCCGCGAGTGCTGAGCGGATCGATAGGGATGCGCCGGGGTGGGCGACGAGCACGCACGCGTCGGCGGGGGGCTCGCCGCCGATCGCGGGTACGGTCGCGCGCCCGCACTGCTCGGCCGCTTCGATCGCGATCCGCCGCCAGCGCTCAATCCGCCCATCGCCCGGTCGCAGCACGCCGCGCCCGGTCGCCAGCGGAACCAGCCGCGCCACCCCCAGCTCGGTCGCCTTCTCCACGATCCAGTCGCCGCGATTCCCTCGTGGGAAGGCGCAGACCAGCGTCGCCGGAACCGGCGGCTCGGGCAGCGCGGGCACATCGGCGAGGAGGGCGAGCGTCACGCTGCGCCGCGTCGATGCTTCGATGCGTGCCACTCGCTCCCGGCCACGACCATCGAATACGTGCACGCTGTCGCCCGCGCGCAGGCGCAGCACTCCGGCCAGCCGGTGCGCGACGTCCCCCTCGCAGATTGCACGTTCTCCGGAACACTGCTCGGGCGGCACGTAGATGCGGGGTGCGTCCGGCACAGTCAGCCCGGTCGTGCCGTGGCCGTGCGCTCGCCGCCCCGTGTGGCGATCAGGCAGCGCCAGTCGCCGTCCTCTGCCACGGCGACCACCGCGAGGTCGCTCGCTTCGGCGCGACCGAGCACCGCCGCGGCGTCGCGGGCAATGAACCCGCTCGCGATCAATACGCCGCCGGGGCGCAGCGCCATCGCCAGCGCCGGCATGAGCGCGATCACCGTGGGCGCGGAGATGTTCGCCACCACGACGTCCGCGCATGCGACCGGGGGCGTCCCGGGCCACGGCCAATCATCGCCGAGCGATCCGGGCGCGGCCTCGAGCGCGGCGTCGACGCCGTTGCGGCGCGCGTTCTCGCGCGCCACCTCCACCGTCGCCGCGTCGACGTCGAGGGCGCGCGCCGCGCGTGCACCGAGCTTGAGCGCCGCGATCGCCAGCACGCCCGAGCCGGCCCCGACGTCAAGCACCTCGTCGCCCGCGCGTACGTGCGCTTCGAGCCCCGCGAGGCAGAGCCGCGTCGTCTCATGCTGGCCGGTGCCGAAGGCGGCGCCGGGATCGAGCGCGACCACAGCCTCGCCCGGCGCGGGCTCGTAGGGCTCCCACGACGGGTGCACGACCAGCCGGCGTCCGATCCGCTGGAGCGTGTAGAAGCGCTTCCACTCTTCCGCCCAGTCATGCGCATCGACGTCGATGTAGGCGACGGTGGTCAGCGCTTCCGCGAGCGGCAGCGCGGTGAGCGCGGCCTCGAGCCGGCGCCGCTCCTCCTCGACGAACGGGGCGCGTACCGCCGCCGTCACGGTCGATGGCTCCGGCAGCTCCTCGTACGCGAACTCGCCGCCCTCGTCGATGCGAATCGCGGGGTGAATGGCGACACCATCCGGCGCGAACGCGGACAGTACGTCTGCAACCATATCCACGTCAGCGGGCGCAGCGCGCACCGCGATCTGCACCCAGCGTATCGAGTCGTCGTTCATCGCGCTCATAGCGCGCCTAGGAGAAGGCCTCCCGGATGCGGTCGAAGAACCCCGAGCCGGCAGGGTCCTTCGGCAGATCCGGCTCTCCGAGCGTGCGGCTCAGCTCCTCCAGCGCGCGACGCTGCTCGGCGCTGAGCTTGGTCGGCGTCACCACATGCACGCGCACCAGCAGATCGCCGCGCCCGGTGCCGCGGAGATGCGGCACGCCGCGAGCGCGCAGCGGATGCACCTCACCGTGCTGCACGCCGGGCTTGAGCTCGAGCGTTTCGGCCTCGCCGTCGAGGGTGGGGATTTGCACGCTCGCGCCCAACGCCGCCTGCGCGATGTTCAGTGGCAGCTCGTAGACGAGGTTGTCCTCCACGCGCCGGAACAGCTCGTGCGGCGCGACCTCGAGCTCGATGAAGAGGCTCCCGCCGGGGCCGCCGCGCAGGCCGCTGTCACCCTCGCCGGCGAGGCGGATCTGCGCGCCGCCATCCACGCCCGCGGGGATCTTCACTGTGCGCGACACGTTCTGGCGTCGCATCCCGCGGCCCCGGCACGTGCCGCACGGCTCGGTCACGACCGTGCCCTCGCCGCGGCAGGTGGAGCATGCCGTCACGTTCACGAACTGGCCGAAGAGTGACTGCTGGACCCGCCGCAGCTCACCGGAGCCCTTGCACTCGGGGCAGCTCTCGCGCTGCGAACCCTTCGTCTGGCCGGATCCGCGACAGTCCGGGCACGTCTCCGTGCGGTCGTAACTCAGCTGCTTCTCGGTGCCAAAGACCGCTTCCTCGAACGTGACCCGCACCCGTGTCTGCAGATCCGCACCTCGCTGCGGCCCGGCCCGGCGCGTCGCCGTACCGCGGAAGAACGCGTCGAAGATGTCGCCGAAGCCGCCGAAGCCCTGGAAGCCGTCGAAGCCCTGTGCGCCGCCGCCGCCGACGCCCGCCAGGCCGAGCCGGTCGTAGCGCGACCGCTTCTCGGGGTCCGAGAGCACCTCGTACGCGGCGTTGATCTGCTTGAAGCGCTGCTCGGCGCCGTCCTCGCGGTTGCGGTCGGGGTGGAACTCCATCGCCAGGCGACGGAACGCGCGCTTGATATCGGCTGGCGACGCTTCGCGCCCGACACCGAGCGTTTCGTAGAGATCGGCCTGAGAGGTCATCGCGACATTCTACCAACGGGCCCGTGAAGCGCCTCCGCGACGCCCCTCACGGTGCGCTCGGAAACCCCGATAGTTCGCAGATACCCGCCCACCCCGCCGAAGCGGGCATCCAGGCCGCCGAGAAAGGTGGTGATCGCCTCCACCGGCACGCCGAAGCGGCGACGCATCTCATCCGGGTTGTCGGCGGCCGGCACACGCTCGTGCGCCGCGAGCCAACCGAGCCAGCGCTCAGTGTCTCGGTTCGAGAGCGCGAAGTCCGCGATGATCGTCGCGCGGTCGACGCCGGCCACGGTCATCGCGAGCGCCGTGACCACGCCGGTGCGGTCCTTGCCCGCCGTGCAATGGAGCACCAGCGGATAGGTCGCCGGGTCGGCGAGCCGATCGAAGATCTCGCGAAAGGACTCGCCCGCGTATTCCAGGTACCCGAGGTAGCGCGCGCCGGAGATGCCCGGCCCGAGACGCTGATCGAGCTCCTCGCTGGCGCCGTCGGGGAGTGGCGGCAGGTGGACGTAACGAGCGCCGATCTCCGCAGCTGGATGACCGCTCCGCGCCGACACCTCGGCCGGCCGCCGGAGGTCGATCACCGTTGCCACGCCCAGCTCACGCAGGCGCGCGCGGTCGGCCGCCGTCATGTCCTCCAGCGCGCCCGCGCGGTAATAGCGCTGCCAGACAAGCGTGCCGCCCGGGGTGGCGTAGCCGCCGATATCACGGAAGTTCCAGCAGGCCTCGAACGGGACATGGCGACGCTCGAAGTCGTCTGCGTGCGCGCGATCTGCAGTCATGACGCCGGTGCTTCGAGCAGATGCGCCTCGAGTGCGTCGAATACGTGTGGCTGCACGCCACGAGCGCGCAGGAAGCCCCGTGCCGATCCGTAGCGTTCACGCAGCGTAGTGAGCATCTCCGCCATCGCGGACGGGACCACGCCGAGCGCGGGGTTCGGCGGGCGATCGGGACCGACCGCGCCGGATGCGCGCAGCCGTTCGACCAGCAGATCCATCGCGCGCTGGCTGTCGGCGTAATCGGCCAGGATCGTGGCTTCGTCGACGCCCAGCGTGTCGAGCACGAGCGCGGCGAGCACGCCGGTGCGGTCCTTGCCCGTCACGCAATGGAAGAGCGCCGGGTAGCTGTCGTCCCCGGCGAGCACGTGCACAGCCTGTGCCCAGTCGTCGCCGTGCTCTTCGAGCATCGAGACGTACGCCGGATCCCATCGCCCCGACTCGCGCGCCTCGAACTTTGAGCGTGCGTTCCCCATGGGCAGATGGTGGCGCCGCGTCGGCGGGTCGCTCAGACCACCGAAGCCGCGTGGATCGTTGGCCTCCTCGGCACTGCGGAAGTCGATCACCGTCACGATGCCGAGGGCCGCACGGGTGCGGGCGACCTCGTCTTCGGACATGCGCTGCAGCTCGCCCGAGCGAAAGAGCCGGCGCCAGCGCACGACGCGGCCGTCTGCCGTGGCATAGCCGCCGAGATCGCGGAAGTTGTAGACGCGGTCGAAGGAGAAGGACCGATCGAGCGTCATGGCCGGGCCCTCGCTACTCCGCGCTCGGCGCCCCTGAACCGTAAGCGCCACGCCCTCGACGAGCGAAGGCGTGGCGCCCCGGACCTGATGCATGCGTGATCCACTAGACCTCGCGGAACTCGCCCTCAACCGTCCCGACCTCTTCGGCGGCCCCGGCGCCGGCGGCTGCGCCCTCCGCCTCCTCGGACGCACCGTTGGCACCGGCCGCGCCGTAGATCGCCTGGCCGATCTCCTGCATCGCCATCGAGAGCGCCTCGGACCTGGCGGTGATCGCCTCGACGTCGGTGCCGGTAAGCGCTGTACGAAGCTCCGTGATCGCGGCTTGAACGGTCGACTTCTGTTCGTCGCCGATTTTGTCTGTGTGGTCGCGGAGCATCTTCTCCGCGGAGTACGCCAGCGTGTCGCCGGCGTTGCGCGCCTCGGCCGCCGCCCGCTTCGCCTGGTCCTCGCCGGCGTGCTCCTCCGCCTCGCGCTGGAGGTTCTTCACCTCTTCGTCGGAGAGGCCGGAGGCGGCCTGGATCGTGACGTGCTGCTGCTTCCCGGTCGCCTTGTCGCTGGCGGACACCTTCACGATGCCGTTCGCATCGATGTCGAAGGCGACCGCGACCTGCGGCAAGCCGCGCGGCGCGGGGAGGATGCCGTCGAGAATGAAGCGGGCCAGTGACTTGTTGTCGGTGGCCATCGGCCGCTCACCCTGGAGCACGTGGATCTCGACCGACGGCTGGTTGTCGGCCGCCGTCGAGAACGTCTGCGACGCGCTCGTCGGGATCGTGGTGTTGCGCTCGATCAACGGCGTCATCACGCCGCCGAGCGTTTCGATCCCGAGCGTCAACGGGGTGACGTCGAGCAGCAAGACGTCCTTGACCTCGCCCTTGAGCACGCCGGCCTGGATCGCCGCGCCCACGGCGACGACCTCGTCCGGGTTCACGCCCTTGTGCGGCTCCTTGCCGAAAAACTCCTGCACCTTCTTCTGCACGAGCGGCATGCGCGTCATGCCGCCGACGAGCACCGTCTCGTCGATCGCGCCGGGCTGCATCTCGGCATCGGCCAGTGCTTTCTTGCACGGCTCGAGCGTGCGGTCGACGAGATCGCCGATCAGCTGCTCGAACTTCGAGCGCGCGACGTTCAACACGAGGTGCTTGGGGCCAGAGGCGTCGGCGGTGATGAACGGCAGGTTGATCTCGGTCGACTGCGCCGACGAGAGCTCGATCTTCGCCTTCTCGGCTGCTTCCTTCAGGCGCTGCAGCGCGGTGCGATCCTTCGACAGGTCGACGCCCTGATCGCGCTTGAACTCGGCAACCAGGAACTCGATCAGGCGATCGTCGAAGTCGTCGCCGCCGAGGAAGGTGTCGCCGTTGGTCGCCTTCACGTGGAAGGTCCCATCGCCGAGCTCGAGTACCGAAATGTCAAAGGTGCCGCCGCCGAGGTCGTAGACCGCGATCACCTCGTCTTCCTTCTTGTCGAGGCCGTACGCGAGCGACGCCGCGGTCGGCTCGTTGATGATGCGCAGCACCTCGAGGCCGGCGATGCGGCCGGCATCACGCGTTGCCTGGCGCTGGTTGTCGTTGAAGTAGGCGGGAACCGTGATCACCGCTTCCCTCACCTCTTCGCCGAGGTACGCCTCGGCGTCGGCCTTGAGCTTCTGCAACACCATCGCCGCGATCTCGGGTGGGCTGAACTTGCGCCCGCCCATCTCCACGCCGGCGTCGCCGTTGTCCATAGCCACGATCAGGAAGCCCGACGAGGCCTTGAACTTCTGCACCTCGGCGTCTTCGAAGCGGCGGCCCATGAGGCGCTTCACCGAGTAGATCGTGTTCGCCGGATTGGTCACGGCCTGACGCTTCGCGACGGTGCCGACCAGTCGCTCGCCGTCCTTGCTCACCGCGACCACTGATGGGGTCGTGCGACCACCCTCTGCGTTGGGAATCACCTGCGGTTCGCCGCCTTCCATAACGGCCATGCAGGAGTTCGTCGTACCCAGGTCGATCCCGATTACCTTCGCCATCTCGCTTACCTCTCGCCCTGCTCGGGTTCAGACTGCAATCAGTCGGGCGCCGCTCCGGACGAGGACCCTTCGTCCGCTTCGCCGCTGCCGACGAAAACCATCGCCGGCCGGATCACGCGATCGCCGATCGCATACCCGGCCTGCACCAACTCGACCACCGCGCCGTCGTCTCCCGGTCCATAGCCGACGGCTTCGTGTACCTGTGGATCGAAGCGCTCGCCGAGCGCTGCGATCTCGCTCACGCCCGCGCCCGCGAGCACGTTCTGGAACTTCTGCCGCACCAGCCGTACGCCTTCGACCCACTGGTGATCCGCGATCTCGGACGGCACGGAGTCGAGCGCACGACCGAGATCATCCGCGACCGGCAAGAAGCCGCGCACGACCGATGTGAGCGTGGAGCGTGCGTGCTCCAGCCGCTCCTGCTGCGCGCGACGTTGCAGGTTCTGGTAGTCGGCGACCGCGCGGTGATACTGCGCCTGGACCTGCTCGAGCTCCTGGCGCAGGGCGCCGAGCTCGTCCATGCCGGCCGCTGGGGCGTCGCCGTCCGCCTCGTGGGAGGCGGCGTCAGCCCGGCTCTCGGCGGCGCGATCGTCCGCTGGCGGGTTCGTCATACGCTCCTCGTTCGCTGTCTCGGGACGGCCGTTGCGCCGCGGCGAGCGCTCAGCGCACGCCCTCGATGAGGTGGCTCATCAGGGCCGCGACGTAGCGGACCCGGGGAATCGTGCGCTCGTAATGCATGCGCGTCGGTCCAAGCACCGCGACGGCCCCGATCGACCCCGCAGCGTCGCCGTAGCTCGAGACGACGACGCTCCACTCCTGCATGCCCTCGACACCGTGCTCGCGCCCGATCAGCACACGGGTGATCCCCAGCCGTCCGCCGCGCGCCTGCTCCACCAGCCGTCGCACGCGGTAGGCCTGTAACTGCTGGACGGCCATGAGCATGCGATCGACGCTGGCGAACTCGGGCTGCTCCAGTGCGGCCCGCAGGCCGTCCAGGAACGTCTCTTCCGTGTAGCGCTGCTCCTCGATCAGCTCGGCCACGGCGCGCACGATCGTCGCGTCTTCGGGGTCGCTGATCTCGGTCGCCAGCAGCTGCGTGGCCGCGCCGCCCAGGCCCGCCATGCGGGCGTTCAAGCGCAGCGTCCGCTCGTTCAGCACGTCCTGCCGCGTCGGCGTGGGCTGCGGCAGGATGCGCTGGCGCACGCGACCGTCGTCCATCACCGCCACCAGCAGCACCGACTCGCCGTGGAGTTCCACGAGCTGCATGTGCTTGAGGTGCGCGCCGGTGGCCTGGGGCCGCGTCACCACCGCCACGTTCCCCACCGACGCGGCGAGAATCGTCGCCGCGAGGCTCAGCCACTCGTCCAGACCGCCCAGCACCTGGTGGAGCTGGTGCTCAATCGTGCGCTGCTCCGCCGGGGCGATCGGATCTTCGGCCATCAGCGACTCGACGTAACGGCGGTAGCCGATCTCGGCCGGCACTCGGCCGGCGGAGGTGTGCGGGTGCGTGATGTAGCCGTCTTCCTCGAGGCGCGCCATCTCGTTGCGGATGGTGGCGCTCGAGATGGGCAGCTGGTGCTTTTCCACAAGCGACCGCGACGACACTGGCTCGGCCGTCTCGATGTACTCCTGTACGACCAGGCGCAGGATCGCGGCCTGGCGGTCTGTCAGCACGGCGACTGTCCTTCAATCATCGTTGAATGCTCATTAGCACTCTCCGGTTGAGAGTGCTAATGACCCGTCGATTGTATTCAGCCGGGCATCCGCCGGTCAAACCGTGCGCGGGGCTCTCGGCGGGCTCCGCCCGCCCGCCCGACCCGTATACTCGCCCTCTCGACGACCCGCCGGAGGCCAACCACGACAGCACATAACGCGTCTCGCGACGAGCACGAGCGGACTGCGTCTGCGATCGAAGAGGATCGCCTCGCGCGGCGGGCCCGCAGCGACCGCAGCGCGTTCTCCGCGCTCTACGAAGCCCACGTCGATCGCGTGTATCGCTATCTACTCTCGCGCACGTCGAGCCCGGCGGATGCTGAAGAACTCACCTCCCGCACCTTCCTGAACGCGCTCACGCACCTGGACCAGTACCGAGGGCGGGGCAACGGCTTTGGGTCCTGGCTGATGAGCATCGCGCACAACCTGCTGGCGAACTGGTACCGCGATCGCGGTCGCCGGCCGCCGACGGAGGCGCTCGATGTGGCGATCGCGGTCCCGGCGGATACGCCGGGACCAGAATCCAGCCTGGAGCGAAACGAGCTGATTCGGCGCGTGCGGGACGCCGTGAGCACGCTCGGCGAGGATCGCCAGCGTCTGATCGCGCTGAAGTATGTGGACGGTCTGCCGAACGCGGAGATCGGCCGTATGATGGGCCGCAGCGAAGGCGCGGTGAAGGCGCTCCACCATCGGACGCTGCGCGAGCTCCACCGGCGGCTCGACACCGAGCAAGAGGCCTGACTCATACCGCGCACGCCAGCTGTTCCAAGGGGTGATGCATGAGGCTGCCGGTGCGGATTACCGGCGTCGGCGGCTATCTGCCTCCGCGGACGCTCACAAACGAAGAACTCGCCAAGCAGGTCGACACGTCGGACGAGTGGATCTTTTCGCGCACGGGCATCCGCGAACGCCATATCGCGGGCCCGGACGAGACCTCGAGCACCATGGGCATCGAGGCTGCGCGCGTGGCGCTCGCCTCCGCCGAGGTGGACCCCGCCGACGTCGACGTGATCATCGTCGGCACCTCTACCCCTGACGGGATGTTCCCCGCAAGCGCGACGCGCATCCAGCACGGCATCGGCGCCACCAACGCGGGCGCATTCGACGTGAACGCCGCGTGCGCCGGCTTTCTGCACGCGCTGAGCGCGGGCGCCCAGTACGTCGCCTCCGGCAGCGCGCAGCGGGTGCTCGTGATCGGCAGCGAAACGATGTCCCGCATCCTGGACTGGACAGACCGCGGCACGTGCGTGCTCTTCGGCGACGGCGCCGGCGCTGTGCTGCTCGAGTACGCCGGACCGGACGAGCTCGGGGGCATCGATTCACTGCTGCTGCGCTCGGACGGCAGCCAGGCCTCGTCGCTGTACGCGGACGGCCCGTGCACGCCGGCGCTGGCCGGCGCGCGCGCGGAAGCGCACATCGTCATGGATGGTCAGGCGGTGTTCCGCTCCGCCGTGACAGGGCTGGCGAACGCCGCCGCGGACGCCATCGCCGAGGCCGGGCTGTCCGTGGACGACATCGCGCTCTGCATCCCCCACCAGGCGAACGTGCGCATCATCCAGGCCGTGGCGAAGAGCCTCTCGCTGCCGATGGACCGCGTGTTCGTGAACCTCGACCGCACCGGCAACACCTCGAGCGCGAGCATCCCGCTCGCCCTCGCCGAGGCGTGCGCAACCGGCCGGTTGCAGCCGGGCGATCGCATCCTCTTCGCCGCCTTCGGCGGCGGGCTCTCCTGGGGCGCGGCCGTGATGCAGTGGTCCGGCGTGCGCGCCGCACACGCGAGCGGCGTGCCCGTCGCCCGCGTCACCGGCGCGCCGACGACGGCGTGAGCGCGGACCCTTCACCAGCAGACGAAGCCCCTCGCCCGCGCGTCGTGATCACGGGCGCGGGCGCCATCTGCGCGCTCGGCCCGACGCCCCGCGCAATCTGGGACGCCATGGCCGAAGGCACTTCAGCCTTCGGCCCGATCACCCGCTTCGATGCCTCCGCCTTCGCCACCCGCATCGCGGCAGAAGTCGCGAACGCTGACCGCCCCGACCCGCGCTTCGAGGCAGCGTACTGGGGCCGCCTCGACGCACGCTCGCGCTTCGCCGTGCGCGCCACGCTCGATGCCGTGCGCCGCGCGGGGCTGAACCTCACGCCCGGCAATCGCGCCCAGGTCGCCGTCGTGCTCGCGACCGAACGCCCGGCAGACGAGGCGATCGCCGCTGGCGCCGCCCGCCTGGGCGCGGGCGAC
>JAQBZW010000002.1 GCA_027622315.1 Chloroflexota bacterium | reverse complement strand
AGCACGAGCAGCCCCGCAACCGGTCCCACGAGCCGGATGCCGAGCGGGTGTTCGGCGCTGTCGCCGGCGAGCAGCACGAGCGCGAAGAGCAGCGGGCTGAGCGCGGTCGCCGCCTTCTCGACCTGGTTCTGTGCGCCGTAGTACATCGCCTCGCGGTGCGTGCCCGTGCGCGCGGCGTCCTCGTCCACGATGTCGGCGGTAATGATGTTCGGAAAGAGAAACACCCCGGCCGGGGGCACGCCGGCCAGGAAGATCGCGGCGAACGCCTGCGCGAGCCGCGGCACGCCGGGCACGAAGCCGGCGAAGAAGATCAGCGGGAAATACGCCGCCGCCCACAGCATGGCGATCCGGTAGGCAGCCGCTTTGCCACGGCGGCGCGCCAGGCGCGCAAAGATCGGTACGCCGGCGAGCATCCCCCCGATCACTGCCGCGGTGAGCAGAAAGCTGAAGATGCCGGAGTCGGTTTCGCCACTGAAGCCGAGGAACCGCGATGCCTGCAGCACCGCGTCGACAAAGAACGGCAGCAGCGCTGTGAGCATCTGCAGGCCGACCTGGAAGAGCACGAAGCTCGGCAGGAAGGCGAGGAACTGGCGATTCGACCAGGTGGTACGCAGCGCCAGCATGAACCCCGGCGTCGCGGCGTCGCGGTCCGCGCGCGCTTCGCGCAGGCAGCCCGCGAGCGCGACATAACGTGCGATCAAGGCGATCGCCGCGACGCTGATGGCCATCGCCTGGAAACCCACGAACGCCCGGAGCAGCGAACTGAGTGAGAGCCCGACGACTGCGCCGGTCACGCCGAACACGACCTGCCACGTCGCGATCGACACGCGATCGTCCGGCCGGCGCGCGATGTTCGGGAGCAACGCTTCGAAGGGCGCGCCGGAGAGGTTGGCGAGCAGGAAGTAGGCCTGCAGCACGACGAAGAGGTAGACGAGGTTCAGCCCCGCGCCCGTCGCCGCGGGTGGCGTGAAGAGCAAGACGAAGCACAGGACCCACCACGGCGTGCCCAGCACGATGAACGGCACGCGACGCCCCCAGCGCGAACGGGTGCGATCGCTCCAGTAGCCGATCAGGGGGTCGTCAACGGCTTCGATCAGTCGCGCCGCGGTGAGCACGACGCCAAGCACGATGCGCGCGTCGATGCCGGCGATGTCCGGCACGCGCGTCGCGAGGTCGGCACCTCCCGGGGGTGCGTAGAAGTAGATCAGCCACAGCGTGAAGGCCTGCGACACGGCGCTGCCCGAGACGCTGCCGGCGGCGTACAGCACCCGCGTGCGGCGAGGCAGCCGTTCGCTCACCCGGGGTCGCCCTGCATAGCGTGATCGCCAGCGTCCGCGTTTCCGGGCGCGTGAGCTGCCCCATCCGGGACCTCGCCGAAGGGACCGCGCAGCTCGGCCGGCAGGAGCGCCGCGAGCGCCCCCATGACCTGCCGGGTGAGCGCGTCTCCGCTCGCGCGCGTCGCCCGCAGCCCGCGCCACGGCAGCGTGAACGGCTCGCCCACGCTGATCGTGAGCTGCGTTGATGCGTCGCGATAGACCGCGACCGGAAGCAACGGAGTCTCGCCACGCGACAGCCACGCCAGCGCGACTGCGGCGTTCGGTACCGGGCTCGCCAGCACGCCGCCCGAGGCGAGCGCACCCTCAGGCGTGACGGCGAGCGGGCGCGGGAGCCCCTCGTGGTCGCGCAGCGCGCGCGGCTCGTCGTAGCGCGATCGCGCGTGCACGGGCGTCGCTGCGAGACACCACGATCAGCCCGTACGTGCGCGCGAGCTGGCGGAACGCCCAGGCTATGACCCCATCCGGAATGGGCACGCCGTGCCAGCGGGTCTGAAAGAAACGGTCGGCGATCAGCCAACGCAGCGCCGGCGCTTCGCCGCGCCGCGCCCCTACGGCGCCGGAGACGGACAGCGCCGGCCACCACACCCGCAGCCCGGCGGGCTCATAGTGGTTCATCACCAGGATGAAACCGTCGCGCGCGGGAATCCGTTCCGCGGCGATGACGTGTGGCGCGGCCGCGTGGCGTGCGACGAGCCAGGTACCGTCTTCGCCGAGGTGGCGTCGGCGTCTCCGCGCCCACGACCACAACCAGCGCACGATGAAGCGAGCCGGGAACGTGTACTCGGGCCGTGGGCCTTGCATCGTGACCCCTCGCCGCGCTGCCCCTGTGAGCCCGCCCCATCCTCGCGGAACGGTGCCGGCTCGTGGGGTGCCGGCGCCCCTGACCGGTGGGGACGTTCGTCACCGCGGCGGGAGCGGGCTCCCCCGCTCCGTCCCCGAGGGCCAACGAACGACCCGCGCGTGTGCCGCGCGCCGTCGCCCAGCCGTGCCGTGGGCGGCCGCGCCTCTAGGACGCCGCCTCCGGCGTGGCCGCGCGCGTGAGGCGCGGGACGAACACGCCGCGCCGCAGCACGTGGCGCAGCTCGGTGAACGAGAGCGCCGCGATCACGAACACCGCGATCCAGAGCAGCCCGGGCACGACCATCAGCGGTCGCACGCCGATGCGGTCGGCGGCCCAGCCGAAGCCGAAGTTCATCATCGCCATGTGCCCGGCCGCGAGCATCATGTAGATCGACATCACGCGACCGCGCAGCGCGTCCGGCACGATCTGCTGGATCAGCGTCAGCGACACCGCCATGTACGTCGCCTGGGTGCCGCCCGCGAGCACCGCGCCGACGACGGCGGCCACGGGCGTCGCGGCGAAGCCCAGGACCACCATCGCAATCCCGCTGCCGATGCCCGTGAGCGCCAGGGCGTACCCCTGGACGACCTGCTGGCGGACCATCGACAGCGAGATCGTGCCCACGATCGCGCCGGCGCCGACCCCCATCACGATCGCGCTGAAGGTGCGGCTGCCGCCGCCCACGTTCGTCGCCAGCTGCGGCAGCAGCGAGTCGAACGCCATGGTGAATCCGCAGTGGAAGGCGACGCACAGGAGCACGACGGCGATGCGGCCGTCGTGGCGCACGTGCCCGAAGCCGGCGGCCACGTCCGCGAGCACGTTGCGAGCGACCGGGCCGCGGTCCGCGTTTGGCGCCAGCCGCAACTCGACACGCCAGAGCATCGCCGTCGCGAAGACCAGACCGATGGCGGAGAGCAGGAAGACCGATCCCGCGCCGAGCGTCGCCAGCAGCACGCCGCCGAAGAGCGGACCGATCAGGCGCGAGCCGTGGCGGGTGATGCCGCTCAGCGAAACGGCGTTCAGCAGGTGCTCGCGCGGCACGACGTTCGGGACGAGGGACTGGATCGCCGGCTGCGAGCTCGCGACCGCGATGCCGTCCACGGCAGCGAGCACGACCACGTGCCACACCTCCGCCACCCCGCCGAGCGTGAGCGCGGCGAGCGCCGCCGAAGAAAGGAAGAGCAGCACCCCGCCGGCGAGCGCGATCTGCCGCCGATCGAGCCGGTCGGCGACCGCGCCGGCGATCGGTCCGACGACGATGAACTGCACCATCGAGGCAAAGGTGACGACGCCGACGGCGAACGAGGATTCGGTGAGCTCGAAGACCAGCCACCCGCGCGCGAGCATCAGCGCCCAGCGCGCGGCCGAGGTGAAGAAGGCGTTGAAGAACAGGCGACGGAAGTCCGGGGACGCGAACGCCGGGAAGCGTCGGATCACTGATGCGCTCACCGTGGTCATCGCCGGGAGTATAGGCACCGGATGCGCTCGCGGACCGCGCTCACCGGGGGGTCAGTGGCTCAGGCGCGCTGGCCGGCCGCCTCCGCGTCCTCCTGGTCATCAGCGCGTGGCGGGTCGGCCTCGCCGCCACGAATGCGCTCGAGCCGCACGCGCCGGATCACGGCCGCCCGCGCGTCGAGCACGCTGATGCGCCAGCCGGCGACCTCCACCGCGTCGCCTACACGGGCGATACGCCCGAGCTCGCTCATGATCAGCCCCCCGACCGTGGCGTACTCGCCGTGCCCCTCGGGCAGCTCGATGCCCAGGTCGACGAGGTCGTGCACGGGGTAGCGGCCGACGACCTCCAGTTCGTCCTCGCCGCGGCGATCGGCCGCAAGCACGTCACGGTCGAACTCATCGAAGATTTCGCCGACCAACTCTTCGACGAGATCCTCGACCGTGACGATCCCGGCGATGCCGCCGTGCTCGTCGGAGACGAGCGCCATTTCGCGGTGTTCCGCCTGCATGCGCCGCAGCGCCTCGAGCACGCGCACCGTCTCGGGCAGGACAAGCGCCGGCTGCGTGAGCGCGGCGATCGCCGACTGGGCGTTCTGGCCGAGCAGCTCGATCAGCGAGACGACGCCGAGCGCGTGATCGAGATCGCCGTGGATCACGGGCGCCCGGTGGTGTGTCGCCGTGACGAGCTTCGCGATCGCATCCGCGCACGTCATCTCGCGGTCCAGCATGAGCACCGCGTTGCGGGGGATCAGCACCTCACGCAGAGGGCGCTCGCCGGCCTCCACCGCGCCGGTGATGATCTCCTTCTGAATGGCGGACATCGACGCCTGGCCGATGACGAGGTGCCGAATCTCCTCGGGCGTCATCTCGGCGCGACGATGCTCCGCTTCGCCTCCGAGCACGCGCACGATCGCGTTCGTGGAGACGCCGAGCAGCCACACCGCTGGTCGCGTCGCGCTGCCGAGCAGCGCGAGCGGTCCGCCGGCGATCAATGACCACGGTTCGGCCCACTGCATGGCGAGCCGCTTCGGCGCAAGCTCGCCGAACACGAGCGTGACGAAGGTGAGCACGAGCGTGACGCCCACGACGGCGACCGCGTTCGCCGCGCCGCCGAACGCCGGCTCGAGCACCGGCTCGAGCGTGCCGGCGAGCGTGAGTGCCGCCGTGGCGGAGGCGAGGAAACCGGTGAGCGTGATGCCGATCTGCACCGTCGCGAGGTAGCTGTTCGGGTCGTCGACCAGTCGCGCGACCACACGCCCTCGTCCGCCGCGCTCCCGCAGGCGGCGGATCTGGCTCTCGGTGAGCGAGAGCAGCGCGAGCTCAGAGCCCGCGAACGCCGCGTTCACGAGCACCAGCACGCCGATCAGCGCGATGCGGAGTGCCGTGTCGCCGCCGTCCATGTGATTCCCGTCGTGTTCGCCGCGTCGCGGTCGGGCCCGCGCGCGGTGATCGATGTGTGCTCGTCAGCGTAGCCGTCTACTACACTCGGCCACATGGCGACCGACGAGGACAAGACGGCATATCGCGAGGCGCTCGCGGACTGGCAGGGCAAGCTCACAGCCATCCATCGCCTCCTGCTGGACGGCGAGCGCGATGGCCGCCGGCCCGACGAGATCAAGGGTCTGCTCAACCGCGAGGCGCGGGCCAAAGAGAAGTATGACGAGGCGCGCCTGCGCCTGCTTGGCATCGGCGACTAGCGTCGGCGGCTACGTCAGCTTCGTCACAGACACCGCCCCCGTCTCCCGGACAATGAATGGTGCAGACGGGAGTCGTCATGAGCGGCGCCACGCCACCTCCGGTCGTACCGCTCGCCCCCCCGAGCCCGCCGCGGCACACGGGCGTGCGCGCCCTCGCCCGTGCCGGCTATCCGCGCTCGTTCCTGATCGGCTCGGCGTTCTCGGTCGCCTGGTCGCCGTGCATTGGTCCCATCCTCGGCGTGGTGCTGACGCTGGCCGCGACGTCGGGCACGGCCGCGCAGGGTGGCCTGCTCCTGCTCGCGTACTCGCTCGGGCTGGGCGTGTGGTTCATCGCGTTCGGCGCGTTCTTCGGCTGGCTCGGCCCGCGACTGCGCGTGCTGCAGCCGCACATGCAGAGCTTGATGGTCGTGAGCGGCGCGGTCTTCATTGTCGTGGGTGCACTCATGTTCCTCGGCGAGTTCACGCGACTGAACAACTACTTCGCCGGCCTCGGTTTCCTGTTCAGCGGAACGGCGAACGCCGAGGAGAGCCTGAGCGGCGGCGTCGACAGCGCGCTCGGTCCCGCCGTCGCGTTCTTCGGTGGCCTGGTCTCGTTCCTGTCGCCGTGCGTATTGCCGCTCGTCCCGGCATATCTGGTGAACATCGCCGGCGAAGCGGTGTTGAGCGGCACCGATGCTCGGGGCGACGAGCGCCGCCGCGTACTGCTGCACGCGATCGCCTTCGTCGTGGGGTTCTCGCTCGTGTTCACGGTGCTGGGCGCTTCTGCCGGATTCGCCGGCAGCCTGCTGACGGCGCACATCGAGACGATGACGCGCGTCGGCGGTGCGCTGCTGATGGTGTTCGGCATGCACATGAGCGGCCTCATCCACGTGCCGTTTCTCGATCGCACCTACCAGGTGACGGTCCGGTGAGGACTCGCGCCGGCAGACGGCGTCGTGGGCCTCGATCCGGTCGACTGTCGCGTAGCCGTTGCTAGACTGATAGCCATGGACGCCGACTTCGGGATCGACATCGATGCCATCATCCGCGTGATCGAAGAGGCGGATGTCTTCGTCGTGCGCTTCGGGCTGATCGATCAGCGACTGCTGGTCGACGCGCGGCCGGATGAGGCGGGCGAACCGTTCATTCGCGTCGTGCCGCCGGCCTCCTCCGCCGAGGAGCGCTACCGCTTCCTGCAGAAGGAGCGGCCTGGACTGCCGCTGCCCGAGCAGATCACGGTCTTTCAGTGGCCGCGCGGTGTGCAGTCGATGAAGGATCTCGGCGTCTGGGACCGGCTGGAGCAGCGGCTCGTCGGCGTCGGCGGCGAGCATGCCGGCAGCGAGGTCGGTCGCGCGTTCGCCGAGGCGCAGCGCTTCGAACGGTCGGACGTGGTCGCCGCGATTCGCGGCGGCGAGGGCTACGAGACGATCTGGGAGCGCGAGCGCGACGACTGAGGGCGGCGAGCGAGGCGTGCCCGATCCGGCGCGCCCTTGCGGGAGATGCTGAGCCGGACCTCTGCTACGCTCGCCCGCGAGCTCGGCAACTGATCCCATCCCACACTTCGGAGACGAACCGTGGCCCAGACGGACGCTATCGATCTGCGCTCGGATACCGTCACGCGACCCACCGAGGCGATGCGACAGGCGATCGCCTCCGCCGAGGTGGGGGACGATGTGCTGGGTGACGACCCCACGGTGATCGCGCTCGAGCGCGCGGCCGCCGCGCGCATCGGCAAGGACGCAGCCCTCTACGTTCCAAGCGGCACGATGGCCAACCTGGTCGCGCTGCTGACGCACTGCGGACGCGGCGACGAGGCGATCGTGGGCTCCGAGGCACACATCCTGCACCACGAAGCGGCCGGCGCGCCGGCGCTCGGCGGCATCTCACTGCGCACGGTGCCAAACGACGCGCGGGGCCGGATCACGCCGGGTGACGTGCGGGCCGCGTTGCGGCCGCCGGGTGCACCGCGTACCGCGCTCGTCTGTCTCGAGAACACGCAGAACCGCTGCGGCGGCGCGGCGATCCCCGAGCGCGAGATGCGCGCGGTCGCGGACGTCGCGCACGGCGCCGGTGCCGCCGTACACGTCGACGGCGCGCGTATCTTCAACGCAGCCGTCGCCCTCGAGACCGACGCGGCGACGCTCGTCGCCTCCGCCGACACGGTGTCGTTCTGCTTCTCGAAGGCGCTCGGCGCGCCCGTCGGCTCCGTGCTCACCGGACCCCGCGAGTTCATCGATCGCGCGCGGGTGATTCGCCGGCAGGTGGGGGGCGGCATGCGCCAGGCCGGCGTCATTGCCGCCGCCGCGCTGTACGCCCTCGAGCATCACGTCGACCGCCTCGCCGACGATCACGCGAACGCCCGCCGGCTCGCCGCCGGCATCGCCGGTGCGCCCCACGTGCGCCTCGACGCGGCGAGCGTCGAGACGAACATGGTCTTCTTCGATGTCGAGGGCATCGATGGCCCGGACTTCCGCGCGCGCCTCGCCACGGCCGGCGTGCTCTGCAGCGGGATGGGGCCGCAGCGCATGCGGATGGTCACACACCTGGACGTGAGCGCCGCCCAGATCGACACAGCCGTGGAACGCATTCGCGCCGTGCTGACGGCCGCGCCGCCGGCGAGCGCGTCGCGGTGAGGCACCGCCGGCGTTCCCGCTTCGGCGTTGCCCTGGTTCTGTTCCTCACCAGCTTCGCGGTCGCCTGCACGACGCCCGCCTCGAGCGGGCCGATCGCCGATGTCGCGGGCGCGATCCCGTTCGCGGACGGCGAGTCACTGCGCTACTCGCTACATAACGATCTCGGTGAGGTGATCGGCTACGGCGACCTATCGGTCCGCGCCGACGGCGGCACGTTCGTGCTGGAACAGCGCTATGTCGAAGCCGACCCGCCGGCCGGCGCCGCGCCCACCACCGATATCGTCGCCGTCCGCGTTGACGCCGCGACGTTGAAGCCGGTCGGCGGCTCGCGCCTGATCGATGAGCGCGCCGCCAACGGCGCACGCGCGCGCCTGCGCTTCGAGTGGAGCTACGGCGCGGACGACGAGGGTCGCGCGGCCATGACGTCCACGCGGATCGATGGTGAAGACCGGAGCGAGCGGGAGGTGCGCCTGCGCGACCACTACTACGACAACGAGAGCGCGCTCTGGCTGTGGCGCACGCTGGCCTTCAGGGAAGAGTTCGAGCAGCAATACATCTCGGTGAACCCGATCGAGCGCAGTCAGCAGACCGTGAACATCCGCGTGCCGCTCCGCCAGACGATCACGGTGCCCGCCGGGGAGTTCGACACGTGGCGCTTGCTGCTCCGCAACGGCCGCGCGGTGCGTACGGCCTGGGTGAACGCCGCGCCTCCGCACCAGGTCGTGCAGTGGGACAACGGCGACATCGTCTTCAAGCTCGAACCGTAGTGGCCCCTCTCCCCCCTCGGCCTACTCCCTCCACAGACAGCCGCGACCGGCGGCATGTGCTTCTTCCTCGATCGTGACCAGCGCGTCGCGCAGCGCGCCATCGGCACGCCAGGCGAGCGCGAGGCCCTCTGCCACGAGCGTCGCGTCGATTGAGCCGCCATCGAGCGTGTAGACGTAGCGGAGCTCGCGCCCGAAGGGATCCTGCTGACGCACGTCCGTGCGCAACAGCACGGCATCGCCGGCGAGCGCCGCCAGGCGCGCCGTCGCCTCGTTCGCGCATGGCTCGCCGACTTCCGGCGCGTCCACGCCGAAGAGGCGCACCCGCAGCCGTGTCGAAGCCGCGTTGACGTCCAGCGTGTCGCCGTCTAGCACATTGCGCACGTCCACGAGCGTGAGCGTGGCGGCGTCGGCCGCGTGCAGCGTGGCGACCGGAGGCGGGACC
This sequence comes from Chloroflexota bacterium, assembly GCA_027622315.1. Taxonomy (GTDB): domain Bacteria; phylum Chloroflexota; class Dehalococcoidia; order UBA2979; family UBA2979; genus VGNK01. The sequence goes on along the minus strand of JAQBZW010000002.1, from coordinate 45,840 downwards.
ACCGGCGCGTCGGACCCGCGGTTGCGGCTGAGCAGCGCGCCTGCAATCACGGAGATGGCCACGAGGATGCCGCTGATCAGCGTCCACCGGCCGAGCTGTCGCTTCCGTCGTTGCTCGCGACGCGGATCGCGCGGCGGCAACGCACGGCGCCGCCGTGCCGGACGGGTGCGCGAGGAACTCAGGCGGTGCTGACGCCGGTCGCTCACGCGGCACCCGGCGGATGCGACACCGGCGCCGACGCCTCCTCGATCGCGTCGGCGATGCCGGCCCACTCCCGCCGCGCGCTCGCGAGCGCGGATTCGAACGGGCCGACCTCGGCGAAGTCGAGACCGACGATGCCGCCGGCGCGATAGCGTTCCCGCTCTTCGACCGTCGGGCCCGTGGCCGCGCTGCCGGGGAGATCCTCGACGCCCCGCAGCAGGTCGCGGACCCGCCACTCGAACACCTCGCTCGCCCCGAGCGCGAACACCCAGAGCGCCGATGGCGTCTCGGCCGGATCGCCGTCCGTTTCCACGGACGCGCTCCACATGTCGGCGATGACCGGTGCCAGGCCGCGCATGATGAAGTGCATGTGTGGCGGCGAGGCGGCGAACGGCTCGAGTGCGGCCCGATCTGGCAGCCACGTGGCTGCGATCAGGCGCTGCTCAGAGGCGGCGACGATCACGCGTTGCACGCCCGGCACGTCGCGGAGCGCGTGTGCGAGCGCGATCGCGTGGTCGCGACGCTCGGGGTCGGCATCCGGCTTCAGGCGGGCGGCGACGAGGTGGAGGATGCGCGCCATGGGCGGTTACGGTCGCGCGGGTGACCCCGGCGGCGACGTCTGCGCTCGCTCGCGCGCCGCGGGGCCGGATCGGGCGCGTCCGGACTGCGCAACGACGACACCCTGACCCTCCGGAAGCATCTCCCCGTCGGACATCTCGAGCACACGATCGACGTGCTCGATGACGAACGGGTCGTGCGTTGCGGTGATCACGGTGACGCCCTGCGCCGACACTTCGCGCAACAGCTGGAAGATCTGCGCCCCGGTTGTAGAGTCGAGTTCGCCGGTCGGCTCGTCGGCGATCACGATCTTGGGGCTGTTCGCCAGCGCGCGCGCGACCGCGACGCGCTGCTGCTCGCCACCGGAGAGCTCGTACGGGCGGTGGTTGGAGCGGGGCGTGAGCCCGACGAGCTCGAGCAGCTCGCGCGTGCGCTCCCCGCGCTCGCGCACGCCGGCGCCCGCGATGCGCAGCGCCAGCTCCACGTTCTCGGCCGCCGAGAGCAACGGCAGCAGCCCGAACGACTGGAAGACGAAGCCCACCGTGTGTCGTCGCAGCTCGGTCAGCTCGCGGTCGCCATAGCGTGAGATCTCGTGACCCTCGAGGAAGACCTGGCCGCTGTCGGGCTGGTCGAGGCCGGCGATGATGTTGAGCAGCGTCGTCTTGCCGGAGCCAGAACGCCCCACGATCGCGAGGAACTCACCGCGGGTCACTTCGAGCGAGGCGTGCCTGACGGCATGGACCTCTGTGCTGCCGAGCCGAAACGTGCGACTGACGTCGCGCACGTCGACGGCGGGACCGGCCGGCGCGGGCTGCGTGCGGGCCGCCGTCATCGTCGCTTCCAGCGTGGGCCGTCGCTCTCGGGCGGATGCTCCGGGCGCACCTCCACGTGATCCTCGGACAGGTCGAGCCGCGCGCGCGAGCCGATGCCGAGCGCGTCGACCATCTCGCGCGGAATCTGCAGTCGCCCGCTGCGGTCCACGACGGCGAACTCTTCGATCACCTCGCCCTGGCCGCGCGAGAACGCCATGTGGCGCACGAGCTCGGTGCTCGTGCGGCCGTCGCGCATGGCGACCACACGGTCGACGCGCTGTGTGATCGAGCGGTCGTGCGTCACGATCACGATCGTCACCCCGGTCTCCTCGTTGAGCTGGCGGAACACACTGAACACCTCGTCCGCCGTCTGGCTGTCGAGCTCGCCCGTGGGTTCGTCGGCAAGCAGGAGCGGCGGGTCGTTGGACAGCGCGACGGCGATCGCGACGCGCTGCTGCTCACCGCCCGACAACTGCTCCGGCCGATTGCGGCGCTTCGGCAGCAACCCGACCTGCTCGAGCAGGTGCTCGGCGCGTCGGCGCGCCTGCTTGCGGGTCGCGCCCTCGAGGATCATCGGCACTTCGACGTTCTGCTGCGAGGTCAGGTAGGGGATCAGGTTGCGGCCGGTCTGTTGCCAGACGAAGCCCACCTCCTGTCGCCGGTAGCGCACGAGATCGTCGTCGGTCGTGGTGAGCAGATCGCGCGCGCCGACGAAGATCTTTCCGGCGGAGGGTGTATCGAGTCCCGCGAGGATGTTCAGCAGCGTGGACTTGCCCGAGCCGGAGGCGCCGACGATCGCCATCATCTCGCCGCGTTCGACCTGCAGGTCGAGCCCTCGCAGCGCGACGACTTCCAGTTCTTCGGTCTTGTAGATCTTGAAGAGGTCTTCGGAATGGATGTAGGCCCGGACCGCCGCGGGTGCTGGCTCGCGCGTGTGGCTCACCATCCGCTAGACGTCACCAATCCGGAGCGCTCGATGGACCGCGAGGCGGAAGTACAGTAGCACCACCGCCGAAATGGTCACAACGAACACCGTGCCCAGAATGCCCCACACGAGAAACACCTCCGGCCATGAAACGGCGAGCAGGAACGGCGGGAAGACGCTGAGTCCGCGTTCGTCGGTGGCGAGGAACTCCATCATATAGCGGCCGATCTGGAGGCCGACGAGCGTCCCCAACCCCATCCCTGCCGCGATCACCAGGAAGTGTTCGAACACGACCTGCGCAAAGATCTGTGGTCGCGAGAAGCCAAGCGTGCGCAGGATCGCGAACTCGAGGCTGCGCTCCTGCGCGGTCAGGTACGAATAGACCACGAACCCGATCGCCGAGAGCAAGAGCACCGCACCGAACGAGATCGCGAGGATGCCGGACCAGCCGGCTGCTACCAGCGGGTCCTGTTGCTGGATGAGTCGCTCGGTGAAGGCGTCGGTCACCGTCTGCGCGTCGATGGCCTCGTCGATCGCCTCGTGTGTCGCCACCGGATCTGAGGATGCGAACCAGGCCTCCTTGTAGCGCAGCGGGCTCTCGCTCGGGGAGGCGTTCACCGCCGTCAGCAGCCGGTTCCCGTTGACGAGGGCGAACGACTCGCCGGTTCGCGTCGGGTCGTGCGTGGGGAAGAGCTCGATCACACCCGCGATCTGGCCCGGCAGGAAGCGGCCGCTAATCGCGAGCGTGACGAAGCGACCGGTTGCGATGCCGAGCGTGTTCGCCGCCTCGCGGCCGAGATAGATCTGTAGCGGCTCCACCGGCGTGGTAGTCCGCAGGCCGCGGATCTGCGGCGATCGCCCGACGTCCGTCCATGCGTACGAGACCGCTCCGCCGGCACCCGGAGGCGTATCGGATGTCTGCATGCGCGCGCTGTCCGGGAGTGTGGCGGGGGTGAGGTCGGGGATCACCTCGAAGGCGGGCGCGTCGAAATCGTGGAAGAACGTCGCGCCGCCAAAGGGCGCCGCCGACTCCACGACCGGTCCCGTGTCCGATTCCGCGTCCGCAATCGGCGCATCCGTCGTCGTGAAGGCGGGGCCGATCATGAAGTTGCCGCGCTGCAACGCGATCCGACTGCTGCTCCAGAGGTGGATGCCGTGCAGCGTGAGTGGCGGCGTGAGCGCGCCGCCGCGCGTCGGCGAACCGAAGCGCGTGACCGGCTCTTCGAGATCGGCGGCGAAGAAGCGCCATTGCTCGGTCGACACATCACCCGGCCGCGCGAAGCCAATGCCGACGTTCGCCGTGCGGCCGGTTTCGTCGCGCAGGTCGAGCACGATCGAGACGGGACCGCGAATGTCGGGGAACTTCAGCCAGACGCCGAACTGGCGTGCCTCCGGTGGCATGGGAATGCCCTCGAGGCGCGTGTCGCTGGGTCCGAGCGTCGCCAGGATCTGACTGAGCGGCTCGGCGGCGAAGTCGTCTCGGAAGTAGCCCACGCGGGCGAACGACTCCGGCTCGATCCCGATCACATCGAGGCCGATCAGTTCGGTCGAGACGATGCGCCCGGTCGCGCGCGCGACTGGCGAGGCTTCATCCGCCGGGATGGCGTCGATTGCCGCGATGAACGCCTCGTCGCCGACCTCGCCGAGGGAGCGCAGCCCCGCGGCGCGCACGTCCGCTCCCACCGCGAACGCCGCTCGATCCGCATACGAGCGGTCGAGTGTCGCCGAGAAAGTCGCGCCGAACATGCCGATGCCCGTCGCGAACATCAGTAGCAGGATCAGTCGCGTGTAGTGGGACGGGTTACGCACCAGCGAACGCATGCCGACGAGCACCGCGACGCTCTTCGTCAGCCCCAGCACCCACGCGAAACCGCGAAGCACGAGCGGGAACAGCCGCAGGAACACAATGCCGACGGTGAGCATGAACACTGCCGGTGTGGTGAGTAAGAACGGATCGGCGCGCTGGTCGCCGAACAGCGACTCCGTGAAGAGTTGCTCCTCCTGCGAGAGCCGCCAGAAGACCAGCCCCACGAGCAGCACGAGTGCGACGTCGAGGTAGTAACGGAGGAATGTCGGGGTCGGCCGCGGACGGGCCGTCGCGCGCTTGAACTCGACCATGGTCGTACGCGTGGCGCGCCACGCGGGGATCATGAGCGCTGCGAAGCCGATCAGCGCGCCGGCCACGGCGAGCAGGTACGAGACGCGGGAGATGTGCACCTCGAGCGCGCCGCCCCCGGACAGCGCTGAAAACGCCGGTGTCGGGCCGAGCGCCGAGATCACGCCCGCGGCCAGCGGTGGGCCGATGGCCGCCGCCACCACCGCGAGGATCCCGCCCTCCACGCCGTACTGGATGAGGAGTTGTCCCGTGGTCGCGCCGCGGCTGCGGAGCGTCGCGATCTCCGCGGCCTGCCGCTCGACCAGCATCGTCGAGACCATCACGAGGTAGTAGGCGACGATGCCGGCGATCTGGAGTAGCAGCACGAGCAACGGGATGCGCGTGAAGAAGAGCTTCTGGTCGTACGTGATGAGGACGTCGCTGAGCTCCGTCGAGACCCGTGCTCGCGTCTCCGTCGAGGAGAGCACACTCTCGAGTCGCCCGATGTTGCGCGCGATCGGGAGGGCGTTACGCGAGTTCAGTGCCTCGTTGACCACGCCGTAGATGCTGGTGAAGTCCCCCGATGCCGACGGGATGTACTGCACCATCGCGCCGAAGAACGTGCCCTCCGGCACCAGCAGGTTGAGCGTGTCCCACGACCGCACCCGCGCATCCACGACATCCGGCTCGCCGCCCCAGTAGCGCTCGTCAGTGTCGAGCGCACGGATGAAGCCCACGATCTCCACCGGCACCGGCGGCGACTTCTCGTCCCAGAACGGGTACAGGTCCAGCCGGTCGCCGAGGGCGAGGCCCTTCAGCGCAGCGGTCGCCGCTCCGATCGCGACGGGGATCGGCCCGCCGCTGGCGTCCACCGTGACCGGCGGCGCGACGCCGCTCACGATCGCGGTGTGCTCATCGATCTCCGAACGGAAGTAGATGTTCGCTCGATCACGGCCGCTGTCCTGCAGGTTCGGCCGCTGACCCTCCGGGGCCGGGAAGAACGTCGCGCTCCGCCCCTGGCGCACGAGCCCGCTTGTCGCGGGCCCCAGCGCGGCGTTGAGCGCACGATCGGTGCGCGTACGCGAGCTGCCGTAGCTCGCGGCCCCGACCGGGATGTTGCTCTGCGTGACGCGCACATCGATTGCGGTCGGTTCGCGCTGTTCGAGCGCGAAGCGGAGTCCGAGGTCGCGAATCGCGTCCGAGTAGATTGCCGTCGCAGAGATGATCGCGGCCGCCACGATCGTCCCGATCACGACACTCGTGAGCAGGCGCCAGTTACCGGCCATGCGACGGACGGCGAGTACGGGAAGTGAACGGAATCGCAGCATGTCGGCGCATTCTATGTGAGCAGCCCGAATTGTCTCCCCGCCACCCGCGTGGGGGGCCCGTGAGCACCCCGCCGGTCGCCACGACGGGCCGGGCTATACTCGCCGCCGTGACCCCCGAGCGAACAACGAGCACATCGACTGAGGGAGCAAACGCCGCCGAGCGACAGCCGCTGCTTGTCGTCTTCGACTCCCACGGCATCATCTATCGGTCCTATTTCGCTCTGCGCGACATCCTCACCGTGCGTCGTACCGGTGAGCCGGTCGCTGCCGTCTTTGGATACGCGAACACGCTGCTCGCGGTGCTCAACGAGCTACGTCCCACACATGTGATCGCCGCCTGGGATGCGAAAGGGCCCTCGCTCCGTAAGGCGCTGGACGAGCGCTACAAGGCCACGCGGGCGCCGATGCCCGACGAGCTGCGCCCGCAGATCGACCGCGTACGCGATCTGCTCGACGCCTTCCACATCCCGCTGATCGAGAAGAGCGGCTACGAAGCCGACGACGTCGTCGGCACGATCGTCGAGCAGTCCGCGGCCGCCGCGATCGAAACGGTGATCGTGACGCTCGACAACGATCTCGTGCAGCTCGTGCGCCCCGGCGTTCGCGTGTACATGTTCCGCCCGTACCAGCGCGACTATGTGATGTACGACGTCGACGCGGTACAGCAGCGATGGGGGTTCGACCCCCCGCGCATGGTCGACTTCAAGGCGCTCACCGGCGATAGCTCCGACAACATCCCGGGCGTCAAAGGCATTGGCGACAAGGGCGCGGCTGCGCTGATCGAGCAATGGGGCACGGTCGAGGTGATGCTCGATCACATCTCCGAAATCACCCCGCCGCGCGCCCAGAAGGCGCTCGCGGCGGGCGCCGACGAGGCGCGGCTCTCGAAGGAGCTCGCCACGATCGTGCGCGACGTTCCGGACGTGACACTCGATCTCGACGCATCCGAGCTCGCCGACTACGACCGTCAGCGCGTTGCCGATCTCTTCCAGGAGCTCGAGTTCAAGAGCCTGATCGAGCGCCTTCCGGCGTCGAGCCGGGCGCCCACGGAGACCGCGGCTGCGCCACCGGCGGAGTTGAACGGCAGCTACGAAGTCGTCACGACAACCGCCGGCCTCACGGCGGTCGCGGCCGCGGTGCGCAAGGCGAAACGCTTCGCCTTCGAGGTGATCGCGGACGACGAGCACCCTGTGCGTGCCGCCGACGCGCTCGTCGGTTTCGCGGTGAGCACGGAGCGCGGTCGTGCCTGGTACATCCCCTTCGGCCACCGCGACGCGGCCGAGGCTGCAGGCCAGGCGAAGCTCGAGATCGAAACGGAAGAGGATCCGCCGCCGATCGCGCAGCTGTCACGCGCCGAGGTCTTCACCGCCTTCGGCCCACTCTTTACCGACGGCGCCATCGCGCGCGTCGCGCACAACGCCAAGCACGGCATCGTCGCGCTTGCGGGGGCCGAGGAGCACGTGCTTGCCGCCTCGATCGACTTCGACACGCAGGTCGCGGCATACCTGCTCGGTGACTCGAACAGCCTGCTCGATCGGCTGTCCTTCCAGTGGCTCGGCATCCAGCTGCCCGTGGCGAAGACCCTGCTCGGCACGGGTCGCAAGGCGCTCACGTTCTCGCAGCTCACACCTGAGGTCGTCGGCGAGTGGGCCGCGAGCCGCGCGGACGTCACGCTTCGACTCGCCGACTTGCTCGAGCCCGAGCTCGTGCGCACGGAGATCGAGCCAGTGTACCGCGACATCGACCTGCCGCACATCCCCGTGCTCGCGCGCATGGAGCAGTGGGGTATGGCGCTCGACACGTCGGTACTCAAGGACCTCGAGGGCAACCTCACGAAGCGCATCGGAGCCGCTGAGCGCGAGGCGTACGACGCGGTTGGACACGAGTTCAAGCTCGGTTCGCCGCTCGAGCTGTCAAAGGTGCTGTTCGAAGAGCTGAGGCTCCCCCATACCCGCAAGACGAAGACCGGATACACGACGGACGCGGACGCGCTCGAACCGCTCCGCAGCGTGCACCCGGTGGTCGATGCGCTGCTCCAGTGGCGCGAGCTGACGAAGATCAAGTCGACATACGTCGACACGCTGCCGCTGCAGGTGAACCCCCGCACGGGCCGCGTGCACACGGTCTTTTCGCAGGTGACCGCCGCCACCGGCCGGCTCGCGTCGAACGACCCGAACCTGCAGAACATCCCCGTGCGCTCGGAGATCGGCCAGGCGGTACGGCGCGCGTTCGTAGCGGATGACTGTGGCGACGACCCGATCCTGCTCTCGATCGACTACTCGCAGATCGAGCTGCGCGTGCTTGCTCACATTTGCGGCGACGACGAACTCCGCCGCGCGTTCGCCGAGCACCGCGACATCCACGCGACTACCGCGGCCGCCGTCTTCCACGTCGAGGAGGCGGACATCACGCCCGAAATGCGGCGGCGCGCGAAGGTGTTCAACTTCGGGGTGCTCTACGGGCTCACAGCGTTCGGTCTCTCCCAGCGCGAGGGCATCCCGCGTGACGAGGCCGAGGCCTTCATCCAGCGCTACTTCGAGGCGTACCCGACGGTCCAGGCCTGGCGCGAGAAGGTGGTCGAGGACGCGCGGGCGCTTGGTTATGCGGAGACGCTCACCGGACGCCGGCGCTACATCCCGGATCTGCGCGCGTCGAACCACAACGTGCGACAGGCGGCCGAGCGCATCGCGATCAACATGCCGATCCAGGGCACCGCCGCCGACATCATCAAGATCGCCATGAACCGCATCGACGCCGAGCTGCAGGAGCGGCAAGCGAAGGGCGTGCAGGCGCGGATGGTGCTGCAGGTACACGACGAACTGATCTTCGAGCTCCCGCGCGCTGAGCTGGACGACATGCGCGAACTCGCGCATGCGCTCATGCCGTCGCTCGAGCTCGCCGTCCCGCTCGACCTCGAGGACAAGTGGGGCCGATCCTGGGGTGACTGGGAGTAGGCGACGCGAGCTCGGGTGGACGCGGCTCTTTCGTTGGCAGGAACGTGCCCGCAATCGCTGGACTGGCTCCGTCCCTCTCCCTCCGTTCGCCCTGAGCCAGTCGAAGGGCGCCACACAGGGCATCAGAGGGCGGTCCGCAGCACGCCGGGCCGGTTCGTGGTCCCTCCGAGATCCGGCGGTGTGGCGCGGGCAGCAGAGTCCGGGGCCCAAGGCCGATCGCGCGCGCCCTTCGACTGGCTCAGGGCGAACGGAACGGGGAGGGGTGCGCGATGCGGACCTCAATCAGACGAGGCCCACGTTCAGAGATCGGTCAGGTCTCCATCATCTCCGCCGTTGGTCATCCGGCGACGCTGCCCTGACAGACCAGGCGGTCGAGGCGGCGGTCCAGCTGGCGGTGAGGTTGGCGGTATGAGGTCGATCGCTACCTCGTCGCCGGCAGCGATCGCAGCCAGTCAACGAGGATGCGGTTGAGTGCCTCCGGCGCCTCCTGCTGCGTCCAGTGCGCACTCTGTTCGATGTGCCCGCGACTGAGCTGCGGGATCCATTGCTCCATGTGGGACGCGAGATCGGGCGTGAGGATCGGGTCCTTGCCGGCGGTGACCATCAGCGCCTGCCGCTCGATCTTCGGGTCGGCAACGGTGCGTGCCCAGCGCCAGTTCACCTCCTGGTTGCGATACCAGTTCAGGCCGCCACGGAAGCCGGTGCGGCGGAACGTCTGGACGAAGTAGTCCAGCTCCTCCGCCGACAGCATGACGCTCCGCGGCGCATCGGCGGGGTAGCCGGCGAGCCAGCCGCCGCGAGCACGCACGTCGTGCGAGCCGGCGAGCACGTCGAAGCCGTCGGCGGGATCGCTCGAGCGGAACGTGAGCCGGAACGTGCGCTCCACGTCCGCCTCGAGCTCAGCTTCGGCGACGCCGGGATCCTGGAAGTACAGCTGGTAGTCCCATCGCCCCGGGTTCGCATTGCGCGCTTCCGCCGGGCTGGTGGGCCCCGCGGGCGCAAAGGGCGTGTTCACGCCGGCCACGGCACGCACGCGCTCCGGGTAGTGCAGCGCCAGCGCCCACACGATCGCGCCGCCCCAGTCGTGTCCGACGAACACCGCCCGCTGCTCGCCGATCGCGTCGAGCAGCCCGAGCATGTCGGCGCAGATCTGCTCGTGCGCGTAGTCCTCGATGCGTGGCGGCGCGTCCGTCTCGCCGTACCCGCGCATGTCCGGCGCGATCGCGCGGAAGCCGGCGTCGGCGATCGCGGGCAGCTGGTGGCGCCATGAGTACCAGAGCTCGGGGAAGCCGTGACAGAGGATGACCGGCGGCCCATCGCCCTGCTCCGCCGTGTGCATGCGGATGCCGTTGGCCTCGTACGTGTGCTGGCTGAGCTCGCTCATCTTCGGCTCCCTCTGACATGACCCCGCGCGCCCTCGTGCGCACCCGGCAGGGTAGCGGCGTGGCCACGGCATCCGTCTGGTCGGCGGCGGTGGGCGCTGGCCCCACCCGTTACCGGGAGGGGGTTGGCGCGACGGACGCGCCGTCAGACTCGCCCGCCTGCTCCCACAGCACGCGCATCTCCTCGCTGTCGCGCAGGAGCTGATCGAGCGTGCCGCTCGCGATCACGCGGCCCGCGTGGAGCACGACGATGCGGTCCGCGCGCCGGTAGGCGGCGCGCCGGTTCGACACGACGAGGCACGTCGCCTCGCGTTCGGCGAAGAGGCGTTCCCAGAGCGTGCGCTCCGTCTCCACGTCGAGCGCGCTCGAGATGTCGTCGAAGACGAGCAGTTCGGGCTGGCGCGCGTACATGCGTGCGGCTGCGGCGCGCTGGATCTGCCCGCCGGACAGCCGCACCCCGCGTGGCCCGAGCATCGTCTCCAGCCCGAGCTCCATCTCCGCGACGTCGTCTTCGATCACCGCCAACCGCACCGACTGCGTGACGTGCGGTGCGTCGACGGCGTGACCAAGGGCGATGTTCGCCCCGAGCGTCTCGCTCACGAGGCGCGGGGCCTGCGGCGTGTACGCGCAGCGCGGCGGCACGAGGAAGCTCGCCGGGTCCTCGACGATGCGGCCGTTCCAGATGATCTCCCCACCGGCCGTGGGCGTGAGCCCGAGCAACGCCCGCAACAGCGTGGTCTTGCCGGATCCGACCCGGCCCGTGATCACGGTGAACGAGCCGCGCTCGACGGCGAGGTCGATGCCATCGATGCCGTGGCGGCTGCGCGGGTAGCGGGCGGTGAGCCCAAGCACCGTGAGCCGCTCGAGTCGATCGCTCGCGTCGAGCGGCGGTGGGTCGGGCATCGGCGCGGGGCGGTCGAGGTGCAGATCGACGGGTGCCACGATCGCGCCGGGAGGCGCGCCCTCGGCGAGCGCGCTCATGCGCATCGCGGAGACGCCGGCCTGGCGGTGGCGCGCCATCATCCAGCCGAGCCAGCGCGGCAGCCCGGGCAGCCACGTGAGGTAGCTCGCGAAGAGCGCGAACTCGCCGACCGTGAACTCGCCCGAGCGCATCGCGGTCACGCTCAGCAAGAGCACGATCCCGATGCCGATGTTGCCGGCATTCGTGCTGTACGAGAGCAGCAGCTCGCTGAACACGCGATCCCGCACCGCGGCCGTGCGCCGCGTTTCGCCGAGTTCGACGAAGTGACCGGCGACCGGCGGCTCGGCCGCATGCACCTTGACCGCGAGCACGGCGCCGAACGCGTCGCCGATGAACGAGGTCACCGCCGCCGTCGACTCGCGGTAGGCGCGGCGATAGCGCCGGATGCGCGAGGTCATCATGCGCGTGATCGCGACCGTGGCGGCCAGCGGGAGCAGTACGACGACCGTGATCAGGGGGCTAATCGAAGACATAATCGCGACGGCGATCACCGTGAAGACGGCCGTGCCGGTCACGTCGAGCCACGTATCGATGAACTGCACGAAGCTCTCGGTGTCGTCGCGGAAGCGGCTGACGACTTCGCCGGGCGAGCCGGGAAGCGGGTGCACGCCGGGGCCGCGCACGATCCAGTCGAGCATGTTCGTCCGCAGCACCGCCGCGATGACCTGCCAGTAGTAGAGCCAGACGACGATGGCGGCGTAGAAGACCGCGACACGGACGGCCTCGGCGACAACGAGCAACGCGAGAATCGACCACACGTTGAGCCCGAGCGGGGCACCCCCACTGAGCGCGTCGAAGATCAGGCCGACCACGATGCCCGCCGTCACCGGCAGCGCGTGCACGCCGATCCATAGCAGCATGCTCGCCGCGAAGAGCCACGGCCGGTAGACGGCCAGCCGCCACGCGAGACGCCAGACGCTCATACGGCGACGGATCCCGCCCGGTGCGCAGTAGCCCCGCATAGCGGGACGAGGGGTCCGCCGCGAGTGCGGTCCGCGCTCCGAACTCCGCGATCCGGCCGTGCTCCATCACCATCACGAAGTCGGCGCGCTCGATCAGGTGCTCGGTCGCCGGGTCGAGCCTGGACGAGGCCTCGTCCAGGATCACGAGCCCGGGATCGCGCAGGAAGATGCGGGCGAAGGCGAGCAACTGCCCTTCACCGGCCGAGAGCCCGGCGCCGCCGGCTTCGAGCATCGTCTCGAGACCGTCTGGCAGCGAGCGCACCCAGTCGCCGAGCTCGAGACCGTCGATCGCGTCGCGGACGCGTGTGTCCGTGATCGTCGGGTCGAAGAGCGTGAGGTTGTCGCGCACCGTACCGGCGATCAGCTGGACGTCCTGCGTGACCACGCCGATGCGATGCCGCAGTGCCGCGGCGCGGAACTCGCGCAGGTCGACGCCGTCGAGTTGGATCGCCCCCTCGGTCGGGTCATACAGCCGCAGCAGCAGCCGCGTGAGCGTGGTCTTCCCGCCACCGGTGCGCCCGAGCACGCCGAGCACGCTGCCGGGCGGAAGCCGGAAGTCGATGTCACGGAGCACCGGCTCGCGCCGGTCGTACGCGAACGACACGTGCGCGAACTCGACCGCGGCCGGGCCGGCGGAGGTGCTCTCGTGCGTGCCCTCGTGGAGCGTCGGCTCCATCACGAGCAGCTCGTTCACGCGCCCGATCGCGGCGGCCGCGCGCTGGAACTCCTTGAGCTGATCGGCGATCTGCTCGAGCGGACGGCGCAAGATCTGCGTGTACTGGAAGAAGAGGTAGACGCCGCCGATCGTCACCTCTCCGCGCTGGTACAGCACCGCGGACAGCGCGAGCACGAGCACGTAGCTGAACGTGAACAGCCCGGTCGCGAGCGACCACAGGCCACCGCTCAAGATCTGGGCTCGACGTGCCGTGCGGATCAGGTGGCCGGTTACGGCGAACGATCGCTGCATCACGTACGGACCGGCGCCGTTCGCGCGGATGTCATCAACCGCCCCGAGCCGCTCCTCGATGAAGCCGTACAGGTCAGCGGACGCCTCGCGCTCGGCGTTCACAGCGGGCACGGCGTAGGCGCGGGCGCGCGAAATCACGAGCATGGCGAACACGACGAACGCGGCGAGCGAGAGGCCGACGCGCCAATCCTCGATCGTCAGCAGCACGAGCACGCCTGCGAGCAGCAATAGTCCACCCAGGATGCGCAGCACGAACTGAGAGAAGAAGTCGGACAGCGCCGTGACGTCGCCGTCTACACGTTCGATCATCCGGCCCGGGCTGTGCGCGTTGTGGAACGGCAGGTCGAGTCGCATGCAGTGCGCGAAGAGGTCGGCGCGCAGCCGGTTCGTCGCCGTCCAGCCGACCTGCTCGCTCAGGTACGCGGCGCCGACGAGCGCGATCTGGGTGATCACCGTTGCGCCGATGAACAGCGCGGCGATCACATAGAGACGCTGTACCGGCGCGCCGCCGATCGCGTCGTCGATGAACATGCGCAGCATCTGTGGACCGGCGAGCTGCAGCAGCGTGCCGCCGATCAGGAGCGTGCCGAGCACCGCGACACGCACGCGCAGCCCCGCGAGGTACGTCGCGAGCGTCGCGGCCGAGCGCCTGAGCGAGGTGTCCATCCGGGGAAGCTCCAGTCGGTGGTCCGGCTTGGACCACGCAAAGAAATCGCGGGGCATGCGGCCCCGCGTTGTGCGATCTGATCGGGACTGGAAGGTCTACCCGGTCGGAACGTGGACGGGGGCGGGTCGCTTGTTCGTGGGCTTCGGCATGTGAGCGACCTCCTCCCGTCAGGGTTCATCGAGGATACCGGCGCCCCACGTAGCGTCAACGCATGTGGTACCGGGCGGCGATCGCCGGCCGTGGGCTCGGTGCCCGGCACGCGCACGGATACGATTGAGGCATGCCTGAGCTGCCCGAAGTCGAGACGATCCGGCGCGACCTGGCGCCGCTGCTCGTGGGTCGCTCCATCGCGCGCGTTCGCATCCACCCCGGCGCGGAGCGGCTCGCGGTGACCGACGCGCCGCGCGAGCTCGAGCGCGCGCTGACCGGGCGCCGCGTCGACGCGCTCGATCGCCACGGGAAATACCTGCTCGCTCGCCTCGACGATGGCCGCACCTGGGTCATGCATCTGCGCATGACGGGTTCGCTGGTGCACACCGCCGCGGATACGACCGCGGCCCGTTTCGAGCGTGCCCGCGTCGATCTTGACGACGGCAACTCGCTGCGCCTGAACGACATGCGCAAGTTCGCGACCTGGCATCTCGTTGCCGAAGCCCGTGAGGCAATGCGACGTACCGGACCGGACGCGTTGTCCGACGAGTTCTCGGTGGCGTGGCTCCGGGCGGCGCTCGCGCGGCGCAGCGCGCCGGTCAAGGCCGCGCTGCTCGACCAGAAGGTGGCGGCAGGGGTGGGCAACATCTATGCGGACGAAGCGTGCTGGATCGCCGGCATCGACCCGCGCACACCGGCGGACGAGCTCGGCCCGCGCCGCGTCGCGCGCCTGCACGCCGCGATCCGCGAGACGCTCGAGCAGTCGCTCGGCGACCGCGGTTCGTCCTTCTCCGATTACCGCGACGGGCTCGGCGCGGAGGGGCTGCACCACGTGAACGTCCATGTCTTTCGGCGAGAAGGCCAGGCGTGCGGACGCTGCGGTGGCACCGTCGTGAAGACACGGGTGGCGGCGCGCGGAACGCACTTCTGCCGGGGCTGCCAGCGCCGCTGACGAAGCGTGAGCCGGTCAGTGCGTTCGCGCGATTCCACTCGTGGTCATAAGTGGGGGCCAGTCCGGAGCGCTCTCCGGTGGCGCCGGTCCCACGGGTGGCGCGGACCGCGCCTCTACCGCACGATAGAACGCCTGTACGACGAGGTTCGGGGAGCTCTGGGCCCACTGCGAAAGTGTGGATAAAGGGACGTGCATTGGGGATAACCCCGTTGTGTGCCCCGGAAGCCCTTGATAGTGTCCCCCGGCACGACTCCCGCGACGGACGATCAGCCGTGGGGTGAGGGATAGCGATGATCACGACAGTTCTCGTCTTCGTGGTACTCGGCATTGTGGCCTTCCACGTGGTCGCCGCCTTCTATCTCGCAGAGACGTTCACGCGCGCGAAGCGGCGCCGTGTCCAGGGCACACCTGCCGACCTCGGGCTGCGCTACGAGGACATCCAGTTCCTCACGGCGGACCGACTCGTATTGCGCGGCTGGTTCATCGAGTCGCCCGGCGCTCGTGCAACGATCGTGATCGTGCATGACGTCGAGGGCACCCGCGCCGACGAGCAGCAGGGCCTGCTCGCGCTGCAGCGCGACTACGTGCGCCGCGGCTTCAACGTCTTTTCGTTCGACCTGCGCGGCCATGGCGAATCGGCCGGCCGGCGTGATGGCCTGGGCGCGGCCGAGCGGCTCGACGTGCAGGCGGCCGTTGCCTACGCGCGGCGCCGCACCGGACGCCTGCCGATCATCATCCACGGTTTCGGGCTCGGCGCTGCGCTCGCGATCACCGTCGCTGCGCGCGGGATCGACGTCGTCGCGGTGATCGCGGACTCGTCGTTCACGTCCATGGTCGCGTACCTGCGCCTCCGTTCGCCACACGTCCCGGCCCACTTGTTCCGTCTGGCGTGCGCGTTCGCGCGCCGGCTCTTCAAGGCAGACCCCGGCGTGCTGCGGCCGATCACGGTCGTCGATCGCGTGGACCTGCCGGTGCTCTTCGTGCATGCCGAAGGCGATTCCGTTGTCCCGGTATCGCACTCGCTCAACCTCGCGGCCGCCTCTCTCGACCCACGGGATCGCGTGTGGACGCTCCCCGACCTGACCGAGCACTGCCACAACTACCTCCAGTCGCCCGAGATCTACATGGCTCGCTGTGTCGAGTTCGTCGATCTCGTCGTGCCGACCCGGTTGCTGGAGGTGCAGGCCGTCTAGCCCCTCACGGGCGGCGCCGACGCTCCCATGCCCGTCCATCGCGATGCGCTCACAGACGTCCGCGGGATTCGCGTCGGCCACTGGTCGGACCGCCGCGGCGCCACCGGCTGCACGGTCATCCTCTGCCCGCCCGGCTCGGTGGGGGGTGTCGACGTGCGTGGCGCCGCGCCGGGCACGCGCGAAACCGACCTCCTGCGGCCAGGAACGTTCGTCGAACAGATCCACGCGATCGTCCTCGGCGGCGGGTCCGCCTTTGGGCTGGAGGCCGCGACGGGCGTGATGCGGTACCTCGCCGAGCGCGAGATCGGCTTCCGGATGCGCGACATCGTCGTCCCGATCGTGCCGGCGGCGATCATCTTCGACCTGGGCATCGGACTGTCGCGCCATCCCGACGCAGACGCCGGCTACCGTGCCACCGCTCGCGCGACCGGCGGCGCCGTGGCGCAGGGCACGGTCGGGGCGGGCACGGGCGCGACCGTGGCAAAGTTCGCCGGCCGCGAGCGCGCGCTCAAGGGCGGTGTCGGCACGGCGAGCGAGCGGCTGGACACGGGCGCCATCGTCGCGGCGATCGCCGTCGTGAACGCGGTCGGCACCGTGCGCGATCCCGACAACGGCGAGGTGATCGCGGCGCCGCGCGCAGACCGCGCCGGCTTCCTCGATGCGACCGCGATCTATCGCACCGGCCGGCCGTGGGTCGAGCCCGGCGCGGAGACGCGTCGGGATGCCGCCGCGCCTGCGGGCGCGGCCGGTGAGCACACCACGCTTGCGGTCGTCGCCACGAACGCGAAGCTGACAAAGACGGAAGCGAACCGCCTCGCGACCGTCGCCCACGACGGCCTCGCGCGCGCGATCTGGCCGGTGCACACGAGCGGCGATGGCGACGTGGTGTTCACGGTCGCGACGGGCGAATACGCACTCGAGGCCGGCGGCTATTCGGCGCTCGAGGCGATGGCGACGCGCGCGGTCGAGCGCGCCATCGTGCGTGGCGTGCGGCTGGCGACGGGGCTCGCGGGCGTCCCCTCCGTGGGTGAGTGGCCGGCGCGTCGACGCGGGCGCGGACGCGCCTGATCGCCTCGCCCGCGCGGCTGTCGCGTGGGCGCTTGCTCCATCGCGCATTTCGTTGACAGGCCTTCGGTCGAATCTATACTGGCGCCCAGCAGGATCGTTCGTTGGTGGTGCGACTGTGTATGCAGCGTCCGAGCCGGCGAGAGTGCGGTCCAACTTCCCCGTTATCCGCTTGGATCGAGAGACCGAGACGGAGGGTGCGATGAACCGCGTCACTGTGACGGATCTCAAGCGCATGCGTGATCGCGGTGAGCGCATCGCGATGGTCACCGCGTACGACTACCCCACGGCCAAGCTCGCCGACGAAGCCGGGATCCCCATGATCCTCGTCGGCGACACGCTGGGCATGGTCGTGCTCGGCTACGACTCGACGGTGCCGGTCACGATCGAAGAGATGATCCACCACGGCAAAGCCGTGGTGCGTGGCGCCCAGAACGCGCACATCGTCGTCGACATGCCGTTCGGCTCGTACCAGACGGGCTGGCAGGACGCGCTGCGAAACGCGATCCGCATCATGCAAGAGACGGGCTGCAGCTCGGTCAAGCTCGAGGGCGGGCAGCGCTCGGCGGAGACGGTGATGCGACTGGTCGAGGCAGGCGTCCCGGTGATGGGGCACATTGGGCTCACGCCCCAGTCCGTGAACACGCTGGGTGGCTTCAAGGTGCAGGGACGCACGCCGCGCGAGGCGGTGCACCTGATCCAGGACGCGAAGGCGCTCGAGTCCGCCGGAGCGTACGCAATCGTGCTGGAGACGGTGCCCACGGCGCTCGCACACATGATCACGCAGCGCGTGAACGTCCCCACCATTGGCATCGGCGCCGGCCCGTTCTGCAGCGGTCAGGTGCAGGTCTGGCACGACATGCTTGGCCTCTACGATGCGCTGACCCCGAAGCACGCCCGCCGTTTCGCCGATGTCGGAGCCGTGATCCGTCAGGCGCTCGGCGATTACCGCCGGCTCGTCGAGAGCGGCGAGTTCCCGACGCGCAAGGAGTCGTTCTACATGGACGACCGCGCGCTCGAGCTGATCAGGCGCATGACGGCTTCGGATGCCGAGGACATGAGCGAGGCTGAGCGCGTGATGGCAGAGCTCGCGGAAGACATCAGCCGCCCGAACGCGGGCGGACCTGCCTGACCGCGCCGCGCCGAGCACAGCAATGAGGATCGCGCACACCATCGCCGAGGCGCGTGCTGCGCGTGCCGACTTGCCGGCTACGTGTGGCTTCGTCCCGACCATGGGGTTTTTGCACGCCGGTCACCGCACGCTCATGGATCACGCGCGCGCGGAGTGCCAGAGCCTGGCGATCTCGATCTTCGTGAACCCAACGCAGTTCGGGCCCGGCGAGGACTTCGAGCGCTATCCACGCGACGAAGTGCGGGATCTCGCCATGTGTGAAGCGGCCGGTGCGGACCTGGTGTTCATGCCGACGGTGCATGAGATGTACCCGGCCGGCGCTACCACGACCGTGACCGTCGGCGGCATCACCTCTGTGCTCGAGGGGGCACACCGGCCGGGGCACTTCGACGGCGTGGCGACGGTCGTGAGCAAGCTCTTCCACATCATGCAGCCCGACCGCGCGTACTTCGGTCAGAAGGATGCGCAGCAGCTACTCGTGATCCGGAGCATGGTCAGAGATCTCGACATGCCGGTCACGATCGTGGCCTGCCCGACGGTGCGTGAGCCGGACGGGCTCGCGCTCTCGTCCCGCAACGTCTATCTCTCGCCCGAAGAGCGCATGCAGGCGCTCTCGCTGTCGCGGGGGCTGCGGCAGACCGCCGCAGCCTTCACCGAGGGCGTGCGGAACGCTCCGCGGCTCCGCGGCATCGTCGAGCGCGAGGTCGCCGCGCAACCGCTTGCACGCATCGACTACGTCTCGCTCGCCGACGCCGACATGCTCGCCGAACTCGACGGCGAGATTGTCGCGCCCGCATTGCTGTCGATGGCCGTCCGCTTCGGCCGCACCCGCTTAATCGACAACGCTGTCCTTACCCCCTGATCTCAACGCGCTGGCGGCACACCTCCCGGGCGAGCCACGCTTCGCGGTGCTACGGGGTGCGCGCGGACAGCGAAAGGCTCGGCTGTTAGCATTGGCGCGTTGTCAGGCGGTTCCGGTGTATTGCTTCGGGGTGTGACGTGTCTGGTCACTCAAAATGGTCGTCGATCAAGCACAAGAAGGCTGCGACGGACGCGAAGCGTGCGCAGCTCTTCACGAAGCTCGCGCGTGAGATCACGATCGCGGCGCGCGGGAACCCGGATCCGCTCTCGAACGCGCCTCTGCGGCTCGCGATCCAGCGCGCCAAGGACGGGAACGTTCCCAACACGAACATCGATCGTGCGGTCCAGCGCGCTGCCGGAGGGGGCGACGCCGACCGCCTCGAAGAGGTGATCTACGAAGGCTACGGGCCGGGCGGCACCGCAGTGATCGTCGAAGTCGTGACCGACAACCGCAATCGCACCGTGGCCGACCTGCGGCTCGCGTTCTCGCGCGCCGGCGGGAATCTCGCCGAGAACGGCGCGGTCGCCTGGCAGTTCGATCTGCGCGGCATTGTGACCGTGGACGCGGCCGACGCCGACCCCGACGCCGTCCAGCTGGCCGCCATCGAGGCTGGCGCGCTCGATGTCGACGTGTCGGATGACGGTGCGGTGGTCGAAGTGATCACAGAGCCCGGCGACGCGGAAATGGTGCGCGCCGCGCTGACGGCGGCGGGGCTCGCGGTCGAGAAGGCGGAGCTGTCGCGCATCCCACAGAACCTCGTACCGCTCGACGAGAAGGCGGCGATCGCCGCGCTGAAGATGCTCGAGCGGCTCGACGACCTCGACGATGTGTCCCGCGTGTACTCCAACGCCGAGTTCCCGGACGAGGTGCTGGAGGCCGCCGCCTCGGCCTAGTGCGCATGCGATCCAGGGCATTGTTCGTGGGCCGGTCACTCGCGGAGGGCACATGACGATCGCTCCCCGCCGCATCCTCGGGGTGGATCCCGGTCTCGCCATTACCGGCTACGGCGTGATCGATGCCCACGGGCAGAGCGCGCGGCTCGTGGCCAGCGGCGTGATTCGCACGCGACCGCGCGAGGATCGCGCCCAACGGCTGCGCCTGATCCACGACGGCGTCGCCGCACTGATTCGCGAACACGCGCCCGGCGAGCTCGCGATCGAGCAGCAGTTCGTCGCCGAGAACGTCCGCTCCGCAATGGCGATCGGGGAGGCGCGCGCGGCGGCGATGATCGCCGCGGCCTGCGCGGGCATTCCGGTGTTCGAGTTCCTGCCGACGGCGATCAAGGAGTCGGTGACCGGGCACGGGGGAGCGCCCAAGGAACAGGTCGCGCAGATGGTGATGATCCACCTCGCGCTCGCCGAGCGGCCGCACCCGCTCGACGTCTCGGACGCGCTCGCGATCGCGCTCACACGGTTGGCCGACGCGCGCCTCGAAGACGCGATCGCCCGCCGATGATCACCGGGCTGCGGGGCGTGCTCACGCGCTGGGACGAGGCGTCGTCCACGAGCTGGATCGACGTGCACGGCGTCACGTACGAAGTGCTGATTCCCGCGTTCGCGAGCGACTGGATGGGATCGCGTCGGCACGGCGACGAAGTACACCTCCACACCTACTACCACGTCTCCGAGCGCAATCCGACGCCCGTGCTGATCGGCTTTCAACACCAGGTGGAGCGTGAGTTCTTCCGCAAGTTCATCGAGGTCCCGGACGTCGGTCCGACGAAGGCCGTGCGCGCTCTCACCCGGCCGGTGTCGGAGATCGCACGGTGGATCGAAGGGCAGGACGTGAAGGCGCTGCAGCAGCTGCCCGGGATCGGCGTCCGGCTCTCGCAGACGATCGTGGCGACATTGAGCGGGAAGCTGCTGCAGGAGGCGCTGCTGCGCGCTCCGGGCGCGCTCGGCGCCCCGGCCGCCCCCGGAGCGCCGGATCTGCGGGAGGACGCCGTGTCGGCGCTCACCGCGCTCCAGTACACCGCGCGCGAGGCCGATCAGGCGGTCGTCGAAGCGCTCCGGGCACGTCCCGAGATCGTCTCGCTGGAGGAGTTGCTGCGGGTCGTGCTCGAGCGGCAGGCACCGGCATGATCGACCTCTCGCCGTTCCGCTGGCCCACGTTCGTCGGTGCCGCGGTCGCAATCGGGCTTGCGGTCGCACTGCCGCTCTCTGGTGCGTCCGACGGCGCGGAATGGGGCCGGACCTTCGTCGCGGTCCCCCTCGGCGCGTGGGCGCTGGCCGGCCTCGCGCTCGCGGTCGGTCTGCTCGTTCAGCTGCTGCTGAACGGCCACGACTCCGTGCTGCGCGAGCGACGCCTCGTACAGACGTCCGCCGCACTGCGGGAGGCGACCGCCCAGCTGGAGCATCTCGCGACGACGGACCCGCTCACGGGCATCCTCAACCGGCGCGCCTTCTTCGACCGCTTCGCTGCTGAGCTCCGCCGCTCGCAGCGCTACGGACGCTCGCTCGCAGTCGTGATGTTCGACCTGGACGGATTCAAGGACATGAACGACCGCTGGGGGCACCCCTTCGGCGACTTCGTGCTCGCCGAGACCACACGCATCGTCACCGAGAACCTGCGCGACTCGGATGTCGTCGCGCGTTACGGCGGCGAGGAGATCGTGCTGCTGCTGCCCGAGACCACGAGCGAGCAGGCGCAAGCCGTCGCGGAGAAGCTCCGCGAGGCGATTGCGGAGCACCCGTTCCGGCTGCCCGGAGGGCAACCGGACGACGTCGCGCAGATCACCGTCTCTGCCGGCGTCGCGTCCGTGCCGCTGTCCGAGGCACTCGCGGTGGGCGACCTGATCGGGCGCGCGGACCGGGCCCTCTACGTCGCCAAGCGGTCGGGTAAGAACCGCGTCGTCGTGGACGAAGAGCAGCCCGCCGCCATGCCGTCGGATCCACCGGCCTAGCGCCCCCGGGCGACGCCGGGCGGGGCAGCTCTCTCGTTACACTTGATCGCGCGACGGGGGATTGACGTGACGACGACCGAACCCACTATCAGTGAGTCGAAACCCTTCAAAGTCGTCTCGGATTTCGAGATGACCGGCGATCAGCCGAAGGCCGTCGAGCAGCTGCTGGAAGGTCTCCGACGCGGCGATCGCGCGCAGGCGCTCAAGGGCGCGACCGGTACCGGCAAGACGTTCACGATGGCGAACCTGATCGAGGCGTATCAGCGCCCGACGCTGGTGCTCGTTCCCAACCGCACGCTCGCGGCGCAGCTCGTCAGTGAGTTCCGCGACTACTTCCCGAACAACGCCGTCGAGTACTTCGTCTCGTACTACGACTACTACCAGCCCGAGGCGTACATCCCGCGCAGCGATACCTACATCGCGAAAGACGCGGACATCAACGACGAGATCGACAAGATGCGCCACGCCGCCACGCGCGCGCTGTTCGAGCGCCGGGACGTGGTGATCGTCGCATCGGTCTCGTGCATCTACGGGCTCGGCGAACCCGGTGAGTACCAGTCGTTCGTGGTCAACGTCTGGCGCGGTCGGCACGTCAACCGCGGCTCGCTGATCCGGCAGCTCGTGGCCATGCAGTACGCGCGCAACGACATCAGCCTGATCCGCGGGACGTTCCGCGTGCGCGGCGACTCGTTGACTGTGCTCCCGGCGTACGAGGATCTCGCGATCCGCATCGACTTCTTCGGCGACGAAGTGGAGGGCATCCTCACACTCGACCCGCTCACGGGCGAGATTCTCGGTGAGACCGATCGCATCGCGATCTACCCGGCGAAGCACTTTGTCACCTCGTCCGATCACCTCGAACGCGCGATGGAAACGATCCAGGAGGAGCTCACGTCACGGCTGAGCGAACTGCGTGCGGGGGGCAAAATCCTCGAGGCCGCGCGGCTCGAAGAGCGCACGCGCTACGACCTCGAGACGATGCGTGAGGTCGGCTACTGCTCGGGCATCGAGAACTACTCGCGACATCTCGCCGGGCGCGAGCCCGGATCCACACCGTGGACGCTCCTCGATTACTTCCCGGACGACTGGCTGCTCTTCATCGACGAGTCGCATATCGGGGTGCCGCAGGTGCGGGGCATGTACGAAGGCGACGCCTCGCGTAAGCGCACGCTGGTCGACTTCGGCTTCCGCCTGCCGTCGGCGCTCGACAACCGTCCGCTCAACTTCGCGGAGTTTGAGAAGCACATCAACCAGGTGATCTTCACCACGGCGACGCCGGGTCCATATGAGACGACCGTGTCGACGCAGATGGTCGAGCAGGTGATCCGGCCGACCGGCATCCTCGACCCCGAGGTCGACGTGAGACCGACGCGCGGCCAGATTGACGACTTGCTGGCCGAGGTGCGTATTCGTGTCGAACGCCACGAGCGGACGCTGGTGACGACGCTCACGAAGAAGATGGCGGAAGATCTGAACGATTACCTGCAGGAGATGGGCGTGAAGTCCATGTACCTGCACTCCGAGATCGACACGCTCGAGCGGATCGACATCCTGCGCGACCTGCGCCTCGGCGTGCACGACGTGGTAGTCGGCATCAACCTCCTGCGCGAGGGCCTCGACCTGCCCGAGGTGTCGCTGGTCTGCATTCTCGATGCGGACAAGGAGGGCTACCTCCGCTCAGGCGGCTCGCTGATCCAGACCATGGGGCGCGCGGCGCGGCACCCCATGGGGCGCGTGATCATGTACGCGGACCGCGTCACCGACTCGATGCGTACGGCGCTCGACGAGACAGACCGCCGGCGCGAGATCCAGGCGGCGCATAACGAGAAGCACCACATCACGCCGGAAGGGATCGTGAAGACGATCCGTGACATCAACGACCGCCTCCGCCAGGTGGCGGAGAGCCAGTCGGAGTACACGACCGCGTCCGACCTGCCGAAGGAGGAGATCGCGCGCATCGTGATCGAGCTCGAACGGCAGATGAAACAGGCCGCGAAGGAGCTCGACTTCGAGCGTGCCGCACTGCTCCGCGACCAGGTGATGGAGCTTCGCGCCGAGATGCTCACCGGCGATACGCCAGAGTCCCTGCGTGGCTTTCTCGAGACGAAGCGTCCCGAGCAGCGCAAGCAGCGCGGTGGCCGCACGCGCCCCGGTGCGCGCCGCTGACTGGCCGCACGCGGCACATGAACGACGAACCCCGGGGCGAGCGCCCCGGGGTTCTGTCGCACTTGCTCTCTGGTGTCGGAAGAACGCCGGTAAGTCCGGTCTGCCCTGCTCCGCGGACGGGGTTCGTTTGACCCCTGTCATCGACGTGTATCAGCCGATGCGTGCGCGCTTGTCCGTTCGGGTCACCCGCGGAGGTGATGAGGTTCGCCGCGCGCCAAGAGAGCAAGGACGAACCATCCGAGTCATCTGACTGCTGCAAGGGCGGAGTACCTCCCTCCCGGTGTCAGTGTTTCGATTCACACTTTCAGTATGCGTCGGGGCGCAAACCCCGAGAGCGACCATGCGCAGGCGCGCACGGCGCCCCCGACGTGTGACTCAGATCGCGCCGCTCGCGCGATCACTCGCATGTGCTCACCCGAACAAGCGGCGCGGGGCACCGCGTGGTGATCAGGCGACTGAAATCGCCATGCGCACGCGGTATCCGCGAAAGCGGGCAGCGCGGCTGCGGGCGGCATCCCGGGCCCGCCGTGACGGTGCACCGCGGGCCGCGTTCGCCCGTCAGTCAGAGTCGAAGGCGCGCGGGAAGCTCGGGGGACGGCCACCGGACGGGGACGGTGGCTCGAAGCTCGCCGCGGCTGCGGCCAGCGACTCGGGCTCGGCGCCCGGCTCGCTCGCCATCAGCACCTCGCGCGAGCCGCCGCCCGGCCCCTGCGATCCGACATAGCCACGTTCTTCGAGCTCGTCCATCAGCCGCGCGGCGCGCGGGTAGCCGATGCGGAGCTTGCGCTGGAGCAGCGAAGTCGAGATCGACTGGTGCTCGCGTGCAACCTCGATCGCGCGGGAGACCATAGGGTCGTCCCCCGGCGCGGACGCGTGCTCTGACAGCTCGGCGACCTCGCGCTGCGCCTCTTCCAGCAGTTCGTCGAACTTCTCCGGTACCAGCTCGGCGAAACGGTCGGAAGACCAGAACTTGACGAGTTCGTCGATCTCCTGATCGGCCACGAAGGCGCCCTGCACTCGGCGGGGCTTCTGAGCATCCGGCGGGACGTACAGCATGTCGCCCTTGCCGAGCAGTTTCTCCGCTCCGCCGTGGTCCAGGATGGTGCGGGAGTCGACCATCGACGACACGGCGAAGGCGATGCGCGTCGGGAAGTTCGCCTTGATCAGGCCGGTAATCACGTCCACGGACGGTCGCTGCGTGGCCACGACGAGGTGGATGCCGGTCGCGCGCGCGAGCTGCGCGAGTCGCACGAGCTGGTTCTCTACCTGGTACGGGGCGACGAGCATGAGGTCGGCGAGCTCGTCGATGATCACAACCCAGAAGGGCAGTTTCCCCTCGGTCGTCGTCTCGTTGTAGCGCTTGATGTTGCGCACGCCTGCCTTGGCAAAGCGGCGATAGCGCGACTCCATCTCGTTGATCACGGCCTGGAGCGTGCCCACCACCTGATCCATCTCGACCACGATCTCGGAGAAGGCGAGGTGCGGGATGTTCGCGAAGCCCGTGAGCTCCACGCGCTTCGGGTCGATCATCACGAGTCGCAGCTCTTCGGGAGAGAAATTCATGAGCAGGCATGTGATCAGCGCGTTCAGGCACACGGACTTGCCGGAGCCGGTCGCCCCGGCGATCAGCAGGTGCGGCATCGTCGCGAGATCGGCGACCACAGGGTCGCCGGAGACACCCGCACCGAGCGCGATCGGAATGCCGCCCGACTTCAGCGCCTTCGAGTAGTCGACCGACTCCATCACGCTCCGCAGCGGAACGAGGGCCGTGGTCTGGTTCGGCACCTCGATGCCGACCATCGGCTTGCCCGGTACCGGGGCTTCGATGCGCAGGGCCGGGGTCGCGAGCGCCAGTGCGAGGTCGTTCTGCAGCGCCGTGATGCGGTTCACGCGAATGCGCGTGCGGGAGACCTCGATCTCCTTCGTGCGCGGCTGGCCGTCGTCGCCGAGGATCGCCTGCCCGGCTGCGTCGCGCTCGACGACGGTGCGCGTCTTGACGTCCCAGCCTGGCTCGACGCCGAACTGGGTGACGGTGGGGCCTTCGTTGACCTGGACTACGGAAGCGTCGACGCCGAACGAGGCCAGCGTCTCCGTGATCAGCTTCGCGCGACGCGCGTTGTCCACGGCACTGCCCTTGCCGGGCGGGATCAACTTCAGGATGTTGATCGGCGGGATCTGCCAGCCGTCCGCGGAGTGGCGGAGGGCGCCGGCGGGCGTCTCGAGATCCATCGGCAGCTGCGACGCTTTGCGGCGACGGCCGCGTCCCGACGTCGCCGGCTCGGCGGCGTGCTCGATGTCCGACTCGGGTTCGGTGATTGCGACCGCCGGCGCGATCTCGGGCGGCGGCTCCGCCGACGCGGGCGCGGCCTGACCGGCGAGCATCGCCTCGATCTCGTCCTCGATTGTGGGTCTGTGCTCACGCTCGCCCCGCGAGCGGGCGATCAGCCGTCCCGCGCCGCGGCCGCCGGCGAGGAGGCCTCGACCCAGGGACCGATGCAGCCCGAGGGCCCACAGCCACGCGAGCGCGTAACCCACACGACCGGGCGTCGCTCGCGCGAGGCGGGCGGTGGTGCGTGGCCAGAGCAACGCGAACGCCGCGAGGAACGCGGCGATCCAGACCAGCGGTCCGACGCCGCCGGTCGTCAGCAGGCGGGCGGCGTCGCCGCCGGCGGAGTGGACGCTGAGGTCCACGCCGCCCACACGGGTGATCGGATACCAGCGGCCGAGGATGCCGGCGAGGAAGACGAGCGCCGCGGCCAATCCGGCGAGGTGGCGGCGGTGGCGGACCAGCCAGTGCTGACGGCGCGCCGCAAGCACCAGCCCAATC
The DNA here is from genome assembly GCA_027622315.1 of Chloroflexota bacterium. Lineage (GTDB taxonomy): Bacteria > Chloroflexota > Dehalococcoidia > UBA2979 > UBA2979 > VGNK01. The sequence continues at coordinate 18,758 of JAQBZW010000002.1, read as the reverse complement.
GCCGCGACGATCACCGCCGTCGTGAAGGCGTGCAATCCGAGCGCTTCCACGCTGCGGTCGCGCGCTTCCGGAAGCAGTCGCGCGAGCGGAGGCACGAGGTAGGCAATCGCCGCGACGGCGACGACGACCAGCAGCGTCCCGACAAGCTCCGGGCGCGTCATGGCGCGCCAGAATGTATGGAGGTCAGGAAACCCGCGAACGGAGCGCGCGCGTGTCGCGCGCGGGCGGCGGGTCTTCGTTCGAGCCATCGCTCTACTACTCCTCGTGCGCGTTCGCCCCCGCCAGACCGAACGCGTCGTCTTGAACGTGTCTATGTGCCCGCGGCTATACCTCCAGCATTACCGGGATCACGAGCGGCCGGCGGTGGGTCCGCCGGTGCAAGTATGCCGCCACGTCGTCCTTCAACGTCTCGTGCAAGGCACGCCAGTCGACCTTGCGCTCCTCGCCGCCCAGTGTATCGACCACGATCTGGCGGGCACCATCGAGCAGTGCCTGCTCCTCCTCGGGACCGACGAAGCCGTGAGACATCACTTCAGGCGGTCCGGTGAGCATGCCCGTGCGTCTGTCTACCGCGGCGACGACCACGAACAGCCCGTCCGAGGCGAGGTGTTGGCGGTCGCGGAGCACGATCTGGTCGACGTCGCCGACGCCCAGCCCGTCGACGTACACGTAATCGGCCGACACCTTGTCGACGATCGCTGCGGTGTCGTCGCCGATCTCGAGCACGTCGCCGTCGGTCATGACGAACGCGTTCTCAGGCGGCATGCCGAGCGAGATCGCGAGCTGTCGGTGGAGGACGAGATGCCGGTACTCGCCGTGGATGCCCACGAAGTATTCGGGCTGCACGATGCGGTGGATGATCTTGAGCTCTTCACGGGACGCGTGGCCGCGCACGTGTACGTCCGCGAGCCGGTTGTAGATCACGTCCGCGCCGGCCTCAAAGAGCGCGTCGATGTTGCGATAGACGAACTTCTCGTTCCCGGGCACCGGGTTCGAGGAGAGGATGACCGTATCGCCTTCGTGGATCTTGACGTGTTGGTGCGAGCCGTTCGCCATGCGCGTCAACGCCGATGTCGGCTCACCCTGCGAGCCCGTACAGATGATCACGGTCTTCGCGTCAGGGTGGTCGCGCATCTCGGAGACCGACATCAGGATGTTGCCGGGCGTGCGCAGGTAGCCCAGGTCGCGCGCCATCTGCACGTTGTTCACCATCGAGCGGCCGGTCACGAACACGCGACGGCCATGGTGCTCGGCGGCGTCGATCACCATCTGGACGCGTGAGATCAGCGAGGCGAACGTGGTCACGACCACGCGCCCCGGCGCATCGCCGATCGCGCGATCGAGCGTCTCCGCGACCCGCTGCTCGGACTGCGTGTAGCCCTCCATCTCGGCGTACGTGGAGTCCGCGCAGAGCAGCAGCGCGCCTTCGCGACCGATCTCCGCGAGACGCGTGAGGTCGGTGTGCTGGCCCATCACCGGGGTGTGGTCGATCTTGAAGTCTCCGGTGTGCACGATCGGGCCGAGGGGCGTGTGGATGATCAACCCGGCCGCGTCGGGAATGGAGTGGGCGACCGTGAAGAACTCGACGGCGAACTCGCCGATGGTCACGGTCTGACCGGACTCGACGACCGTCACGGTCGTCGAGTCGAGGAGACCCTGTTCCTTCAGCTTCACCTGGACGAGCCCACGGGTGAGGCGCGTGCAGAAGACCGGCACGTTGAGCTCACGGAGCAGGAAGGGCACGGCGCCGATGTGATCCTCGTGGCCATGAGTCAGGAAGACGGCCTTCAGCCGCGACGGATCCTCCATGACATAAGAAATATCGGGGATGATCAGGTCGACACCGAGGTGCTCGGCGTCCGGGAACATGAGGCCGACGTCGACGGCGATCATGTCGTCGCCGTACTCGTACAGCATCATATTTCGGCCGATTTCGCCGAGGCCACCAAGCGGGATGACTCGCAGCGAGTCGTTGGGGGAAGGTGTCACAAGAGGCGCTCCTGGGGCGGATCCCGCCACTCGGGTTCGTCCGCTGTTGTTTCTTCGATCGCTTCGGTTCTGGGCAGGGGGGTGCCGAAGACGTGCGGCACCGGGCGGGGCGTCTCGGCGATTGCGGCCGGCGGTTCGGGCGTGGGCACCGTTGCCTCGGCGACTGAACTCGTCAGTGCCGCCGCCGGCGTGTGCGCCTGATCGGCGAGCAGCGCCGGGAGCTTCGCGAAGTCCCGCTTCATGACGTCCCGGAGCGCGGGGTTCCGGAGCGCGGCCGCTGGATGATACATGGGAATCACCGTACGACCGTCGAAGCTCGCGATCGCACCGTGGATGCGGCTGATCCGCGCGTCGGCGAACCAGCGCGCCATCGAGAAGCGCCCGAGCGTCGCGATCACGAGCGGGTCGACGATTTCGATCTGGCGTTCCAGGTAGTCGCCACACGCCGCGAGCTCCTCCGGCAGCGGATCGCGGTTACCCGGAGGCCGGCATTTCACGACGTTCGCGATGTACACCTCGGCGCGTTCGAACCCGATGCTCGCGAGTAGCTCGTCGAGGAATTGGCCAGCGCGTCCAACGAAGGGCAGCCCGAGCTCGTCCTCACGCTGCCCGGGCCCTTCGCCGATCAGCATCAGGCGAGCGTCGACCGGCCCGGAGCCGGGCACGGTCCGCGAGCGGGTGCGCGCGAGCGGGCAGCGTGGGCAATCGGCAATCTCTGCGTAGAGCGGCGCCAGCCGCTCATCAACCTGGTACAGCGGTCGCAACTGCGGAGGCGCCTGGACGGGCGTCTCGAGGGTGAGGGTGCTGTTCACTCGCTCGTTCATGGCAGCCACGGGCGTCCTCGCGACGGGCGGGGAGGGGGGAATGATCACGAGCGAGCGTAGCATCGGGCCGGAGCCGAGGCAACGGATCGGTGTGCGTGGGTACGCAGTTTAACATTTCTGAGTTCGGGCAGAAGCAGCTAGCGCCGAATGAGCCACGCCAGTCCGATGCCTACGAAGTACAGCACCACCATCGGCATCGCGACCAGCGTCTGTGTGACCGGGTCCGGCGTAGGCGTAAGCACGGCGGAGAGGATGAACGCGCCGAGCAGCGCCCAGCGCCACCAGCCCCAGAGCTTCCGCGCGGTCACCAGCCGGAACTTTGCCAGGCCCATGATTACGATCGGCGTCTCGAAGACGACACCAGAGACGAGCAGCAGCCGCGTGGTGAGGTCGATGTAACTGCTGATCGTGGGCGTGATGTCGGCGAATTCGTTCCCGAACTTGAAGAGGAAGCCGTATGCGGCGGGAAGCATGATCAGGTAGCCGAAGGCGAGGCCGAGCGCGAACATGCCGGAGCTGGCTACGACCACGGGCAGCACCCAGCGCCGCTCGCCGGGAGTCAGCGCCGGGGTCACGAAGCGCAGCACCTGGTAGACGAGCATCGGCATGCCGAGCGCGACACCGCCGAGCAGCGCCACGCGGAAGTACACGACGATGTTCTCCATCGGCGAGATCGCCTGGGCGCGGAAGTTGGGGATCTGATCGGTCGCGGGGCGGAGCAGGAAATCGATCGAGGCGAAGCCGACCGGCGGGATGAAAAAGAGGAGCATCCCGGCGAAGACCGCAGCGCCCGACCAGGCGACACGGCCGCGTAGCTCCTGGAGGTGCTCCAGCAGCGTCATCGTCCCGCCCTCGGATTCCTCCGGGGCGGTCGCGATCGGTTCGACGGGGTCTACGGCCACTGGGCGTCCGGCTCGCTAAGTCTGAGCGCTATCGCCGCCGTCGGCGTCGCGCGCACGCTTGGCCGCCAGCGTCTCGAAGGGATCAACGGGCGCCCCGGGACGGGCACGCTTGGAGGGACGGATCGAGACCGGCGCCGCCGGCTCACCGGCCTCGGCTTCCGCGGCGGCGGGTGAGGCCTCGTGCGTTGCTTCAGCGTCCTCCACGGCGACGGTCGTTGCAGGCATATCTGTCACGGTCGCGCTCGCGTTCGCTGTGGCGGATGTAGGCGCGGGTGCATTGCCTGCAGCCAGCGCTCGCGATGTCTCGTGCTCGGCGACCGCGCGAGTCTCACGGCCGATCTCGCTGACCGAGCGACCAGCCTCACGCAGTTCGTTGCGGAATTCGGTGCCGATCTCACGGATGGAACGCAGGTCCTCGCCGGGCGCGGTTACCTCGCCCTCGAGTTCGTCGACGGCCGCACGGACGTCGGACATCACTTCCGTCGAATATCGACGGGCAAGGCGATACCAGCGTCCGGCCTCGCGAGCGATTTCGGGGAAGCGTCCCGGTCCGACCACCATGAGGCCGATCACGAGGACGAGAAGCGCCTCACCCGGTCCGACGCCAAAGACATTCATGTGGAAATGATACGCCCCGGCAGTCCGTACGGACCTGCCGGGGCGACGGCGCAACAGCTGAGCCGGGCTCAGTTGTCGTCGATGCCGTTGTCCTTGAGGTAGTCGATGGCGTCCTGCACGGTCTGGATCTTCTCGGCGTCTTCGTCTGAGATTTCCAGTTCCACGCCATCGCCCGAGAACTCTTCCTCGATCGACATGATCAACTCGACAAGGTCGAGCGAATCGGCATTCAGGTCGTCGACAAATGAGGCGTTCGGTGTGACCTCCTCGTCCTCAACCCCGAGTTGCTCCACGATCAGCGAGCGCACTCGCTCATAGACGGTGGCCACAGTCGCCCTTCCCTCCCTGTGCGCGCCCCGGTACGGCGACGACCGGGTGTCTGGATAATCCCTCGCGCTGAGGACACTAGTCTCCGGAGGCGGACTCGGGAACGTCCGGTTCGTGTTCCGGACCGTCACCTTCCGCCGCCTGGAGTGCTACCGCCCCCAGCACGCCGTTGACGAACCGCCCGGACGATTCGGAACCGTACCCCTTGGCGATCTCCACTGCCTCGTTGATGGCAACGCGGAGCGGAGCGCCGCGATTATCAAAGAGCACTTCGTAGATTGCAAGGCGCAGCACGTTGCGATCAACCGGCGCCATGTCTTCGAGCGGAAATGCCGGCGCGTAGCGGCGGATGACATCGTCGATTGCGCCGCGCGCGGTGATGACGCCCACGACCAGCGCGCGCGCGAACGCCCGCGCCTCAACGCCCAGATTCGCGTCGTCGAGCTGCCGGCCGAGAATCTCGAGCGGATCGCGCTCCGAGACATCCGACTCGAACAGCGCCTGGAACGCAGCGATGCGCGATCGGCGGCGGGACCCGGCAACCATCGCCGCCACGGTCAGGACATCACCAGGCCGCCGTCGACCGTGATCGTCTGGCCTGTGATGTACGCCGCCGCTTCAGATGCGAGGAAGGCGACGAGCGGGGCGATCTCTTCCGGCTGCGCAAAGCGACGCATCGGAATGCGCCCGAGGATCGCCTCCTTCTGCTCGTCCGACAGCCCGGCGGTCATGTCGGTCATGACGAAGCCGGGCGCCACCGCGTTGACCGTGATGTTCCGCGAGGCGACCTCCTGTGCGACGGAGCGTGTGAAGCCGAGCATGCCGGCCTTCGCGGCGGCGTAGTTCGCCTGGCCGGCGTTGCCCGACAGACCGACGACAGAGGTCATGTTGATGATGCGGCCCCAGCGGGCGCGGATCATGTGCCGGAGCACGGCCTTCGTCGCGAGGAAGGTGCCACGCAAGTTGGTATCCAGGACCTGATCCCATGCCTCGTCGGTGATGCGCATGACCAGGTTGTCGGCGCGCATGCCCGCGTTGTTGACGAGGATGTGGACGCCGCCGAACGTCTGGCGCGCCTCTTCGACCATGCGATCGAGGTCACCGCCGCGTCGCACATCGACCTGTGTGACCACGCAGCCGACGCCCTCAGCCCGCAGCTCTCTCGCAGTGGCGTCTCCGAGGGCGCGGTTTTCGCGATACGTGATCACGAGGTTCGCGCCGGCGCGAGCGAGCTCGAGCGCGATTGCGCGGCCGATCCCGCGTCCGCCCCCGGTGACAATCGCGGTGCGCCCGGCGAGCGATCGCGGATCGACGTGCTCTCCGGTCATGCGTTCGGCTCCTTCGCCGTCAGATCTTCCGCCGCACCGATGTTACGCAGCGCGACCTCGCGATCGATACGGCGCACGAGGCCGGTGAGCACGCGGCCGGGACCGAACTCGATGACCGCGCTCACGCCGCGGCCCGTCATCGCCGTCACGGAGTCGAGCCAGAGCACCGGACTGGTGATCTGATCGGTGAGTTCGGAGGCAAACGCGCTCCCTCGGCCGAGTGGCTGCGCCGTGACGTTCGAGATTACCGGTGGGTGGGGGTCGCGGAAGCTCACCGCGGCGAGCGCGCCGCGCATGCCCTCCGCGGCGCTCTGCATGAGCGGCGTGTGGAAGGCGCCGGAGACCGTCAGCGGGACGACGCGGGACGCGCCGGCGGCGGTTGCCGCCTCGCTCGCGGCGCCGACGGCCGCCACCGTGCCGCCGATGGTGATGTTGCCGGGTGCGTTCACGTTGCAGAGCGATGCGCCGTGCTCGGCGCAGATCGTGCGCAATGCGTCCGGCTCGAGGCCGATGATCGCGGCCATCGTGCTCGGCTCGGCGTCACAGGCGGTCTGCATGAGCCGCCCACGCTCGCGCACGAGCCGTACGCCGTCTTCGAAGTCGACGGCGCCTGCCGCGATCAGCGCGGCGTACTCGCCGAGCGAGTGCCCGGCCACGAACGCGGGGCGCTCGGTCACCACACCGGCGGCAACGCCGGCGGCAAGCGCGGCGATCGCGTGCGTGACCAGCGCCGGCTGCGTGTTCACGGTCTGGGTGAGCGCGTCCTCGGGGCCGTCGAAGCAGAGGCTCGACAGCGAGAATCCCAGTGCGTCATCTGCCGCGGCAAACACGGCGCGAGCTTCGGGGGAGGCGTCACAGAGGTCGCGGCCCATGCCGACGAATTGCGCGCCCTGGCCCGGGAACAGCCACGCGATGGAGGACGAAGGCGGCAGGTCGTTGAGCCCCAGATCGATCACGACAGTGTCTCCTCGCCATGCCGCGCGGACGCCGTCGCACGGTGAATGCCCACGGCGCAGCGTGGCGCGAAGCCGAGGCGGGCGTCCGGAGCGAGGCTAGCTTGCGGGCTCGTCCTGGCGCAGCGCCTGGCGCCCGTTGTAGGTGCCGCAGACCTTACATGGGTGGTGATTGATGCGCATGGAGCGGCACGTCGAGCAGGCAACCAGCGTGGGCAGCGAGAGCGCGTGGTGGCTGCGGCGGCTCCGCTGTCGCGACTTCGGCGTCTTACGCTTCGGGACTGCCATGGCGATCCTCCGTCGTCCGGAGCTGCTCGGCGAGTATGCCGAGCGCCCCCCAGCGTTCATCGATTCGGCCGGCGCGACACGCGCACTCCGCTTCGTTCAAATCCGCGCCGCATGTCGGGCAGAGCCCACGACAATCGGGACGGCAGAGCGGGTGCAGCGGAAGCGCCGAGGCTTCATATTGCCGCACGGCTTCGCTGAGGTCGAGATGCCGGTGCTCGTCGATCAGAAAGTCGTCCGCGTCGACGCTGCGGCCGCGCGCCGTCGCGCCGGGATCTTCGACGTGGACGTACTCCTCGTCGAAGCTCACGACGAGCGCGAGCGCGATCGGTCGGGCACAGCGCGCGCAGTCGGCGTCGACGTCGTAGTCGACCCGCGCGGAGACGAGCACCCCCCGCGGCGAGCGGATGAGGTGCAGATCGGCGGAGACCGTGCGCTCGAACCCGGAGTCAGGCACGGACACAAGCTCGCCCACGGGGTGGTAGTCGCGGTTGCTCCCGAGCGGCTCGCTGAGCAGCGTCGAAACGTTGATGATCACAGGAGGGATCCTTTGAGAGGGTGCGCGGATCGTAGCACCGGCGGCGCGCCACCTACACTCGACGTACACCGCCATGAATGTGATCGGCTACCTCTGCGAGATCCCGGACGCGCCCGCGGCGCTTAGCGTGGACGCTCAACGCGCAGCGGTACTCGACTTCTGCAGCCGCCTCGGTCTGCACGCCAGCGTTCCCTTCGAGGATCACGCCGGCGACGATCGCCCCGTCCTCCGGCGCATCCTCGAGCGCGCGCACGCGGCCAGACCCGAGCCTGCGCTCGTGGTTGTGGTGGCGGAGGTTGCCGTGCTTGGCGCGAGCGTGCGCGCGCAATGGACACGCGCCCTACAGCTCGCGGCGTGCGGCGCCGAGCTCAGGGTCGCGGACGGTCGTGCGCCGGACGACGCGCTGATGGCGGCGTGGAACGCGCGCGGCGCCGCCGATCGACGGCGCGAGCGCACGCTGGAGGGGATGCGCCGGCGCGCGATCCGTGGCGAGCCGTTGGGACGTGTTCCGTACGGCTATCGCATCGAACGCGGGGATGCGGCGAACGGCGGCCGCAGCCGCCTCGTCCCGGATCCGGATGAAGCGCCCGTGGTCCGTCAGATCTTCGAGTGGTACGTCGACGACGGCGAGGGCATCCGGCGCATCGCCACGCGACTGAACGCAGACGGCGTGGTCACTCGGCGCGGCGGCGCATGGAACATGGCGTCGGTCAGGGACCTGTTGCGGAACCCTGCGTATACGGGTCTGTACCGGCGGCTCGGGATCACGATCGCCGGCGCGCATGCCGCGCTCGTGACGGCGGAAACGTTCCGCGCGGCCGCGCGACGCGCGGTCGAGCGGCGGACGCCCGGTGCGACCGCCGGCCGCAGGCGCGAGTACGCGCTGTCCGGGGTCGCGCGCTGCGGGTACTGTGGCGCCGGCCTCGTCGGTGCGAGCCGGATCATCTCCGGCGGCGGCGAACATCGGTACTACCGCTGCGGCGCGGCGATGGCGCAAGGTCGCTGTCGTGCGCATACGCGGCATGCGGAGGAACTCGAAGATGCCGTGCTGTTCGAGCTGGCGCGCGGCGTTGAACGCGCGCCGCTGCTTGCCGAGCCGGATGCCGTCGACGTGGGGAGCGCGCGGACGCGTGCGCTCCAGCGCGAGCTCGATCACATGATCGACCGGCGCTCGTCGGGGCAGTGGACCGCCGAGCAGCTCGATCGTCATGGCGCGGCGCTCGCGCTCGAGCTGCTGGCACTCGAAGCGCGCACAGCGCAGGCACGTTCGCGGCCCGGTGCGCTCACGGGCGGCGGCGCGGGCGCGGTCCGCGCCGCGCGCGCGAATCTCGTCTATGACTGGCCGCGACTCGACGACCACGCGCGCCGGGTGCGCATGGGCGAGCTCGTGCGCGAGATCATCGTGCTCGAGGATGAGGTGCGGGTGGCGTTCGCGCCTTGACGGCGCATATGGCACGGCGCCATGACCCCCGATGGCTTCCTCGGTAGGATGGCGCCCGTGAGTCGCAGATCGCTCGCCGTCCTGCTGCTGCCCGCCGTGCTCCTGCTCACCGCGTGTGGCGGGGGAGGCGACCGCGAGTCGGTACACGTATTCGCCGCGTCCTCGCTCCAGGATGTGCTACCTGTTGTCCTGGCCGGGTTCGAGCGCGGTCACCCCGGTGTGGTGCTGAGCTACCAGTTCGCGGGGTCGCAAACGCTTGCGACGCAGATCGAAGAGGGCGCCCGCGCCGACATCTTCATCTCGGCGAACCCGGACCAGGCCGAGCGGTTGCTCGCCCGTGGTCACGCGACGGAGGCCGCCACGCTGATCGAAAACGAATTGGTGATCGCGGCGCGCGCCGACTCCGGGATCGCGAGCCTCGATCACCTCGGCCGCCCGGGCGTGCGGATCGCGATCGGCGCGCCGGACGTGCCCATCGGCCAGCTCACGCAGCGCACGCTCGAGCTCATGGAGCCGACGCTGACGGCCGCGATTCGCGGCAACGTGGTGACCGAAGACCCGAACGTGCGCGTTGTGCTGTCGCGGGTCGAGCTCGGTGAGGCGGATGCCGCCTTCGTGTATCGCACGGATCTCGCCGCGGCCCCCGCCGCGATCGCGATCGCGCTGCCGCCATCGCTGCACGTGCCCTCGAACCGATACGTGATCGTGCTCACCGGCGCGTCATCGACCGCGGCGTCGGTGTTCGACTACCTGCTTGGTGCCGACGCGCAGCAGGCGTTCGCGGCGGCCGGCTTCATCCCCGCTGCCGACGCCACGGTGACGGCTGCGCCGCGCGTCATGGGCAGTGGATCGAACGGCGCGCGGTGAGCACATGATGGTCACCAGCGCGCGTCCGAGGGCGACGGTGCTGCGGCACGCCTGGGTCGTCTTGCCGGCGGCGTTCGCGCTGTTCTTCATCGTGCCGCTGGTCGGCCTGCTGGTCCGTGCGGCGAGCGACGGCGACGTGGGGGCGCAGCTGCGTGCGGGCAGTACGTGGACGGCGCTCCGGCTCTCCGTGATGACCGCCACGTTTGCGCTGGCACTGGCGATCGTGCTCGGCACGCCGCTCGCGTACGCGCTCGCGTCGTCACGCGCGAGCTGGGCCCGGCTGGCCGCGACGCTGCTCGATCTGCCACTCGTGCTTCCGCCGGTCGTCTCCGGCATCGCGCTGCTCACGGTCTTCGGTCGGCGCGGCTACCTCGGCGAACCGCTCGCGGAGGCGGGCATCTCGCTGTCATTCACCACGGCCGCCGTGGTGATCGCGCAGTTGTTCGTCGCCGGTCCCTATTACCTGAGGTCCGCGTACGCCGGGTTCGCCGGTACCGATCCGCGTTTTCAGGGCGTGGCATACACGCTGGGACTGTCGCGCTGGACCACGTTCCGGCGCGTGACGTTGCCGCTGGTGTGGCCCTCGCTGGCCGGTGGCGCTGTGCTCTGCTGGGCGCGTGCGCTCGGTGAGCTCGGCGCGACGCTGCTGTTCGCGGGCTCGCTGCCGGGCAAGACCCAGACGATGCCGCTCGCGATCGTCACCGCATTCGAGTCGAGCGCGGGGCTCGCCGGCGCGGTCTCGATCGCGGTGATCCTCGTGGGCTTCGCGCTCCTGCTGTTGTTGCTGCTCCATCGCTACACGAACGCCGTGGGGCCGTACCGGTGACGCCCGCGTGACGGTCGAGATCGAGATCGCTGGCGCCGTCGGCGGGTTCACGTACGACGTCACGCTCTCCGCCGGCGACGAGCTGCTCGTGCTCTACGGCCACTCGGGGGCGGGCAAGACGGTCACGCTGCGCGCGGTCGCAGGGCTCGAACGCCCGCAGCGCGGGCGCATCGCGATCGCCGACACGGTGGTGTTCGACGCGGCGCGCGGGATCGCGCTTCCACCGCAGGCTCGGCGGGCGGGCTATGTGGTGCAGGACGCCGCGCTCTTTCCCCACCTCGACGTGCGGCACAACGTGCTGATCGGCGTGGAGCGCAGCGCGGAGGCGCAGCGGCGCTGGGCGGACCTGCGTGCGTTGCTACGCATCGAGGACCTGGACGACCGGCGGCCGCATCAGCTGTCGGGCGGCCAGCAGCAGCGGGTCGCGCTCGCGCGGGCGCTCGTGCGGCCCACGCACGTCCTGCTGCTCGACGAGCCGTTCTCCGCGCTGGACGAGGCGCTGCGCGAGGGGCTGCGCAGCGAGCTCGTGCGGCTGCATCGCGAGCTCGCGCTCCCGATCCTCTTCGTCACGCATGATCTGCGCGAGGCCCATCTGCTCGCCGACCGCATCGCCGTGATCGACGGCGGGCGCATCCTCCAGCTCGACACTCGCGACCGTGTCTTCCGGCGCCCGCTCTCGCGGCGTGTCGCGGAGCTCACCGGCGTCCGCAATCTCTGGCCGGGCACCGCCGACGGACGCGACGTCGTGGTCGCCGGGTTGCCGCTGCGGCTGCCGGACGACAGCCGGCTGAACGGGCCGGTCGACGTCGGCATCCGCTCCGAGCGCTGCAACCTGCGACGCCTGCACCCGGACGGCGATCTGCCCGAGAACTGTTTCGTCGCCGGGGTGGTGGAAGACCTGGCCTTCGGGAACACGCACACGCTGGTGCTCGAGCCAGAGGCCGCGGGACCACGCGTGCTGGTTGAGGTGGCGGCCCGGCCGTACGAGGTCCTGCGCGTGGCCGACGTGCACCGCTGGGTCGTGGAGCTCCCGGCGGACGACCTCCAGATCATGCGCCGATTGCCGTAGCTGGTCGCGCTTCGGCGGGTACGGCTGGGCTTCGATACGCTGAGGGGGCCAGGGGGCCGGGTGGCCGCCGGTCCTTCCGCTTGTCGGAGGGACGGGAGGAAAGTCCGAACTCCTCCGGACAGAGTGCCGGCTAACGGCCGGGCGGCGCGAGCCGACGGAAAGTGCCACAGAAACATACCGTTCGTCCGCTCGTCGGACGGACAAGGGTGAAATGGTGCGGTAAGAGCGCACCGGCGTCTCGGAGACGAGGCGGCCGGGTAAACCCCACTCGGAGCAAGGCCAAATAGGGGAGCGCGAAGGGGACGTCCGGCCCTGCTCCCGGGTAGGCCGCAGGAGGCGGCGGGCAACCGTCGTCGTAGATGGATGGCCACCGCCGCGCCGCCCCGGGCAGGGCGACGCGGTACAGAATTCGGCTTACAGGCCCCCTGGTAGCCCATGGTTCACGGCCGCGCGAGAAGCGGGCCGATGCCTCCGCGCGTCCGCAAGCGCGGGGCAAGCGCGCGGCGGCGCGCTAGCGCTCCATGATCACCTCGCCGCGCATGACCACCCGATCGACGTCGATCACGATCGCGATGCCCTTGCGCTCCGGGTCCTGGTTGCGCTCGAATTCGGGCGAACTGTCGAAGATCTGGTTCCGCGCCGCCTCATCCGTCACGACGTGCCCGCGGCCGAGGAACTGCCAGGCCACGCGCGTTTCCGTGTTGCGATAGAGCAACGCGACCTTCGGGTTCGTGCCCGCCGCCATCGCCCCGGGCAGGCCACCAGCAGGGTTGCGTGCCCACACCCCGAGCTGGTCCTTGCTGAAGACCTGCGCCGTCCCGCGGAACGAGAGGTGCGGCTGCCCCTCCGCGTCGACATACGTCATGATCACGGGCATGCGGTCGGTCAGGGCGCTCGCGAGCGCGTCGCGCATCTCATCGGTCAACTCGATCAAGCAGGAATCCTTCCGTGCGTCGTTCAGTCGCGCGCAGTAGTTTCTCCAGCGCTCACGCTCGCCGCAAGCGGCGAGGCGATCGCGGCGTCCGCTTCTGCATCCGCATCGCGGGAGGACGTGTCGGCATTCGGTCACACGGAGCACGGGCCCTAGGATCGACACCATGACCACCGAACCACCGCGAGGCGACTGGCGAGACGCACTGGCGGACGAAGGTGTCCCCGCGGACGCGGTCGCCGCACTGCCCGCCGTGCGCGCGATCGCGCACGACTCGCGACAGGTCCGGCCGGGCGATCTCTTCGTCTGCATCCCCGGCGCGCGCGCAGACGGGCACGACTTTGCCGCCGCGGCTGTGGCCGCCGGCGCTGCCGCGCTGGTGTTCGCCAAGGGTCGGTCCGACCTCGGCGAGCGCACGGGCGTCCCTGCCGTCTCCGTCGCGAATCCGCGAGCGGCGCTCGCGGCGCTCGCGGCGGCGCACGAGGGTTACCCCGCGCGCCGGCTCGCGATGGTGGGCATCACAGGCACGGACGGGAAGTCGACAACCGCATTCCTCACACACGCCGCACTGGCTGGCGCCGGCGTGACCGCCGGCTTGCTGACCACGATCGAGTCGCGGATCGGCGGCGAGACCGTGACCGGGCTGCCGCGCCTGACCACGCAGGAGGCGAACGTCGTGCAGCGCCTGCTGGGGGACATGGTCGCGGCCGGGTGCACGCATGCCGTGGTCGAGGCGACCTCGCACGGGCTCGAGTTGCATCGACTGGACCAGTGCGCGTTCGACGTCGGCGTGCTCACGAATCTCAGCAGCGATCACCTGGACTTCCACGGCACGATGGACGTCTACCGCCGTGCGAAGGGCCGCCTGTTCGGCGGGCTCGGCGAGGGCGGCGCCAAGGCGGGTCCCGCCGCCGTGCGGCCGCGCGCGATTCTCAACGCAGATGACCCGAGCTGGCGCTACTTCGCCGGCCTGACGCGCGTACAGGCCGTCACGTATGCGCTCGACGCGGACGCGGACGTCCGCGCCGAGGACGTCATGCTGTGGCCGGACGGGTCGACCTTCGTCGTCTCCACCGGCGAGGAGTCCGTCGAGGCGAGCGTGCGGCTCCCCGGTCGCTTCAACGTCGCGAACGCGACGGCCGCGATCACCGCCGCCGCGGCGCTCGGGCTCGACGCGCGGCTCGCTGCGTCCGGCGTGGCCGCGTGCCGCGGCGTCCCCGGGCGCATGGAGCCGATCGCAGGTGCGCCGTTCGGCGTGATCGTCGACTACGCGCACACGCCTGACGCCATGCGCCAGGTGCTCGCGACGCTGCGGCCGATCGTCGACGGCCGGCTGATCGTGGTCTTCGGCGCGGCCGGCGAGCGAGCGCGTGACCGCCGAAGCGGCCTCGGTGCAGCGGTCGCGGCCGGCGCCGACTTTGCGGTCATCACCGAAGAGGATCCCCGCTCCGAACCCTCGGACGCGATCGTCGACGAGATTGCGTCAGCCATGCGTGCCGGGGGAGCGGCCGAGGGCGAGCGGTTCGAGCGCGTCGTGGATCGGCGCGAAGCAATCGCGCGCGCGCTCGCGATCGCGACGAGCGGCGACCTCGTGCTGGTGGCGGGCAAGGGTCACGAGCAGAGCATCGAGCGCGCGGACGGCTCCCACCCGTGGGACGACCGCACAGTGGCACGGGAGCTGATCGCGGAGCGGTTCGGAGGCTGAAGCGCTGCGCGCTCGAGCAGATCTTGCGCCGGGCATTGACCCTACGACGCAGCACACAGACGATCCGTTCGGGTCGGCAGACACGCCTAATCCCGCGGGTGACCGCGGGGACGGGGGAACCACGAACTCCAGGGGCGAACTCGGCTTCGGCTCGTCGCACGGGCGGTGAGTGACGAAGTGAGACGGCAACTCCCGCCGTAGCCCGTCAGCTCACCCCGGCGGCGTCGGAGGAACCGAGAGGTTCTTTCGCAATGGAAGTCGACACCGGAACGGCGCTCACGGCGCCGGCGCGCGGGTGTGCTTGCGCGCATCGCATCGCCTGTGTGCGTATGTGCGCGGCAGCGCGGATCGCCCCCAACAACGCGTGGGCGCCAGGCCTGACCGTCCGGCAGCGGTCCTGACCGACGCGCGTGCGTCGGGTCGAGTAGCCGCGGGACGAGAGCGCGCCCGGGGGCGGGGTTCCGGACGCGCTCTCGTTTCGTGCTTGCTACTCGACACCTGGGCCGCGCCGCCGCGCGCAGGCCCAGTGCCGGCGTCCGGTCCGCCCGCTACTGCGCTCCGCGGAGGCGCGGGTCGAGCACGTCGCGCAGGGCGTCGCCGAACATGTTCATGCCGAACACGACGAGGCTGAGCGCGATCGCGGGACCCCACAGCAGCCACGGCGCGGCGTACATGTAGCGGCGCCCCTCGGACGAGAGCATGTTGCCCCACGACGCGGCCGGCGGCTGGATGCCGAAGCCGAGGAAGCTCAGCGAGGCTTCGGCGAGGATGTAGTTCCCGAACCCGAGGGATGCGAGCACGATGATCGGCGGCATGATGTTCGGGAGGATGTGCTGCAGCATGACGCGCACGTCCTTGGCGCCGAGCAGGCGCGCCGCCTCCACGTAATCGCTGCGCGCGATCTGCATCGTCGCCCCGCGCATCACGCGCGAGTTCGTGAGGATGCCCCCGAAGGAAAGCGCGATGATGATGTTGATTAGGTTCGACCCGAGCACCGTGACGATCGCGATCAGCAGGATCAGTCCGGGGATCGCCTGAACGGCGTCGACGACGCGCTGGATCAGGTAGTCCGTCGTTCCGCCGACGTAGGCGGTGAAGATGCCGAGCAACGTGGCCGGGATCAGCGTGAGCAACGTCGCGCCGACACCGACGTAGAGCGACACACGCGCGCCGTGGATCAGGCGGCTCATCACGTCACGCCCGAACTGATCGGTCCCAGCGAGGTGGGACGCGCTGGGGCCCTGCAGGGCGACGCTCTGATTCTGCGAGACCGGGTCGTACGGCGCGAGCACGTTGGCGAACACCGCCACGAGGATGAGCACGGTCATCATCAGTGCGCCAAACGCGCCGAGCGGCTTGCGTCGCACGAATTTCGTGGAGGCGCTCAGCACGCGCTGGGCGAGACTGGGTTCGTCCGCGAACACGCCCTCGCCAGGGATGCGTTGTGTCTGAGTGGTTGCCATTGGGCTAGCCTCTCCGATCAGCGGTCGTGGCGGGGCTCATGAGTACCGGATCCGGGGATCGAGGTAGGCGTAGGAGAGGTCGACGAGCAGGTTCGTGATCATCACGAGGAAGCCCACAACCACCACGACGCCCTGAATGATCGGGTAGTCGCGCGACGCGATGGACTCGAGCAGCAACCGTCCCAGCCCGGGGAGCGCAAAAATGCTCTCTGTGATCACCGATCCGCCGACGAGGAACGCGAGCTGCAGGCCCAGCAGCGTGACTACCGGGATGAGCGCGTTCTTCAGTGCGTGACGTGCGATCACCCCGTAATCGTTCAGCCCCTTCGCCTTCGCCGTACGGATGTAGTCCTGCTGCATGACCTCGAGCATGGTCGTGCGCACCATGCGTGCGATCGTCGCGGAGAGCCTCAGTCCGAGCACGGCTGCGGGCGGTCCGACGATGATCAGATTCTGGATCGGATTCTCGGTGATCCCCGTGTACGTGAACGGCACCGATTTCCCCCACCAGAGCGCGGGGAAGATCACGATCGCCACCGCGACGACGAAGCTCGGCAGGCTGATGCCGAGGATCGAGACGGTGCGCAGGATGTAGTCGATCGGCGAATCCTGCCGCACCGCGGAGATCACACCGATCGGGATCGCGATGATCACGGAGAAGACGATCGCGATGACCGCGACCTCGGCCGTCACCGGGGCACGTTCAAGGATGATCGTGGTGACGGGACGCTGATCCCAGAGCGACTGCCCGAGGTCGCCGCGTGCCACGCCGGCGACGTAGCGAATGTACTGTTCGGGCAGCGAGCCCGAGAGCCCGAGGTGTTCGGCCAGGCGCTCCTTCTGCTCGTTCGACACGCTCGCGCCGAAGTCTGAGAGCAGGATGTCGACGATGTTGCCGGGCAGCACTCGGATCATCAAGACAACGAGGAACAGCAGCACGAGCGCCGTGGGAATCATGCCGAGCATGCGTCGTGCGATGTAACGGGTCATCGTGCGTCTCCGTCTCGAGTGTTCGCGTCCAGCCGTCTGCCGCGTCATGTACCGGACCGCCCGCCCTCACCACCACGGGCGGTGGTGATGAGGGCGGGCGGCAGGCAGTTGACGGAGGTCGCGTGGACGGCCGGTTAGACCTCGTACCAGCGACCGGCCTTGTTGTAGAGGCGGTAGCCCGTGAAGCCCCACGGTCCCGAGGTTGTGTCGAACCCGCCGATGTTGCCCTGCACCAGGTACCGCTCAGGGTCGATGTAGAGCTGGATCAGCGGCTGCCATTCCGTCATGAACTTGTCCTGGAACGTCAGCAAGATCTCCTTGCGCGCGTTCGCATCGAGCTCGCCGAGTGCCTGGTCGAGCAAGGCGTCGGTCTCGGCGTTCTCCCAGTTGCCGTAGTTGCGGCTGCCTGAGCTGTGGTACTGGGAGATGCCCTCGAGCACGACGTCCGGCAGCGTCGTAATCGTGTAGGACACGGCCTGGAAATTGCGATCCGACTGCTGCTTCGCGTAGGTCGCGGAGTCGGGCGGCGTCTTGATCGCGATCTGCATGTCCGGATACAGCTTCGTCAGCTGATCCTGAACGCGCAGCGCGTTCTCCTTGTAGACGTCCGACGTCTGGTGCAGCAGCTCGAAGTCGACACCGGCGCCGTTCTCGTGGCCGGCGGCAGCGAGCATCTTCGCCGCCTCCGCGCGGTCCGCGTCCTTGGTCGCCATGTTGTAGCCGGGCAGGCTTTGGACCTTCTCGACCGGATAGGCCTCCGGGTAGAAGGGGTGGAACACTGCGGTCGGCGTCCAACCCGGCCCGTAGTACCCGTCGCCGATCTCCGCGTAATTCAGTGAGAGCTGAATCGCCTTGCGTACACGGAAGTCACCGAACGCCCCCTACTGCACGTTCGGGCGGATGTGGAACCAGTTCACACCGGTGTACTCGTAGAGGTTGGCCGACTTGTTCGCCGCCGAGATCGTCGCAATGTCCTGTTTGCTCCCGCCGAACACGCTCGTCTGCTTGCTGATGAAGGCCGCCACCGAAGCGGACGCATCAGGGACGACGTTTCGCTGGAACTTGTCGAAGTACGGCTCGCCGGCCCGGTAGTAGTTCGGGTGCTTGGTGTAGACCTCTTTCACACCCGAGTCGAACTCGGTGATCATGTACGGGCCGAACCCGCCGAGCTTCAGCGGATCGGCGAAGCCGATGTCGACGACTTCCTTTGGCATCAGTTGATTGCGGATCTCGGTCAGGCCCTTGAAGAAGGTACTGGTCGGCCTGGCCATCTTGACCGTGACCGTGTGACTGTCGGTCGCTTCCGCGCTCTCCATACCGGCGAGCGTGGAGGCCCGCTGGAACGCGGTGAGCGGGATGCCTTCTTTGTCGGCCGTCAGTCCGATCGTGCGGTTCAGGTTGAACGCGACATCTTCGGCATCGAACTCGCGCCCATTCCAGGGCGCGCGATCATGCGTCTGGATGCCGGGGCGAATGTTCAGCACCATCGTCGTCGCGTCGACGGCCTCCCAGCTCTCCGCGACGTTCGGGCGCAGGTCGCCGGTCCACTCGTCGAGCTCCAGCGTGCGCTCTCCCATGACGTGGAAGACGGTCGCCGCGAGTGCCGTGTGCATGTCGTGCTGGTTGAACGTTGCGGTCGCGGTGAACGTCCACGAGCCACCGTACTTCGGGTCGCCCTTGACGACAGGGATCCCGGGGCGCT
>JAQBZW010000088.1 GCA_027622315.1 Chloroflexota bacterium | reverse complement strand
GCGCGCGTCGCGCAGCCGGGTCGCCGGGGCGAGGTGTTGTCGGCGCACGCGTTCCGCGAGCAGGCGGTCCGCGTCGGGGAGCGCCGCGGGCCGGGCGTTACGCGGTGCGCGCGATGTACGGGCCATCGCGCCGCAGGCTACACGCTCGCAGTGCGCGCGGTCGGTATCGTGGAGTATGCAGCCCCGGAGGCGATGTCCGCATGCCTGAAGCGATTCCCGACGGTTATCCCGGACGCGTGGCCCGCTCGCGTGAAGACGACGTGCGCGAGGCGATGCACGAGCTCCCGTACGGCATCTACATCGTTGGTTCGACGGCGAACGGCCGGCCGAGCGCGATGATCGCGGACTGGGTGATGCAGGTGTCGTTCGCCCCGCGCCTCGTCGCCGTCTCGCTCGAGAACGACTCGACGACGCTCGCTCAGCTGCGCGCGAATCCGGCGATGACCCTCAACCTGCTGAAGCAGCAGAACAACGGCATGACGCTCGCGGCCCGCTTCGTGCAGCCGCACCGCGCGAGCAAGGTGCGCGGTCGCAGCGACGCCGCCGCCGGGCGCGAGTACGACAAGCTCGACGGCGTGGACTACCGCACAAGCGACCGCGGCTGCCCGATTCTCGACGACGCCCTGATGTGGGTCGAGTGCGACGTGCAGGAGTTCGTCCCGGCGGGCGATCACACGCTCGTGATCGCACGGGTGCTCGACGGCGAGGTCGTGAGCAGCGGTGATCCACTGACGTCGACGTTTACTGGCTGGGTCTACAGCGGCTGAGGCCGCTGGCTTTCGGCCTCCGCGTGCTCGTGATCGTCCTCCCGATCGCCGCGCGCGAAGTGCGCCGGTGAGGCAAACAGCCCGGCACGCAGCGCGGACGCGAACGCCGTGCGGCGTTGCAGCAGCAGCCCGGCCGCGATCACGAAGTACACACCCGAGAGCACGAGCCGGACGCTTTCGCTGAAGAACACGAACTGCACGACGAACAATCCGAAGAGCGGGATCGCCGCGCGTGGCGATAGCCGGCGATCGAGGATCAACATCACCGCGAAGAGCGACTGCGCGGCCGTGAGCAGCACCTCTTCGCGCTGCCGGCCATCCATGGGCAGCCCGGCGAGCGTCTGACCGGAGATCGAGAAGGCGACGGCGAGCGAGCCGATCAGTAGCGTCCACTGGTTGACCTTCGACGCAATCAACATCGTCAGCCCGGCGCTCGCGTTGCCGCGCCAGACGAGGTAGATCGCGGCCAGGAACTCGGGGCTCTCCGACGCCAGCGGCGCCAGCCACTGGACGAGCAGGAACTCATCGATGCCGAACTCGACGCCGGTGTGAATCAGGCCGTCGGCGAACGGCTCGGCCGAGGCGAGAATGACGGTGCCCGCGTAAGCGAACAAGGCAACGACCACGGAACGCCGGCGCCACGGACTGAGCGACGTGACCATCGCCATCGGTCCGCCGACCATCGGCTCCACCCGGGCCTGGCCCGCGATGCGGTAGAGGTAGAAGCCCATCAGCGAGAACAGCACGACGGTGTCGATCAGGCTGATGTTGCCCTTGAGTGGGATCAGCAGCGAGTAGAAACTCGCGATCACGAGCACGGCGATCTCGACGCTGATCGAGCGCGGCAGCCGAATCGTGCGTCCCCCGTGGATGAAGAAGAAGGCGGCGAGCACACCGGCCCAGCCGACGCCGATCAACAGCCGGTTGCCACCCGTCATGTTCGCGACCGCGTACTGCGCCTGCGTGGGGTCCGTCCCCGCGCGCCACGCGAACAGCAGGTCGACGGCGTACTCCGGGAGCACCGCCACGAAGGCAAGGATCGCGAGGCTGAGCGAGCGAGGCAGATCGTGCTCGGCGGCCTCCCCGGCCGCGCCCAAGACGAACGCCGCACCCAGGATGCCCAGGCCGAACACGAACGTGTGCAGTGCGATCGGTAGCTCGATGCCCCCCAGCCGCACGACGAGTGCCGGTACGCCGAGCAGCAGCAGGAACACGCCGATCGTCAAACCGGTGCGGCCTGGGCGCGAAGATGTCAGAGCGTCGGACCCGGGGGACGGTGTGGTCACTGGCGGCGCGAGGGGCGGACCACGAACCGGTCACGCCGCGAGCGCTCGCGGCGACCGATCCGAAGCGGCGGGCGTGTCGTCCCGTGGCTCATTGAGTGCGGTCCCTCCTGGCGGCGGGCGGCTAGCCGGCGGTCGCGGCGCCGTGAGCGGGTGCTTCGCCGCCGTTCGTCGGCGCGATCTGGAGTCTTCGGTACAGCGGTTCGACCATGGCGGTCGCGCGGCTGGCGGCGGCAGCGATCTCGGTGCTCCAGAAGTTCGAGACCGGATCGAGATCCTCAGTGCTCAGGCGGAGCTCGTGCAGCGCGAAGCTGCCGCGCGTGTACAGCACCACGTCCACAGGCGGATCGACATCCGTGGCGCTGGTGCGCGTCGCGTCGAAGGCGAGCAGGCCGTCTCGGAGCGCCTGGCTGAGCGGTCGATCGTGCCGCCACACGCGGTCGAGCAGGGGCTTGCCATAGCGCGTCTCGCCGATGATGACGTATGGCGTCGCGACCCCCACCTCGATCCAGTTCCCCTCGGGGTAGATCAGAAAGAGATGGTGCGTGTCGTCGTTCTTGAGCTGCCCCCCGAGGATGAGGTGCAGGTCGAACGAGAGCCCCCCCTCGACCAGCCACTGCTGGTCTTCGGTGCGGACGCGGCGGATCTCGCTCGCGAAGGCGTTCGCCGCCTTGTACATCTTGTCGAGGTCGGTCTCGTCCTGCTGCAACCGCTCGTCGAAGTAGGTGATCGCCTTGTCGCGGATCGAGCGCAGGCCGCTCGTCAGCGCGAACATCGCGAAGCCCTGGTGCTGGTGCACCGAGATCTTCTTCGCGGTCGAGGCCTCGTTACCGCTCGTGATGCGCGTGTCCGCGATCGCCAGCAGACCATCTTCGGTCTTCATGCCCAGGCAGAAAGTCACCGCGAATCCCTCACTGTGCGGCCGAGGACATCGACTGGACCTGGATGGTGGCGCTCCAGGACTCTTCGGCGAT
Organism: Chloroflexota bacterium; assembly: GCA_027622315.1. Taxonomy (GTDB): domain Bacteria; phylum Chloroflexota; class Dehalococcoidia; order UBA2979; family UBA2979; genus VGNK01. Next base: position 8,243 of record JAQBZW010000088.1, on the reverse strand, counting down.
TCCGCGAAACGAGCCGCGAACCGGAGCCACGTCATCGTAGTCGCGGCCAAGGGCAGTGACGATGTAGTGGTCGCTCTCGGCCCGGCTGTTCGCCGGGTCGAATCCAAACCACGCGCCGTCGGAGTAGATGCGCACCCAGGCGTGTCCGGCGTCGCTCACGGACGCGCCATCGATCGGCGCGAGGAAGCCGCTGACGTACAGCGCGGGGATACCGCGCATGCGCAAGGCGCCGAGCATCAGGTGCACGAAGTCCTGGCACACCCCGCGTCCGCTCTCGAGCAGGTGATCCGCGGTGTCGCTCACCTCGCTGTGGCCCACGACGAACTCGTAGCGGCCGGTGATCACCCGTTGCAGCCGGCCGGCGTACTCAACCGCGTTGGTGGCGTCGCCAACCTCAGCCGCGAGTGCGGCCACGCCGTCGCTGAAGCGCGCGCGCGGCGTCTCCGACAGCGCGAGCGCGCGCAGTAGTGGCGTCAGCACCGGCTCCTGTGCGAGCTCCCCGGTGGTTCGCACCTCCGCACGCAACGAGATCGCCACGCGGTCGACCGGCCCGAGCAGGTCGACGCGCTGGACGGAGTTGCCGAAGGGGTCGTCGCGCACATGCTCGTTGATCGGTCCTGAGGGGTCGACGGACAGCGTGTGCGAGACGAGCTCCTGCGTGTCGGTCGACATCGGCACCATGTGCAGCTCCATGTTGAGCAGCCGCACAGGAGTGTCGTAGCGGTAGGCGCTGTGGTAGTCGAGCGAGATCAGCATCAGACGCCCGTCGGGAGCGCGCGGAAGATGTCGTTCGCGAGCGCTTGATCGATCTCGCTCAAGCGCGTCTGGAGCGAGTCGAGATATTCGTGCAGCCCGATCGCCATCGCCTGCCTCGTGTCCATGGCCGCGAGATCGAGGTCGAGTAGCGTGATCAGCCGCTGCGGACCGATCCGCTGGGGTGGCGGCGTCTCCCCGGTGGCGTTCCCGAAGTGCCTGAGCAGGGCGCGTACGCAGAATCGGACCGAGCGCGGGAACTCTGCGTCGAAGAGCAGCGTGTTCACCACGCGCGTGCCGCTGATCTCCCCGCGGTTGCCCTTGCGGAACGCCTCCCACGCGCTCGCGGAACGGAGGATTGCCATCCACTGATAGCGGTCGAGCGGCCCGCCCACTTCGGAGGCGGCCGGCAGCAGCAAGTGGTACTTCGTATCGAGGATGCGGCTCGTCATGTCGGCGCGCTCGATGAAGAGGCCACAGCGGAACCACTCGCGGCCCTCGTCGAAGAGCACCGTGTTGTCGTAGAGGCCGAACACGGTCTCGATCGCCCGCTTGATCGCGCGGCACAGGTCGTAGAGCTCGAACTCCGAGACCGACGGGCGGCTGTTCAGGGAGAGATGGAGCGTGTTCACCTCCTCCCACACCTCGCGCGAGATGTGGGGTCGGAGCGTGCGCGCGAGCTCGCGGGCGGCGCCGACCACGCTGCGGATCGAGTTCGGGTTGTCGCGACCGAGCACGAGAAAGTCCGCGGCCGATCGCTCCGGGTCGCCGGCCCGCACCGCTTCGAACATCTGGGCGGCGCCTGTTGCGGCGATCAGCGCGTCCCACGTGCGGGGCACGTGGCCGACCAGCGCCCCACTCTCGATCGAGGCGTGGTAGTCGACGTGGACCATGCGCGCGATGTTCTCGGCCCGCTCCAGCTGGCGGCCGAGCCAGTAGAGATTCTCGGCGGTGCGGCTGAGCATCAGGCGGCCTGTCATCGTGCGTCCGACCGCTGCGTCTGCGACTGGCTACTCGCGCCCCCCGGCGCGGCGGCGACGTCGTCCATGTCCTCGTCGTCCGTGAGCACCCACGTGTCCTTGCTCCCGCCGCCCTGGGAGGAGTTCACCACGTACGACCCCTCTCGCAACGCGACGCGGGTGAGCGCGCTCGGCAGTACCCACGTGGATGCGCCGGTCAGGACGTACGGCCGCAGATCGGCGCGCCGCGCGCCGAGCTTGTCGTCCTGGAACGTCGGGATCGTCGAGAACTCCTGGAGGGGTTGCGCGATCCACTGCCGGGGCTCGGCCTCGATCGCAGCCAGCGTCTCATTGATGCGATCGTCGCTCGCCTGCGGACCGATCAGCACGCCGTAGCCGCCGGAGGCGTTCGCCGGCTTGAGCACGAGCTCGCGCGCGTGCTGCTTGATGAACTCGTGCTCCTCGGGGACCACGGCGGCATACGTCTCAACGTTCGGGAGCAATGGCTCTTCGTTGAGGAAGTAACGAATGATGTCCGGTACGAAGCGATAGACCACCTTGTCGTCCGCGATGCCCGTGCCGACGGCGTTCGCGACGGTGATGTTGCCTGCGCGGTAGGCGCTCATCAGCCCGGTGACGCCGAGCGTGGAATCCGGTCGGAACGCGAGCGGATCGAGGAAGGCGTCGTCCACCCGGCGGTAGACGACGTGCACGGGCTCCAGCCCGGACGTCGAGCGCAGGTAGACGCGTTCGTTGTGGGTCACGAGGTCCACGCCCTCGACCAGCGGCACGCCCATCTGCTGGGCGAGGAACGCGTGCTCGAAGTACGCGGAGTTGAAGATGCCCGGTGTGAGGATCACCACGCGGCAGTCCGCCTCGCTGATCTGCGGGGGTCGCACGTCGATCAAGGTGGCCAGCAAGCGGCTCGGGTAGTCGTTCACGGGCGCGACCCCGTGCGGGGGGAAGACGTCGGGCGCGACGCGCACCATCACCGTGCGGTTCTCCAGCACGTAGGAGACGCCCGAGGGCGTGCGCAGATTGTCCTCCAGCACGACGAACTGGCCGTCCTGGTTGCGCACGAGGTCAACCCCGGAGATGTGCGCGTACACGCCGAGCGGGGGCTCGAAGCCCACCATTCGCAGGTTGTACTCGGGCCCCCCGAACACGATCTCGGCCGGCACGACGTTGTCGCGGATCGAGCGCTGCTCGTTGTAGATGTCGAGCAGGAAGAGATTGAGCGCGCGCACGCGCTGACTGAGACCCGCCTCGATGTGCGCCCACTCGCGAGAGCCGATGATGCGTGGGATCAGTGAGAACGGGAAGATGCGCTCGGTGCCCTGGTCGTCCGAGTAGACCGTGAACGTGATGCCCGCGTTGAGCAGCGCGAGGTCCGCGCGCGACTGGCGCAGGTGGTACTCCGCGACATCCCAGTGGCCGAGGCGCGCGGCGAACGCACGGTAGGCGGGGCGGATCGATCCGTCGCGCTCGAACATCTCGTCCGGCCCGGCCAGCGGCTGATAGTGTTCGAAGAGTTCACCCGGCATGCGCGGCCTCGCTTTCGATTCAGTTATAACGGCAGCCCTGTTTCAGCCCGTGTTCGGCGGCTGCCCGCCAGACAGCTCCGGACGCCCCGCCGGTGATCACCACGCGCGGATCGAAAACGCCCGCAGCAGGTGGTCGCCTGCCAGCGTCTCGTGCGGTGACGGGCGCGTGCTGACCGATCGTGGTCGCGGGCTGGCATGGCGCCGGCCGACACTCCGGCAAGTTCGATACGGGTCGCTGCGCGGCTACGCGCCGACCGGTCCGAGCACCCGGTCGAGATAGCTATTCGCGAAGATACCGCCGGGATCCACGCGTGCACGCACGGACTGGAAGCGGTCCCACTGCGGGTACAGCGGCCTCAGCGTGGACGCCGATTGGAAGTGGAGCTTGCCCCAGTGCGGGCGGCCGTCGTAGTCGCGCATGATCGCCTCGACCGCCGCGAAGTACTGCTCATACGGCTGGTGCCGGAGCATGTGCACGGCGATCGAGCACGTCTCGCGGCCTTCACTCATGCTCAGCGGGATGTCGTCAGGAGCGGTGAAGCGCATCTCTACCGGCATGATCACGCCGTGGCCGCCTTCGTTGATCAACGTGCGCACGCGACCAAACGCCTCCCGCGCCGCCGCGCGGGGGATGAAGTACTCCATCTCGTGGAAGCGCACCTTGCGCTCCGAAGTGAAGACGCGGTAGCTGCGGTCGACATAGTCGCCACGGCTCTCGGTCGCCGCGAGGCGCCGCACGCGGGCGGCGAGGGCGGGCGCAACGCGCGCGAGCTGAACGGTCGCGTTCGACGCGTAGTTCGCGATCACGACGTCATCGCGGAGGCGACGCCAGGCGGCGTACTCGTCCGCGGGCCTCGCGGTGCGGTTGTTTCGCTTGGTCGCCGCGTGCCTGGAACCGGGGTACCAGAAGAACTCGAAGTGCTGGTTGTCGTCCACGAACTCGTCGAGGCCATCGAGTACGTCGTCGAGCGGGAGCGGCTGCTCACGCGCGTGCAGATTGAACGCGGGCTCGAGCCGGAACGTCATCGTGGACGCGATGCCGAGTGCGCCGATGCCGACGCGCGCGGCGTGGAACAGCTCCGGATCATCGTGCGGACTGCACTCGACCGTCGAACCATCCGCGAGCACCACGCGCATGCGCGCGATCTGGGTGGGCAGGCAGCCGAAGTTCGCGCCCGTGCCGTGCGTGCCGGTCGCGGTGCCGCCGGCGATCGTCTGATAGCCGATGTCGCCCATGTCCGGCATGGAGAGCCCGCGCGGAAAGAGCGCGCGGCTGAACGCCGAGAACGTGATGCCTGCCTGTGCCGTGGCGCGGGTCGCGCTGCGATTGACCTGGAGCAGTGCGGCGTAGTCGCGCAGGTCGATCAGGTGACCATCGGTAAGCGCGATCGGGGTGAAGGAGTGGCCGGAGCCCACGACCTTCACTCGTTCGCCGACGATCGCGGCGGATGAGACGATCGCCGCGATCTTTTCCTCGCTCCGTGGGCGATGGATCGCAATCGGTTCGCAGCGTTGGGTGCCGGCCCAGTTCTGCCAACCCCGGCGATGTTGCTCGAGCAACGGCACCTCAGCTCTCCGTTGGATTCACTGTCGGAGCCGGTTCAGCTCTTCGTGATCGACTCCCTCATCTGTTGCCAGGCGTCCCGCGCGTCCTCGACGGAGCCTTCGTCTTCGATCGTGGAGATGTCCCCGGGATCGAGGTTTAGCGTCACCGCCTTGAGCACGCGACGCATGATCTTGCCGCTACGCGTCTTGGGCAACAGGTGCACGAAATTGAGCTCGCCGATCACGGCGATCGGGCCCATTTCGTTGCGCACGGTCTGGAGCACCTCCGCGCGCAACGCGTCTGAGGCCTCGAAGCCCCTCTTCAGCACGACGAACGCGGAGATCACCTCGCCGCGCAGCTCATCGGGGCGTCCGGTCACGCCTGCCTCGGCCACTGCCGGGTGCCGCAGGATCGCGCTCTCCACCTCGATCGTGCCCAGGCGATGCGCCGCGATCTTGATGATTTCGTCGGCGCGCCCGCTGAACCAGACGTACCCGTCGTCGTCGATCATCGCGGCGTCACCCGTGAAGTAGACCTGCTTGCCGGGGATCTTGTTCCAGTAGTCGTTGCCGTAGCGTTCCGGCTCGCCCCAGAGCTGGGCAATCAGACCGGGGAAGGGGCGGTCGACGACGAAGATGCCCTTCTCCCCGTTCGGCACCGGCTCGCCTTCGGGCGTCAAGATCCGTCCCTGCACACCCGGCAGCGGGACACCCGACGAGCCCGGCTTGATCGGCAGCATGCCCAGGCCGTACGGGTTGCCGATCATCGGCCCGCCCGTCTCGGTCTGCCACATGTGATCGATGACCGGCACGCGATCGTGGAAGATCTCCCGCTGGAACCACTCCCACGCTGGCGGGTTGAGCACCTCGCCGGCCGAGAAGACGCGGTCGATCGATGAGAGGTCATATCGCTCAGCGGGCTCCGGGCCGACGCGCATCAGCAGGCGGATCGCCGTCGGCGAGGTGAAGACCGAGCTGATGCGGTTCTCCTCGACGATGCGGTAGAGCGTGCCCTCGTCCGGGAAGTCGAGCGAGCCTTCGAAGCTGATCGTGGTGCAGCCCACGAGCAGCGGCGCGTACACGATGTACGAGTGGCCCACGACCCAGCCGATATCCGAAGTGGCCCACCACACATCCTCTGGCTTCAGTCCGAACATCCACTTCGCCATGCTGGCGATGTGCACGGCGTACGGACCGTGCGTGTGCACAGCGAGCTTCGGCCGCGCCGTCGTGCCGGAGGTCGCGAGGATGTAAGCGGGCGTGTTCGACTCGAGTGCGACATAGCCGCGGTCCTGGCCGGCGCCGCCCTCGAGGAACGCTTCCCAGCTCATCTCCTTGCCGGGTGCAATCGGCACGTCACCGTCGCCGCGGCGGTGCACGATCACGCGTTCGACGACGGCGCCCGCACCTTCAGCGTCGAGCGCGTCGCGCACGATGCCGTCGAGCGGCACGTTGCGGCCGCGGCGGTAGGTGATGTCGGAGGCGAAGAGCACCTTCGCGCCGGACAGCTTCACGCGCTCAGCGAGCGCGCCGGCGCCGAAGCCGGCGAAGACGACCATGTGCAGCGCGCCGATGCGCGCGCACGCGAGCATGAGCGCGATCGCCTCCGCGTTGGTCGGCATGTAGACGGCGACGCGATCACCCTGCTGCACGCCGATACCGCGCAGCGCCGCGGCGATGCGCTCGACTTCGTACAGCAGCTGTGCATACGTGTAGACGCGGCGCGCGCCGCTCTCTTCCAGCGCGATCAGCGCGGCGTGGCCGCCGCGGCCGTGTGCCACGTGGTGGTCCAGCGCCTGGTACGAGAGGTTGGTCTGGGCGCCGAGGAACCATTTGAAGGACGGCGGGTCCGCCTCGAAGACCGTGTCCCACTTGCGCAGCCACGGCAGCTCGGAAGCCGCGCGGTCCCAGAACGCGTCGGGGTCGTTACGTGCGTCTTCCTGCCAGCGACGAACGATCGGGCTCACCAGATCGACCACGAGATGCCTCCGCTTCGGGCGCTACAACGACGGCCCGGAGCCTACCAGATCAGGTTCCAGCGTTCGCCGACAGGGTGCCGACACGCGGGCCACCCACGTTCCGCGCGCGTTCCCGCAAGCGGCACCCGACAGGGTGCCGACACGCGGGCCACCCACGCCCGTGCGTTGGGCAAGACACGCGGGCCACCCACGCCCGTGCGTTGGGCAAGCGGCACCCGACAGGGTGCCGACACGCGCACCACCACACGCGTCCGTGCATTGGGCAAGCGGCACCCGACAGGGTGCCGACACGCGAACCACCCGCGCCCGTGGTGACCCACAGTCGTTCGACCGGCGCGTGTCGTGGGGCGAGCGTCGTGCGTGCGCAGACGCGCGCCGCGAGCGCGCCGGGCCGCCGGGGGACGCGTGTGGTTCGTGTGTGGTTTGCCGGGGACGCTGTGCAATGCGCGTGTCGGCACCCTGTGCCGTGTGCCGCTTGCCCAACGCGCTGGAGGCGCGTTCGGACCGGCCGTCAGCGCGTTACCACCAGCCCTCTTTGTGCAGCTTGCCGCCGTGCTCCCAGCCGCGCTTTCCAGTCTTCTGGATGCGGCCGAGGTGCTTCGCGCACAGCTGGAGGGTCAGCCGTTCGCGGTCGTCGTCCACCCAACGGAGGATCGCAACCTCGGCCTTGGGGATGGCGGAACAGAACTCACAGCGCAACTGAACGGGCATGGCGTGATCGTATCAGTGCGTGTGGCCGAGATCTCCGGCCCGCCGACTCCCGGACGCGGGCGCGTGGGCGACAGGCTCTCCCGGTGACCGCCTCCGCCGTCGCGCCGTCGCCACATCAAGCGTCACCCAGGCGCGGGCGTCGCGGCAGCCGCGCTGCCCTCGCCGGCTACGCCTCGTCGCCGTGCAGCGCCTCGCCACGATGGAGCCGCGCGGCGATCTCGTAGGTCTGGCCGGTCGCCCGCACCGTGGGCGCGTGTGCAGTGAGGAAGCGGGCCGCGCCGATCAGGATGTGGTCGCCCTCTGGGCGACCGCGGAAGTTCTCGAACTGGCGAACGGCGGCTTCGAAGATCTGGAACATGTGGAAGCCGGCGTCCTCCCGCAGGAGGGCGTGCCCGAGCGTGGAGATCAGCTCGTCGTGGCGACCGGCTGCCACGGTGGTCGCGGCGATGTCGGCCGTCTCGTCGACGCGCTGCTGGTGGTCGAACTCCGCGAGCAGCTGCTCGCGGCTCGCGTCCGCTCCGTTCGCGGACGGTATCGCCTGCTTCGGAACGTTCAGGAAGCGCTCGAGGTAGACGGACATCGCGCCGTCGAAGATGCCGCGCGCGAGCTCGCGCGACGACGCCCGCCGCATCGCCTGGTCGACCGCGTTCGTGTACGTGAACGTGTGGTGCACCGTGTTCCAGTCGCCGAACTCGTTGGAGACGTGGAAGTGCAGCGGGCGACGCGCGGCCGCGTAGGCGACGGCCGCCGCG
>JAQBZW010000087.1 GCA_027622315.1 Chloroflexota bacterium | reverse complement strand
GGCACCGCCCACGCCACGCTCGCGGAGCACGCCATGGCGGACGTCGCGATCGGCGCCGCCGTTGCCGGCGTGCCGTGGATCGTGACCGGACGCGACGCCGCGGCGCTGGCCACACGCGCCCGCGACCTCGGCGCCGCCGGCGTGGCAGTGACGAGTGACGCCGAGGCACGCGGGATGAACGCGCTCTTCGCCCCCGACGCCACGGAGGTGTCCGCAGCACGGGCGATGATCGCGGAGTGGGAACGGCTGCGCCGCCGCGGTCGCTGGCTGGGCGCCGTGGAGGCAGCCGACGGAGTGCGGACGGTCGATCGCCGGAGCGTCCGCCTGGCGCGCACGGTCGTCGCCCGCGCCAACGCGATCGAGCGCCGCGACGCAGCCCGCTGAGCGCGAGCCCCTCCGGTCCGCTACCCGCTCTGATCGCCTGTCCCCGCTCCCGTATGGGCGCTCGCGGCGAGCGGCGGGACGCACTCTCGACAGCGGTTAGCGGCTCACCCAGACGAGCACGTCGGGCTGATCCGGAGACGAGGCGTGGTCGAAGCCAATCGTCACCTGATCGCCCGCAGCGAGTTCGTCGAACGGCGTGTCCTGCAGCGTCCCCGGAGCGCGCCGCAACCGCAGTGTCGTGCCGGCGGCGTCAAGGCTGAGCGTTCCGACCGCCTGATCGATGGCGGTGATCCGACCGTTGGCCATCGCCGCGGGTGCCCAGGCGAAGCTCTGGAGCGCGGCATCAGCGCGCACCTCATGACCCGCGCTCGTGCGGTCGAGCAGCGACACCCTCACCCCGGGCGTGACCACCTCCGCGCAGGCGATCGCCGGGCGCGCGACCCCCAGGCAGGCGTTCGAGAACGTGTCCTCGGCGAAGCTCGCGAACACGACATCGGTCTGTTCAACGCCCAGCCACTGCGCCATGCGCTCGATCGCCTTGCCGATCGCCAGTTCGCGATCGACCGCCACGGGAACGCCCGGCGTGGCGGCCGTGGCGGTGGGTGACGCGGAGGCTGCCGGCGAGGCGGTGGCGGTGCTCGTCGCGGCGGTCGGGGTAGCCGTGTCCGTACCGAACGGGGTACGCGGCGGCGGCGCGCCGCCACCGCACGCGGTGAGCGCGGCAATCACGGCGATCGCGAGCAGCGCACCCGCGCTCACAACGAGGCGCGCGCACGTGCGACGGGGCCGAACGATCGGCATGACGGCGGGCCTTTCACGCCTGCGCCGCGGCGTGCGCCGCGGCTGGCTGCGCCCGATCACGATATGCGGATACGCGGGCTGCTTCCCCCGAACGCGCGCTTCGGTCACACTGGTGGGCGGTGCGCATCCCGCGAGCGCGCGCCACGTGTCCAGCACATCTCCTCTCGCACGCTCGGAGTCGTCATGCCGGCAGTCGTCGTGATCGGTGGTCAGTGGGGCGACGAAGGCAAGGGCCGCGTGGTGGACTTCCACTCGCGCTACTGCTCGGTGATCGCGCGCTACTCCGCAGGCAACAACGCGGGCCACACCATCATCAACGAGCGCGGGAAGTTCGCGCTGCACCTCGTCCCCGCCGGCATCTTTCGCCAGGACAACACCTGCGTGATCGGCAACGGCGTGGTGATCGATCCGGCCAAGCTGCTCGAAGAGATCAAGATGCTGACCGACCGCGGCGTTAGCACGTCGCGCCTGATGATCAGCCAGCACGCGCACGTGATCATGCCGTGGCACCCGCTGATCGACCGGGCCGATGAGGAGCTGCGCGGGGAGCTCGCTATCGGCACGACCGGCACCGGCACCGGCCCGGCCTTCCACGACAAGGTGGGACGCTCCGGGATCCGCATGGCGGACCTGCTCGACGCGGCTCACTTCCGATGGAAGCTGCGCACGGTGCTCGAATACAAGAACCGCGTGCTCACACGGCTCTACGGCCTGGAGCCGCTGGACGCGGAGGAGATCGAGGCGCGCTATCTCGAGTACGGCAACCAGCTGCGTGCGTACGTCGGTGACACGATCAGCTTCGTACAGGAGGCACACGGGCGCGGCGAGATGATCCTGCTCGAAGGCGCGCAGGGCTCGCTGCTCGACCTCGACACGGGCACGTACCCGTACGTGACTTCCTCCGTGCCGGCATCGGTGGCCGCCGGCGGCGCGATCGGCATCGGCCTCGGGCCGACCGCGATCGAGCGCGTGGTCGGCGTCTACAAGTCGTACCAGACGCGCGTCGGCCACGGCCCAATGCCGACCGAGATCACCGACGGCGGCGACATGGAGATGCTGCGTGAGGGTCTCGGCGGCGCTGCCGGGACCGCCGAGTACGGCACCACCACGGGCCGGCCGCGGCGTGTCGGCTGGCTGGACGGGGTGCTCGCGAGCTACACGGCCCGCATCAACGGCGTCACGTCGGTCGCGCTCACCCGTCTCGACTCGCTATCCGCGTTCGAGCGCCTCAAGATCTGCGTCGCGTACGAGATCGGCGACCAGCGTGTGACGACGCTCCCGGCGACGATCGCGGACGCCGTGCGCGCCAAGCCGATCTACGAGGAGATGCCCGGCTGGCAGGAAGACGTCACCGATGTCCGCCACTTCAGCGATCTGCCGCGCGACGCCCAGAACTACGTGCGTCGGGTGGAAGAGCTGCTCGGAGCGCGCATCGACATGATCTCGGTCGGCCCGGAACGCTCACAGGCAATCGTGACGCGCGACATCTTCGGCGCCGCGCTCGGCTAGGCTCCCGGGTGGCCGGGGGCGATGGAGGGCTCATGACGACGTTCTCGCTCGTGATCCACGTGATCGCCGCGGCGGTGCTGGTCGGACCGCAACTCGTGCTCTTTCTGGCGGTGATCCCTTCGACCTGGCTGATCCCCGAAGAACGACTACGCCGCGACGTGACGCGCGTGGTCACGGCGCGCTTCGGGATGCTCGCCGGGCTCTCACTCGTGCTGCTCGTGGTGACCGGGCTGTACCAGTTTTACGCGGGCGTCCCGGACGAGGTCCGCGAGAACCTGACCGACTACCGCTTCGGCACGATCTTCTCGCTGAAGATGGTGATGTTCGTGATCTTCATCGCCCTGCTCGTGCTGCACACGGTCGTGATCGGCGGCCGCATTCGCCGCCTGAGCGATCACGTGATCGCCAACCCGGACGACGACGAATCGACCTTCGCGCTCGACAACCGGCGACGCACGTCGTTCATGCTCTCGGCGCTCATGCTGATCGTCGCGTTCGCGGTGCTTGCGCTCGGCGTCATGCTCGGCGACGACAGCTACGCGTACGAACTCCGGTAGGCACGATGACACGCACGTTGCCGGATCTCTTGCGCCCGGGACTGGACGTGGTGTTCGTCGGCATCAACCCGGGCGAACGCTCGGCGGCGGTCGGCCACTACTACGCCCATCCCGGCAACGGCTTCTGGCCGGCACTCGCCGCGTCGCCCCTGGTCGATGCGTCGGTGACCGCCGCGGACGACCGGCGCTGCGGCGAGCGTTGGGCGATCGGCTTCACCGATGTCGTGAAGCGCGTGATCACGGACTCCACACAGGTTGGCGATGCCGAGCTGCGCGCGGCCGCGCCCGCGTTCCGGAGGCGCATCGCCTACGCGTCGCCGCGCGCCGTCTGCTTCACGAGCACGCGCGCGTTCGACGCCGTCTCGCAGGGCACCCGCCGCGCACACGGCTGGGGCCGCCAGCCCGTGACGATCGAGGGCGCGACCGCGTGGTTGATGCCGTCCACGTCCGGGCGCGCCGCCGGTTTTCGCGTCCACGTCCACGAGGTGCTGCGCGAGCTCGCGACCTGGCTCGGCCGCGACGCGGCCGGCGGGCACGCCGCATGAGCGAGCGCCGATCGACGGAAGTCCCGCCCGAGGAGCGGCTGCGGCCGGACGACGACTGCCCGCTCTTCAGCCCAGCACTCGAAGATCACCTGATCGCGCTCACGCGCGGCGAGGTGCCGGCGCGCGGCCGCTTCTGCGGCAACTGCTACACACCGATCGCGCGCGACACGGCGCTCTGCCCGCACTGCGGCAACGACACTGAGCAGGGCCGAGTGCCCGTGCGCGCCGTGCCGGATCAGATCACGCTGATCCTTCGCTCGCAGCGCAAGATCGAGTCGACCTGGGTGAACGGGCTCGCCTATCTCGGCCTCGTGATCGCGGTCGTCGGCGGCATCGCGCTCGTGCTCTCGATCCCGTTCTTCCGCGCGAACCTGATCTGGGCGACGCTGCTGTACGGCCTCATCCTGCTCGTCGGCGGGCGCATGCTCGCCGGCTTCCTCGGCGGCTACTTCGGCGATCGCTGGGGCTACGAGCGCGCCCGCGCGCGCACGCGCGATGCGTGGGCGGAGTGGCTGCGCGAGCGGGACGGCTGACCCCGGGGGCATAGGCGAGTCGAGTAGACTGCGCGCCACTGAAGGGACAGGTCGTATGGCGCTCGCTCTCCGGTCAGACCTCGCGCCAACCGCGCCGCCCGAGATCGCCCATCGCGCGGGACTTCGGACGCGCCTGGTCACGCGCTTGACCGGCCTCTCGCAGTCGCAACTCCGATACTGGCACGAGTCTGGACTACTCGACGCCTCCCTCCGGCCCGGCAGGCGTGGCATTCCACGCTTGTACAGCTGGATCGACTACGTGCGGATCCAACTCGCCTCGGAACTCAAGGTCGTCGGGACACCGACGCCGCGCATCCGTCGAGCCGTCGATTTCCTCGACGCGCGGTTACCGGACTGGTATCTCCTGCCCATCCATCTCAGGTACGACGAGTCACATCACATCCGCGCTCGTGCCTCGGGTCTGGCTCCGTTCCTCGCCGACGCCGCCGGTCAGTTCGCGTTGGACTGGCCGCGCGAAGTTCAACAGGACGCGGCGAACGCCGAACGTGCTCTCAAGGACCTCGCTCGTCGTGGTCCGCTATGCGCGCTCAGTGGGTTCGACGATGCGGTCTTCATGGATCCGATCGTGAACCTCGCACAGCCGAGTCTGGTCGGCACCGCGCTCGAAACGCGTTTTCTCGCGCGGATGGCGACTGAGATTGGAGTCGGGGAAACAGCAGTCTTGTACCGACTCGACCGCTCGCTCCTCACCCGAGCGATCGAATTCGAGGGGGCGGTTGCATAGCGCGTCTGCTTCTGGACGAGCACATCCCGCCCGAACTGGGGTTCATCCTCCGCGGTCTCGGACATGATGTTGTACACGTCACCGAGTCCACCCTCCGCGGCCGTGACGACGGGGCATTGCTTCTTTCACTTGGCTCGGTCGATTGCGACTGGCTGGTCACGCTCGACCTCTACAGGCAGCCGGAGGTGTGGTCGGAGGTCTACACGGCTCTGGCCGAAGGACGCGGGCGCCTCATTCGGATCCGACCGCGACGATCCCCCGTCGCGAATAACCGCACAGAGTTCACGGCGAAGCTCACTCGCTACCTAGTCGAGGACTATGCGGGGTGGTCGCGGTGGCTGACCGATCGCTCGATTCGACTGATCGATCTGGGTAGCGGATTGACTCGCCGATCACGGAGCAAGCGGATCACGACGGGCCCGGGGGCGCACTCGGCCTTCACGCGAGCCGAAGTCGCGGGGCTAACGCAACAGCAACTCGGATTCGGCGGCGGTCCCCGCATCAATCGCGGTCAACGGACCCGGCGTGGCCGCCGCGCTGACCGCGACTGACGGCCGGACCCTACGCCCTACGCCTCGCGGATCGCGTCGCGGAGGTAGCGCAGCGCGAGCGTCGTGAACTCCACCATGTTCGTCGCGCGATCGTCGATGCCGGTCTCGAACACCGCAGTGCGCGCGACCGGGCCGGCGACGCCGATCACGGTGCGCCCAGGAGGTGCTCCGGAGCGGCCGCCGGTCGGGCCCGCCATCCCGGACTCCGCGATCACCCAGGTGCTGCCCAGCCGCTGCCGCATCGCCTCGGCGAGCGAGGCGAGCAGCTGCTCCGTCGTACCGCGGTAGTTCTCGTACTCCGCAGGATCGACGCCGGCGAGAGCGGTCCGCGACTTCAGCGTGTACACCACGCCACCGCCGGAGTAGTAGCGCGAGGCGCCGGCCACCGAGAGCAGCGCCGCGGAGACGAGCCCGCCCGCAGTCGCCTCGGCGACCGCGACGGTCTCACCGCGGTCGGTCAGCAGCGCTGCGATCTCGTTCGTCAGCTCCTGCTGCTCGGCGTTGAGAAATTTGGACATGCGCGGCTCCCGGGGCTGCGTCTCGCGGACGGGCGAGACCTCATTCGTGGCGATCGCGCGGCATCGTAGCCGCGCAGGGAAGCGGGCGCTGGCGACGCGCCGTCAGTCCATCTCCCGCAGCGCGCGCTGCGTGATCGCCGCCCAGACGGCGCTCACGCCGAGCACCGCACCGGACAGGGCGAGATATTCGTCGGCGCCGATCAGCTCGGCGCCGGCGCCCGCGAGCAGCGATCCGAGCGGGATGATGCCGGCGATCGACAGCGAGTAGATCGCCATCACGCGTCCCATCAGCTCGTTCGGCGTGTTCGTCTGGATCAGCGTCTGGTTCAGATTGACGAACACACCGCCGCCGAGACCCCAGAGAAACATGAACCCGGCGGTGAGCACGTACGACTCCGACAGGCCCATGCCGATCAAGAACGGCCCGGCGAGCAGGAGGTTGAACACGAACCACCGCCCCTTGCGGGATAGCTGCGACCGCGACGCGAGCCAGAGCGACACGGCGAACATGCCGATCGACGTGAACGCGAGCAGCAGCGAGTTCGGGCCGGCACCGACCTCCAGTTTCGTGCGTGCGATCTCCGGGATCAGTACGAATACCGGACCGAGCATGAACAGCCCGGAGATCACCGAGATCACCACGAGCCCCCGTAGCGCGGGATTGCCGAAGACGAAGCGCATGCCGTCCCGCGTAGCCTCGCGCATCCCCGGGCGCACCGCAGGGGCGGGGGGCCCAGCCGGCAAACGCACCCTGAGCACGGCCCCGGCCGCGATCAGGTAGAACACCGCCTGCAAAGCGAACGCTCCGCCAAAGTCGAGCATTGCGATGGACAGGCCGCCGAATGCCGCGCCGACGAACTGCGCGAGGTTCTGCCCGACCGTCCGCAGCACGATGGCGTTCATCAGCCGCTCCGACGGCACGATCATCGGCACAATTGCAGCGAGCGGCGGCTGGACGGACGCGGTCACGACGCCGGCGGCGAGCGCCATCACGAGCGCGAGCAGCGGGTTGAGCACGCCCGCCCACGCCAGCGCTGCCACGACGACGAGCACGGCGGCGCCACCGACGTTCGACGCCAGCACCATCCGCCGGCGATCGAAGCGGTCGGCCCAGACGCCGGCGGGGACGGTCACGAAGAAGGCGGGAATGCCGAGCGCGAAGCCGACCACCCCGCCCAGCCCGGCGCGATCGGTCAGCTCGAGCACCAGCAGGACGAAGGCGAAACGCTGCGCCCCGAATACGAGGAAGTAGGAGAAGTTCGCGATCCAGTAGTAGCGGAAGTCCCGGTTCGCGAGCAGCGCGAACATGGCAAGCCGCGACGGGCGCACAGGCTCCGCCGTCGAGGCGGTGGCTTCAGGCATCGCGGTTCGGCCCGTCGCGCGGGCGGCGGCGGCTACGCCCGCGCGGGCGCCTTGATGTCGATTGTGCCCTTCGCGAGCTCGGCCCGGATCTGTGCCTGCGCCGCCTCCGACGCTGGAAGCAGTGGCAGTCGTGGGGGGCCGACGGCGAAACCGATCTCGTTCAGCGCGAACTTGAGCGGAATCGGGTTGCTCTCACAGAACAGCATGTCGACCAACGGAGCGAGCCGGCGGTCGAGCACGTCGGCGCGCTCCGGGTTCCCTGCCAGTTCAGCCGTCATCAGCTCGGCGATCTGCCGGCCGACCAGGTGCGAGGCCACGGAGACCACGCCGTACCCGCCGGCACGGAGTACCGCCAGCGTGTCGCTGTCGTTCCCCGACCAGACCTCGAATCCGTCAGGCGCCTGCTCGATGATCTGGCCGATCTGGGCGAGATCCGCGCTCCCTTCCTTCACGCCGACGACGTTCGGGAGCTGCGCGAGCGCGAGCGTGGTCTCCGGCACCATGTTGAGAGCGGCGCGGCCGGGGATGTTGTAGAGCACGCATGGCAGCCGGGTGGCTTCGGCGATCAGCGTGAAATGCGCGATCAGCCCGGCCTGCGGTGGCTTGCTGTAGGCGGGCACCGTCAGCAGCAACCCGTCGAGCCCGAGCCGCTCCGCTTTCTTCGCCAGCTCGACAGACTTGCGCGTGTTGTTGTCGGTGGCGCCGGCGATCACCGGCACGCCGGGACCGACCGCTTCCTTCACAGTCACCCAGACCTGGATCTTCTCCTCGTCCGAGAGCGCAGGCGCCTCGCCCGTGCTACCCGTCGCGACGATCGCCTCGGTCCCGGAGGCGACGAGCGCGCGCGCCAGCTCCGCCGTCGATTTGAGATCGAGTTCGCCGTCGTCGGTCATTGGCGTGATCATGGCCGTCATCAGACGGCCGAACGGAACGGTCATCGCACACCCCCCGCAGTGCTCGGGACGCTCCCGACGCGCCTACAGTTTGCCCCTGCGGATCAACTCCTCGGCGATCTGGATGGCGTTCGTCGCCGCGCCCTTGCGCAGGTTGTCCGACACGCACCAGAACACGACCCCGTGATCGGCCGACGGATCGATCCGCAGCCTGCCCACGAACGCGCGATCGTCGCCCGCCGTGTTGAGCGGTGTGGGGTAGACGTTGTGCGCCGGATCGTCCATCAACTCGAGCCCCGGCTGGGCACGCAGCGCCTCGCGCAGGTCCTCCAACCGTACCTCGGATGCGAACTCGGCGTGCACGGCCTCGGCGTGCCCGACCATCGTGGGCACGCGCGCACAGGTCGCCGCGAAGCGCAGATCCGGCGCGTGCAGGATCTTGCGCGTCTCGTTCCGCATCTTGGACTCTTCCTTCGTGAAGCCGTCTTCCTCGAAGGAGTCGACCTGCGGGATCACGTTGAGCGCGATCTGGTGCGGGTACACAGACGGTGCGGGGATCGGCTCGCCGCGACCGAACGCCGTGAGCTGCGCGCGCAGCTCCTCGACCGCCGCGCTGCCCGTGCCCGACACCGCCTGGTACGTAGCCGCCGTGACGCGCGTGAGCGGCGCGACCCTGCGCATCGCGGCGAGCGCCATCGCCAGCGGCGTGGTGGTGCAGTTCGGGATCGACACGATGCCCTCGTGCCACTCGAGATCGTCGCCGTTCACCTCGGGGATCACGAGCGGGACGTTCGCCTCCATGCGATAGGCGGAACCGTCGTCGATCATGATGTGGCCCGCCTCGCGCACCACGGGGCCCCACAGCCGCGACGCTTCGCTCGTCGCCGAACAAAACACGATGTCCGCGCCCGCGACAGCCTCGGCCGTCGTCTCTTCGACCGTGATCGACTTGCCGCGGAACGTGAGCGACTTCCCGGCCGAGCGCTTCGTCGCGAGCAGCCTCAGCTCGGACATGGGGAAATTGCGCTCTTCGGCGACGCGGAGGAAGACATCCCCCACCGCGCCCGTCGCGCCGATCACGGCGACCCTCGGATCCACGGCAACGCTCCTCGATGCGGACCGGTGAGCGCCGGCGCGATGCACCGGCGTCCGGAAGTGCGGAAGCGCCGATCATATTCGCGCCCCCCCGGACATGCGAACCCCTGCGGACGGCGGCGCGCGGCCGTGGGCGAGGTCCCGAGGCGGCTACTCCAGACCGATCAGCGCGTTGAGACCGATCACCAGCCCCTCACGCTTCATCACCTCGTGCACGGCGAGCATCACGCCGGGCATGTACGAGTCGCGGCCGACCGTGTCGCTGCGCAGTACGAGCGTCTGGCCGGTGCCGCCGAAGATCACCTCCTGGTGACCGACCAGGCCGGGCAGGCGCACGGAGTGGATCGCCACCCCGCCGACGTCGCCACCGCGCGTGTGCTCGACCGTCGTGGACTCCGGGTCGTTGTGCACGAAGTCGCGTCCGCGCGCCTCCCGCATCAGCAGCGCCGTCGCCAGCGCGGTCCCGCTCGGGGCGTCGACCTTGCGATCGTGGTGGAGCTCGATGATCTCGGCGGCGTCGAAGAAGCGCGCCGCGATCTTCGAGAAGTGCATGAGGATCACCGCGCCGAGTGCGAAGTTCGGCGCGATCACGCCACCGAGCTTCCGCTCCGCGAGGCCTGCGCGCAGCCGCGTCACCGTCGCCTCATCGATGCCCGACGTGCCGATCACCGTGCGCACGCCGTGCGCGAGCGCCGCCTCGACGAGCGTGGGTGTGAAGGCGGCGTTCGTGAAGTCCACCACCACGTCGGGTTGCGTCGCCGCGAAGAGCGCGCCGGCGTCCGGCAGCATGGGGTAGCGCGCGCCCTCCGCGCCCACCGCCTCGCTGGCCCCCTGTCGCGCCTCAATCACGCCAACCGGCTCGAGCCCCGGCTCGAGCTCGATCGCGCGCAGCACCATCTGGCCCATCTGTCCGGATCCGCTCACCGCGACTCGTACCATCGTCAGCCTCCCCGCTCTGCGCGGTCGATCGCCGCGTGTATCTGCCAGCAGGCCTGGATCATCTCGCCGAGCCGGCCGGCCGGCGTCCGCGTGTCGAAGCGCACGCCCCGCGCCTGGTCGCGAAACTCCGCCCATGCCACGTCAAACTCGTCGCGCTCGCTCGTGCCGCGGAGATAGCGTCGCGCCTGCACGAGGAAGTAGCCGAAGCGGCCGTGCCGCTCCCATTCGCTCTCCGCGATCCGCGCGGGCACACGCGCGGCGGGCGTCCGGCGCTGCCCCCCGCAGTCGTCGCTCGTCGCACGCCAGACCTCGACGGACTCGATCGCAAGCCACTCCTTGCGGCCTTCGCGTCGCACGCGGTCGTACGCCGCCGTCGAATAGAAGCTCACATCGAGGTGGTGGAACGGCGACTCGCCGTCGAACCAGTAGCGGCCCGAGGGCTGGTCGACGTCCGTGAACGGGCGGTAATAGCGGACCGGCTTCGCCTCGTCGATCGCTCCGGCGCAGCGCGCGGCAATCGCCGGGTAGCCGTCGTAGGCGACGAGCATGTCGACATCGGAGAAGCCATCGTGCGTACCGGCGGCGAGCGACCCGAAGAGCGCGACCGCGCGCGCCCCACCGACCGCGGCGATCGCCCCAGCGATCTCGTCGGCGATGCGCGGTGGCGTCGTCGCGTACGGTCCGAGCAACAGCTGATCGTCGTCGAAGAGCACACCGGCACGTTAGCGGTTCGCGTCATCCTCGTGCCGCGCCGCGGCTGCGATTCCGAACAGCAAACAGCCCGGCTCATCGCCGGGCTGTCGCTATCGATTCGTGACCGGTGCCTCTGTACGGCGAACCGCTACCAGCGGCGCCCCGACCCGCGGGAGCCGCCGCCATCGCGCG
>JAQBZW010000086.1 GCA_027622315.1 Chloroflexota bacterium | reverse complement strand
CCCCCGTGCCCCGTCGCGGCGGGCGCGGCCGGCGCGGCGCTGAAGGCGCACGCGCCGGCCGCAGATCTGACGGCTAGAGCGCGTCCCGGCCGCGCTCACCCGTGCGGATGCGGATCACGTCCTCCACCGGGAGCACGGCGATCTTGCCGTCACCGATCGAGCCGGTGCGTGCCGTGGTCTCGATCGTCGAGATGACCGTCGGCGCCAGCGTGTCGTCCACCAGCACCTCGATGCGCACCTTCGGCACGAAGTCCACTTCGTACTCGGCACCGCGATAGGTCTCCGTATGCCCGGCTTGACGGCCAAAGCCCTGAATGTTGCCGGCCGAGAGCCCGCTCACGCCCGCTTCCTTGAGGGCATCACGGATCTCGTCCAGCTTGAACGGGGCGATGTAAGCGATGATCAGTTTCATCGGAAGGTCCTCAATTCGGCTGCGACACAACTACTCGGCGAGCACCCAGCCCTGCTCTTCGTGCAGGGAGAGGTCCAGGCCCGCGCGCTCTTCGGCCTCGCTCGGGCGCAGCCCAATCGTCGCGTGCAGGATACGCGCGAGCGCGTACGACACCACGAATGAGTACGCGATCGCGATCACCACCGACAGCGCCTGGCGCACGAACTGCATCGGCTCGCCGAAGAAGAGCCCGTCCACGCCGCCGATGCGCGACTCGGCGAAGAGCCCGAGCAGCAGTGCACCGATGATGCCGCCCACGAGGTGGACGGCGACGACGTCGAGCGAATCGTCGAAGTTGAAGCGGAACTTCAGGCGCAGCGCCCAGAAGCAGACGAAGCCCGCGACGGCGCCAATCGCGACCGCGGCGAGCGGGCCGACGAAGCCCGCCGCCGGCGTGATCGCGACCAGGCCGGCCACCGCCCCCGAGACGAAGCCGAGCGTGGTCGGTTTGCCGTGCGTCATCTGCTCGGCGATCACCCAGCAGGTCGCGGCCACCGCGGCCGCCACGTGTGTCGTCAGGAACGCGTTGGCCGCGCCGCCGTTCGCACCAAGCGCCGAGCCGGCGTTGAAGCCAAACCAGCCGAACCAGAGCATGCCGGCGCCGAGGATCGTGAGCGGCAGCGAGTGCGGCCGGATCCCTTCGCGCCGGAAGCCGAGCCGCGGCCCCAACACGAGCACAAGCGCGAGCGCCGCGACACCAGCGTTGATGTGCACCACGAGCCCGCCGGCGAAGTCGATCGCCTGGACGTGTGTGCCGATGAAGCCGCCGCCCCAGACCCAGTGCGCCATCGGCGCGTACACGACGATCGACCAGACCGCGATGAAGATCACCCACGCGGAGAACTTGATGCGCTCTGCGACCGCGCCGGCGATCAGCGCGGGGGTGATGATCGCGAACATGAGCTGGAACATGGCGAACGCGTTATCGGGCACGGTGTACCCGAAGAGCTCGTTGCCCAGTCCTACGTCCCGCATACCCCAGAGCGTGAGGTCGCCGATGACGCCACCGACGTCACCGCTGAACGCGAGCGAGAAGCCGATCGCGATCCACGTGACCGTGACCACGCCCATCGCGACGTAGTTCTTCATGAGCATGGCGAGCACATTCTTCGAGCGGACCATGCCGCCGTAGAAGAGCGCGAGACCCGGCGTCATGAAGAGCACCAGCGCGGCGCTCGTCAGGACCCATGCGGTATCCCCGGTGTCCATTCGTCGTTCCTTCCTCGGATGCGAGGCCAGCCCGCAGAATGGTGCGAGCACGAGACCGGCCCCGCGCAGAGTGCCCGATCGACGTTTCTCGAAGGTTGCCGTGTTGTTTCGTTAATGTTTCCATTCGCCATCATCGCGAATGGGCGAGAGCGCGCTCGCTCCCGGCCTGGAGGCGAGACCCCGGCCCATCCGCCCGCCCTGCCATGCGCGCAGCGGTTCGCCCGGGATCGGCCGGACAGATACAATCCGCCCCGCACCCGGCTTTCTCCCCGACCGCTGGAGCACGCCCGATCGCCGCGCCACGTTCCCTGGCCGACGACGAGACGAATCCGCCACTGTCCGCGCGCCCCTTCGTGAAGTGGGCCGGCGGCAAGGCGCAGCTTCTGCACGCGCTGCGCGAGCGCGCGCCACGCGAGATCGACACCTACTACGAGCCGTTCATCGGTGGCGGCGCGCTCTTCTTCGCGCTCGCCTCCGACCCCGATCTCGCGCCGCGTCGGGCCGTGCTCAACGACGCGAACCGCGAGCTCGTCACGACATACCAGGTCGTGCGCGACCATGTCGGCGCGCTGGTGGAGCGGCTGCGCGCATTCGAAGCGCGCTACCTGCCGGCGAGCGAGGACGGCCGCGCCGCCTTCTACTACGCCGTCCGTGAAGAGGCGCCGACGGATCCCGTCGAAATTGCCGCACGACTGATCTTCCTCAACAAGACATGCTTTAACGGCCTCTATCGGGTGAACCGCCGCGGGCAGTTCAACGTCCCGCACGGACGCTATGTGCGCCCCCGCATCCTGGACTGCGACGCGCTCCTCGCCGCGTCAGGAGCGCTGGCGACGGCGGACATCCGCTGTGGTGACTTCGAAGCCGCGTGCGCCGGCGCCCGCAAGGGCGACTTCGTCTACTTCGACCCCCCATTCCACCCGCTGTCGAAAACATCAAGCTTCACCGGGTATACCGAAGGTGAGTTCGGTCGTCCGGAGCAGCTCCGCCTTCGTTGGTTGGTCGACGACCTCACCGATGCCGAGGTTGCCGTGATGGTGTCCAACTCCCCGCATGAGTGGATTCTGGGGGTGTACGAGGGGGCCTTGCGATACCGTGTCGAGCGAGTTCCCACATACACGATCGCCAGAGCTCCCGCGCGCCGCGCGATCAACTCGCGCGGTGACCGCCGCGGCGCAATCGACGAGTTGATCGTGACGAACTATCCCGAGTCGAAGATGTACGGCCGGCTGGAGTCGCTGACGACGTAGTTGGCGGCCCGCGTCCAGCGGGCGCCGGCCGCCCTCGCACTCCGCCGACGGCCATGAGTGCCATACTCGCGACGAGGTCACGATGCGCGTCTTTCTGAGCTATCGGCGAGATGACGCAGCCGGCCAGGCGGGACGCCTGCGCGACGCGCTCGCGGCGCGTTTCGGCGCAGACGCGATCTTCCACGACGTCTCCACGATCCGCCCGGGCGAGAACTTTGTGGATGTCATGACGTCCGCGATCGCTGCGTCGGACGTGGTGCTCGTGGTGATCGGCCCTCGCTGGACGACGATCGCGGACGGCAACCGGCCACGCCTCCAGGATCCCGACGACTACGTCCATTTCGAGCTGCAGGCGGCGCTGGCGAGCGGCAAGCGCATCATCCCGGTCACCGTGGCCGGCGCCTCTGTCCCGGCGGCGGCCGACCTCCCGGAGGATCTGCGCGCGCTGCTCACGCGCCAGGCCACGGACCTGCGCGACACCCACTGGGGCGCCGATCTCGAGGCGCTGTTGGAGGCGCTCGAGCCGGGCCGGCCACCGACCGTCGGCGGAGCCTCCCTCACCCGTACGCGCGCGCGCGCCGCCCTCGGCGCCCTCGGCGTGACGGCGATCGTGGTTGTGGCGCTCGTGCTCTGGCGACCGTGGACGGGCCCCAGCGGGGGCGGACAGGCGGTACTCCCGCTATGCGCACCCGTGCCCACGACCGATAGCGGCTGGACCGCGATCGACCTCGGCGGGGAGCCATCGGTCACTCGCGGGACACTCACCTTCGAGGCGCGGGCCGCGGGTTACAGCGCCGTGGCGTCAGACCGGTGGGCCCTGCAGGTGCTCGTGCGCATCACGAACGGCGGAACCGGCGATCCGGAGTACAACGCGGACTGGCAGTACGCCGGCATCGTCACTGACGGACTGCTCTACCCGTTGCAGTGCTTCAGCCTCGTCGCCGGCGGAGAGCTTGTCGGGCCGGGGCTGTCCGGCGACGCGCTGATCGGCATCGAGCCGAGTGCGGAGCCGAGCGGACGGATCGAGGTCGCGCTCGGCGAAGGCGGCCGGTTCGCGGTAGGCGCCGCGCCATAAGCAACTACAGGACGAAGTAGAGGCGCAGCCAGTCGTCGAGGTCTGCGAGATCGACGCCGAGGCCGCTCGCATACATGAACGACACCATGTGCGGGCTGAAGCCTTCGCCGGCGAAGCAGACGATGCCCTGGATCGGCCAGGCGCGGATGTCCTCGATCGTGCCCGGGATCTTCTCCTCCGCCGTGCCTTTGCCGCGCTGGAACTTGCACTCGATGCCGAGCGAACGACGGCTGGCGTTGTCGGTCACGACGACGTCGATGTGGCGTACCGGACCGTAGACGCGGCGGCCCACCTTCACCTGCCGCCGCACCTGCAGGCCGAGCGCGCGCGCAACTTCCGCGCAGGCCTCCTCGAGCTGGACCGCGCTCTGCGGTTCCAGCATCGAAGCCTGCTGGGGATCGCGACGGCGGCGCGTAGCCATGCGATCAGCCCGCGATCGGCTCGACGCCCACCGACTGCGCGGCGCTCGCGATCTGACGCCACGTCTCATCGTCGAGATCGATGCCGTCGCGCAGGCGGGTCGCCATGCGGCGACGTTCGGGCTCGCCCGCGGTGAGCACTTCGTCGAAGCCTTCCTGGAACGGCGGCTGCTTCACGAAGTCGACCATCCCGGAGAGCGACGCGCGGAACGCGTCCGCACCGCCGAGGCGGTCGGGGTCGATCACGAGCATGAACATCGCGTTGCCGCCGCGGGTGACGTCCGGTCGCGTCGTCCCGGCGGGCGAGAGCGCCCCCGCGAGCAGCTCGACCGCCATCGAGAGCCCGAAGCCCTTGTAGCCGAACTCGGCGCCGCCGACGGGCAAGAGCGCCCCCGGGGGCTTCGAGCCGGGCGGGTTGCCGCCGTAGAGGTCCCAGGGCTCGGTCGTCGGGCGTCCCTCGCCGTCGATCAGCAGACCGGGCGCGAGCTGCACACCCTTGTTGCGGGCGACGCGCGCCTTTCCCTCGGCGATCGAGGAGGTCGCCATGTCGAGTACGAACGGCGCGTCCGCATCCTCGGTCGGGCCCGCCACCACGATCGGGTTCGTCGAGAGCC
The DNA here is from genome assembly GCA_027622315.1 of Chloroflexota bacterium. Lineage (GTDB taxonomy): Bacteria > Chloroflexota > Dehalococcoidia > UBA2979 > UBA2979 > VGNK01. The sequence continues at coordinate 6,362 of JAQBZW010000086.1, read as the reverse complement.
GGCGCTCGGCGCCGCCGTGCGCGGCGACGAGCCGGCCTGCGCCGTGGACGTTCACGCACGCGATCGCCACGAAACCGGCCGCGGCCGCCTGCTCCCCGTACGCCCCGACGCGACCGATGTGGCCGGACTGGTGCCCCACGATCACGCCGACGCCGGCGTCGCGAGCCTTGCCGATGGCGATATCCATCGCGCGCCGCGCCACCACCTGCCCGAAGTTCCAGTTGCCGTTCACGACCGCGGTGCTCGCGCTCTCGCGATCGATCGTGGTCGGCGCGCCGGGCGTGGTGACGCCGTTCTTTGCACCCAGGACATAGCCCTCGACCCGGATCACTCCGTGCGAATCGTGCCCCTTCAGGTTGGCTTCGACGAGGTGATCGCTGATCGTCTGCGCCTCATCGGGCGGCGCGCCGCTGCCCTCGAAGATACGAGCGACGTAGGCGCGCAGGGCTTCAGCCTTCACGGTCGGCATGGCGTCTCCTCTTCAGTGTGGTGGTCGGAGCCGGAGCGGAGAGTACATCGCCGCGACCCGTCACCCGCTCCCACGGCGGGTGGCGGACTACGGGCTCCAGATCGCGTACACGCCGTCGGCGATCAGGATCGGCGGGATCGCACCATCGGCGGACTGCACCCAGATGCCGGCCTCGCCGTCCTGGTTCATACCTGCATACACAAACTGGCTGCCATCCGGCGACCACGGAGTGGATACCCGAGCGAACTGGTCGAAGAACGGGAGGTAGTCGCGCGCGAACTCGAGGCTCGGCGCGAAGGCGTCCAGGCGCACTGTGCCGTCGTCGTCCCAGGTCCACCAGCGCGTGAGCGTGCCGCGCAGCGTTTCTTCCGCCGCCAGGTACAGCAGGCGATCGCCGGAGGGGCTCCAGAAGAACGCCGCGACCGGCTCCGCGGTCACCAGCGTGACCTCGCCGGTCACGAGATCCATGACGGCGAGACCCTCGGCTGCCGTCACCGGCCCGGCGCTCGTCTCCAGCGCGATGTTCGGGCCGCGCGCCGCGCCCGCCGGCGCGTCCGCGAGCGCATTGACCAGGTAGGCGACGCGCCGCCCCCCGGGGCTGGTCGCGAACGCGATCAGCCCCTCGAAGCGAACGAGCTCACGCAGCGCGCCGGCTGCCTCGCGCATCACCAGTGCGTCGCCACCGGGGAGACGCGCGGCGTAGAGCAGCCGACCGTCCTCGCCCCATTCCGGCGCGCGGAACACCGCACCGGCCTCGGCCAGTGGTCGCGCATCACTGCCGAGCGAGATGTGTCCGAGGTAGCCCTCGCCGATATGAGCGAAGAGCGCGGTGCCGTCCGGCGCCCAGTCGAAGTACAGCGGCTGACCGCGCGCGATCACCTCCGCCGCGCCGCCGCCCGCGCCGTCGAAGATGCCGAGGGCGATGCCCGCGCGCGCGTCCCCGTGGAGGTAGGCGACACGCGACGACGTCGGATCCCAGGCCAGGAAGAACGGCGGAGCGCCGGTCTCCGCGAACGACCGATCGCCGCCGTCCGCGCGGCTCGCGGCGACACGTCCGACCGGAATACCGTCGCGCACCTCGAACTCCACCCAGGCCACGCGCCGGCCGTCGGGCGACCATGTCGGCTGCGTCGCCGCGTGGCCGGGACCGGCTGCGGCGAGCGTGATGCGATCCGAGCCATCCGGGGCGAGCGTGAACACGCTCCCGTCCGTGCCGAGCACGAGCAGCCGTCCCGGCACAGCCATCAGCGCGCTCGTATCCGCGGTCGCATGCGGGGCGGCCTCACGTTCCCGCTCCGCGCCGGCGCAGGCGACGAGCGCAAGCGCAAGCGTGAGCGCCGCGATCGCTCGCGCGCGGATGGGCACGCGCCGCGAGCATCCACGCGCTGCCGCCGCGACTGGACGGTGCGCCGTCTCGTTAGGCCCCCGGCTTGAGGGGCGCGACGCCGGCACTCGCACGCGCAGCCTGAAGCTCTGTCGACGCGAGCCGGCGCATGAAGTTCGTGTCCTGACCCAGCATCACGAGCTGGAAGCCCTGCTTCAGGAAGCGCGTGGTGAACTCCACGCTGTTCGTGTGCGCGCCGGGTGCCACGCCGTGGCGTTTGCACGCCTCGAGGATGCGGTTGACCGTTTCGACGTGCTTTGGGTCGTTGTTGTCGCCGGTCGGCGGCAATCCGAGCGCGTAGGCCAGGTCGGAGGGTCCGATGTACGCGGCGTCGATGCCCGGCACGGCGAGGATCTCGTCGAGCTTCTCCAGTGCCTCCGCCGTCTCGATCATCACGATCAGCGCGATCTCGTCGTTCGCCCACGCCTGATAGTTGGGACCGCCGTACATCGCCGCCCGTGCCGGACCCGACGACCGCTGTCCGACCGGCGGGTAGCGGACGGCGGCTACCGCGCGCTCCGCCTCCTCGCGATTGCTCACGAGCGGCACGATCACGCCGTACGCGCCGGCGTCGAGCACGCGCATGATGATCGACGGCTCGTTCCACGGCACGCGCACGAACGGCACGGTGTCGGTCGTCGAGATCGCCTGAAGCATCGTCACGCAGTCCGCGAAGTCCGCCAGGCCGTGCTGCATGTCGACGCACAGCCAGTCGAAACCGGCGTGGGCCATGATCTCAGCGGAGAAGCTCGAGTTGATCGAGAGCCACCCGCCGATGGTCTGGCCACCGTTTCGCCACGCGCGGAGTACGTGATTCTGTCGCATCGCTGGCGGTCCTTCCGTCGTTCGCTCGGTTCGCCCGCCGCCTCGAAGAACGCGCCGGAGCCTGCGCGGCAGCATACACACGCGGTCGCGAGAGAGAAGCTCCCCTTCCGGCGCGGACCCGTCGCCGGTGCGACGCGCTGTCGTAGGATGGCGGCGGCCGGAGACGGGTGGAGGGGCGATGAGCTGGTATGACGTGATGGTGACGCCGGTCGGCGCGCTATTCCTCGGCGGATCGGACGCGGGGCTCCATCGCGTGGAGTTCATGGACAGCGCACACGATCTCGAGCGTTTCGCCGATCGTCTTGTGGGCGACGCCCATGAGGCACCGGCGCGGGACTCAGAGGCGGCACGGCCCGTGGTCGCGCAGCTCGGCGCGTACTTCGCGGGCGAGCGCTTCGACTTCGAGCTTCCGCTCGCGCCACGTGGCACCGCGTTCCAGCGCGAGGTATGGAACGCGCTGAGCGCGATTCCGCCACGGCAGACGCGCAGCTACGGCGAGATCGCGGCGGCGATCGGCCGGCCGCGCGCCTCGCGTGCGGTCGGCGCCGCGAACGGGCGCAATCCGATCGCGATCGTGGTGCCCTGCCACCGGGTGATCGGCGCGAACGGCTCGCTCACCGGCTACGGCGGCGGACTCGATCGCAAGCTCTGGCTGCTCGATCATGAGCGCACGGCGGCCGGCAGCGTGAACACGCAGGGACGATTCGCGCACGCCTGATCGGCGTGCCGCGGCCCGAAGAAGACAGGTCAGAGCGAAGAGAGCGGGGCCCTGATATGGCACTGAACGGCAAGGTGGCGATCGTCGCCGGCGCGAGCCGCGGGATCGGCGCGGACATGGCGAAGTATCTGGCGGCGGCCGGCGCGAAGGTGGCCGTCTGCGCACGCACCGAAGTCGTGCAGGACAAGCGCCTGCCCGGCACCATCCACTCGGTGGCGGAAGAGATCCGCGCCGCCGGCGGCGAGGCGCTGCCGGTGGTGATGAACCTGCGTGACGGGGACAGCATCAAGGCAGCGATCAAGCAGGTGGCCGACGAGTGGGGCCGCGTCGACATCCTCGTCAACAACGCGGCGATCTTCGTGCCCGGAGACCTGCTGACCGTGCAGGACCGCCACATCGAGCTGAGCTTCACAGTCAACCTGCGCGGCCCGATTGTGACCATGCGGGAGGCGCTGCCGCACATGAAGGCGGCGGGCGGCGGGCACGTGATCAACATCTCGTCCCGCGGCGCGCTCTTCCCCGGCCCCGGTCCGTACGACACGTCGAAGAAGCCGGGCGGCGACATCTTCTACGGTGCAGAGAAGGCGGCGATCGAGCGCTTCTCGCAGCAACAGGCGTGGCTGCTCCAGGCTGAGAACATCGCCGTGAACGTGCTCTCGCCGCAGGGGCGCATCAAGACGCCCGGCAACGTCTTCTTCCAGAACGACCGGGAGAACCCGGATCTGAACTTCGAGGCCGCCGACGCGATGGGCAAAGCCGCCGTCTGGATTTGCGGGCAGAGCGCGAACCAGTTCACCGGAAACATCGTGTACGACGAAGAGCTGTGCAAGGAGAAGGGCCTGTAAGGGCTCAGCTCAGCCCCCGTGACGAAACGAGCCTCTCGGGAGGCTCGTTTCACGTCCGACCGCCAGCCCAGCCATACGCAATGCGCGAAGGAAACAGCGCCGTGCCCGAAGCGATGCCCCGAGTGACCGCGCCGCGCGCGCTCGACCGGCTGTTCCGCGTCGCCGGCGCCGGTGCGCTGATCGCGCTCGCCGCCACTGGCGCCGCGCTTGCGCTCGGCGTCGAGGCATGGCGTGTGCCGTTCGTGCTCGCGCACCTGCTCGCGCTCGTCGCGCTGCTGCCGCTCGGCGTGGCCCTCGTCCTGGCAGCGCTCCGCGCCGGCTACGTGGAACGCGGCACACCGATCGGCGCCGTGCGCGCGGCGACCGCGCGTGATCGCACCGTGACGGTCCTCGTGGCCCTCGCGTTGCTCGGCGTCGCCGTCACGCTCTCGCAGTTCGACGGTGGCGTGCGCGCGGCGCGCTCGGTCGCGAACGTCGTGACGGTGGGCGCCGTGGTCGCGCTCGTCGCGCGTTATCTGCGCGCCACGGCGGCCGCGCGACGACTCACGCCAGTGCTCCGCACGAACCGACGCTCGTGTAGCGTGCGCTAATGGCGATGTCGGCGGCAGCGGCGGGCATGGAGCGACGCGTGATCGCGTCGGCCTCGCTCGCGCATGCGACTACGCACACGCTCGAGCTCACGTTCGCGGCGCTACTCATACGCATCGGCTTCGAGTTCGGTGCCGACATCGCCGTACTCGGCGCGGTCGCCAACGCCGGGACGATCACGTTCGGCGCCGCCGCGCTGCCCTCCGGCTGGCTCGTCGATCGCTACGGCCCACGGGCGGTGATGGCTTCGGCGATGTGGATCGCCGCCGGCTTCGCGTGCCTCGTCGCCGTGACGCCATCGCTGCTTCTACTCACGGTGGCGCTCACGCTCATGGGCGCCGGCATCGGCCTCTACCACCCGGCCGGCACGTCGCTGGTCGCGACCGTCGCGGAGCGCCGCGGGCTTGCGCTCGCGGCGCACGGCGTGGCCGGCAACCTCGGCGTCGCGATCGCCCCGATCGTCGCGGTCGCGATCGCGATCGCCTTCGACTGGCGCGTGGCCTACCTGGCGTTCGCGGCTGCAGCCGTTGCCGTCGGACTGGTGATCTGGCGCATCGCCCCCTCGCGTGTCGAGACGCACGAGGCCGTCGCGGCACGTGCCCGCCGGCTCGTGGCATCCGCGCACATGCAGCCGCGCACGACACCGCCGCCGGAGCGGCGGTGGCTGATGCCGGCGCTGCTCCTGATCTACCTCTCCGCGATTCTCCAGGGCTTCATCTACCGCGGATCGCTCACGTTCCTGACGCTCCACCTGCGTGAGCACCTGAACATGCAGCTGTTCGGGTGGGATCCTGACGCAATCGCCGGTGGCGCCGCAACAGTGGTGCTGCTGACCGCGATCTTCGGGCAGGTCGCCGGCGGTGCGCTCTCCGATCGCATCCCGGTGGAACGAGCCGTTCTGCCGTTCATCGCGCTCAGCGTGCCACTGCTCGCCCTGATCGGGCCCGCGACCGGGCTGCCACTGCTGCTCGCCGGCTCGGGCTTCGTGCTCGTGAACTTCGCGCAGCAGCCGATCTTCAACGGCCTGATCACGGACTACTCGCCACCCGGCGCCGTAGGCCGCGCATTCGGAATCTCGTTCTTCCTCACGTTCGGCCTGGGCTCGTTCGCCGCGTCGTTCGCCGGCATGATCGCAAACCGGTGGGGGACGCCCACCGTGTTTTACGCGCTCGCGATCGTCGCACTCGCGATGCTGGTAGCCATGCTGCTCGTGGCCGCGGACGCCGAGCGTCGCCGTGGCGAGCGCGCGAGCATCGCGCGCACCACCGGAGTAGCTGCAGGGAACTGAGCTCGGGCGCGCCGGCCGGCTGCACCTGTAGGCGCGTCTCTCCCTAAACTGGGAGCAGCGGGGCGTCGGGAGACGCATGGGGTGATCAGGCTCGCGGGGCTCTTCGTACTCGTCGTCGCGCTCGCGACGTGGGCGCTCTTCGCATCGTCGATCCTCGACGCCGTGGGGAACGGTGGCCGCGCCAGCGTGCTCGCAACCGTCGAACCGACCGCGACCCCGCGGTCGCCCGCGACGCCGCGCCCGTC
>JAQBZW010000085.1 GCA_027622315.1 Chloroflexota bacterium | reverse complement strand
CGGGCGCACCGGCGGCGTCGCCCCGCGTCGTCGCCGGTGCGGATGACGCCGGCGCGGGCGGCACGCAGCCGCTCAGTGGCCTGCGCGTCGTGGACTTCGGCTGGATTCTCTCGGTGCCCCACGCCACCGCCTGGCTGAGCACCCTCGGAGCGGACGTGATCCGCGTGGAGTCGCAGGCGAACCTCGATCAGCTGCGGCTGGCCGGCCTGTCCCGCGGCACGGACGGCATCCCGGGCCTCAATCGATCGGGCGGCTTCAACAGCCTGAATTTCGGGAAGCGGAGCGTGACACTCAACCTCGCGACGCCGCGTGGCGTCGCGCTCGCGAAGGAGCTCGTGCGCCGCAGCGACGTGGTTACGGAGAACCTCGCAGCGGGCAAGATGGAGGCGCTCGGGCTCGGCTACGACGCGCTGCGCGCGGTGCGCCCGGATCTCGTCATGCTCTCCGGGTCGACGCTCGGGCAGACCGGCCCCGAGCGCGCTGCCACCGGCTGGGGCCCGAACAGCATGGCGGTGGCAGGCGTGCCGCATCTCACCGGCTATGCCGGCGGACCGCCCTCCAGCCTCGACGCGACCTTCCCCGATTTCGCGATCGGCGTGCAGATGGTCTTTGCGCTCCTGGCGGCGCTGCACGAGCGGCGCCGCAGCGGGGAGGGCCAGTACATCGATCTCGCGATGGCGGAAACGGTGACCGCGATGATCCCGGAGGCGGTGTTCGATTACACGGTGAACGGTCGAGAGGGCGAGCGCCGAGGGAATCGCAGCACGCTCGTCGCGCCGCAGGGCGTCTACCCGTGTCGCGAGCCCGACTCGTGGGTCGCGATCTCGGTGATGGACGACACGCAGTGGTGCGGCCTGCGGCGCGCACTCGGCGAGCCGGCATGGGCAGCGGACCGTGCGCTCGACGCACTCGGCGGCCGGCTGGCCGCGCACGACGACATCGATCGCGAGCTCGCCGCGTGGACGCGCGCGCGCACGAACGACGGCGTGATGCACACGCTCCAGGCGGAAGGCGTCGCCGCCGTGCCCGTGCTCAGCGCGTCCGCGCTGACGCTCGACCCGCAGATCGCGGCACTCGGCTACATGGTCGACGTCGATCACGCCGAGGTGGGCATACGCCGCGTGCCCGGGCTGCCGAACCGCTACAGCGCGATGCCGGCGCTCGCCTGCGCGCCGACGCCGCTGCTCGGCGAGCACAACGAGGACGTGCTCTGCGGCCTGCTCGGTCTGACCCGCGACGAGCTCGACCTGCTAGTCGCCGATCGGGTCGTGTACTAGCCAGCGCACGCTGATCCCCTATCGCCATACGCGAAGAAACGGGGGCCACGCGTCCGCGGCCCCCGTTTCAGCGTGGATGCTCGTCGGGCTCAGACGCTCCCGCCGACGAGCATCAGCTGCGCCAACTGGATGTCGCGTCGCCGCTCCGCCGCCTGCAGTCGGACCCCTTGCTCCGCCTCGCGCGCGACGTCCAGGCCCCGTGAGTGCTCGTACCGATGCGGTTCGCGGCATCCTCGCGCCTACCGGCGGCCCCTGCCGCCGAACCCGCTCTTCGCCTGTCCGATCAGTGCCATCGCCCGCCTCCTCCGCTCATCGCCCGGCGATCGTCGGATCGCGTTCGCAGAACGTAGCGGTGGTCTGGGCGAGCACCGGGGAGGCGCCACACGGCGGCCGGGAACGAGAAGAGCCCGGCCGTAAGGCCGGGCTCTTCGTGACTGCGATACATGTACGCGGGCGACGCAGTGACGCCCGCTCTGACGCTGACTAGCGGTTGTAGCCGCCGCCACCACCACCACCACCACCGTAGCCACCACCCCCGCCACCGCCGCCGTAGCCACCGCGGCCACCACCGGCCTCGCGGGGCTTCGCCTCGTTGACGTTCAGGGCACGGCCACCGAAGTCCTTGCCGTTCAGGGCCGAGATGGCCTTCGCGGCATCCACCGACGACATCTCCACGAAGCCGAAGCCACGCGGCCGGCCGGTCTCGCGGTCCGTCGGCAGTGCGACGGAGACGACCTCGCCGTAGGCGGCGAAGAGCTGCTCAACAGCGCCCTCCGACGTCTCGAACGGCAAGTTCCCTACATAAATCTTCTGCGCCAAGGTTGAACCTTCACTCCTCGTCGGCCTACGCCAACAAATAACGCCGCACACCTCGCGGCGTGCAGCCACCGATAGATCTCAGACGCGACGTGGAAGCGAATTGGGCGACCAGGAGGCGGGGCTGAGCGCACGTCTATGCGACGGGCTGTAGCCACGGTATCACGGATCGCGTCGGGCAATGCCTGCCGACTGCCAGCATGGGGCGATGCGCGCACCCCACTGCGGGCTGCCGCGCGTTGTGGCTAACGCGTCTTGAGCGCTCGCCCCACGTTCCACGGCGAGCGGCTGTCTGACTCCATGAAGTCGCGCTCGGCACCGCAGAGCCTGCAGGTCGCCTCAGACACCTCGCGCTTCGGCGAGGTGAGCAGCCAGTGGTGCACGCATTCGTTGGGGAGCGTGTCGGGTTCGGACATGGCTGCCTCTGCTCTGCGCCGCCGACTGTGACGGGGCGGGTGCGCCTCTTGGCTCGTGGGATGCCTGTCGCGGACCGAGAGCGTCGCCGGTGCGATGCCGACAGCCCACCGCCAACGCGCGTGGCGCGAGTTTCGGCCACCGTGCCGCCGTTGCCGAGTCAGCGTGCCTGAACGCCGGCGCCGACGTCGAGTCGGCTGGCCTGACTGTACGCGTTCGCTGCGCCCGGTGCCCTTGCGGGTGAAGTTGCCGTCGTCTCGCGCCGACGAGCATGCCCAACTGGGCCGGGTAGGCGGGCATGCTAGGGTTGGCGCCTGCGTTCCACATGGCATCCCATGCGTCGCGCGAGCCGTTCACCCCGATCCGGGGAAACGGCCACCAGCGGGGACCCCCCGCGCGAACTCATGGGGGCAACAGACGATGACGACAAGTCACGCTCCGGGATCGATGCGTTTTCAAATCCACGAGGTGCTGTCAGGCATGCTCGCGACCGTCGAACGGCAGACGTTCACCGATGACCCTGCACGGCTCGCGACGATGTTCGAAGATCTCTCTTCGCGCTTCGCGCTCTTCTCGCCGTTTCAGACCGGGGTCGACACTGCGGCCGTCGATGAGGCGCTGAAGAAGCTCGAACAGATGAACTGCATTGAGCACGGCGAGAACGGCTACACGCTTACCGCTACCGGGCAGGCGTCCTGCGTGAGCAGCAAGCGCACGCTCTTCAACGCCGGCGATCGCGAGCAGCTGGAGGGCGCCGCCCTCGTGTTCGATACGCTCTAAGGTGCTGCGTCTCACGGTCGCGCTGCTCACGCGACCGGTCGCGCTGCGTATCGCGCCGACGACTACCTGAGGACACCGAAATGAACGTCGCGAAGACGCTCGAGCGCCTGCTCAGTCGATCGTTCAAGCGACGGCCGCGGGCGCGCGGCCGACCGTCGAGCGACGAGCGAGCGGCCCGCAAGTACTGGGACGGCCAGATCGACGACGACCGCATGCGCCGAGGCGTGACCGACAAACACCCTTAGCCGGCCCGGCGTCGCTCACGCGCTGAGCTCGCCGAACCCTATCGACCGCTTCGTCCCGCTGAGCTTCGCGCCACGTGTGAGCGCGATGGCCGTCGGGTGACCCGATGTCCGCTCCCCACCTCCCGCCACCCCAACGGCCGTGATGGAAGGTGCGCGTGGCGACCATTACGCTCGACCCCACAGACGGTGCAGACACGGAGGGCGGAACAGATGGACTGGTCGGACACGCCGGAGCAGACCGCGTTCCGTGCAGAGGTGCGTTCGCTGATCCAGGAGCGCCTCCCGGAGCGGTACCGCTGCGGCAGCGCGGAAGCACGCTGGCAGGGCGATCGAGCCTCCGAGAATCCCGAGCTGCGAGATGCCGCAATGTCGTGGACGCACGCCCTCGCTGAGAAGGGGTGGGTCGCGCCGCACTGGCCGAAGGAGTACGGCGGCGCCGGGATGACGCCGATGGAGCAGTTCCTCTTCAATCAAGAGATGGCGGAGGCGAACGCGCCGCTCGCGGCCAGCATTCACGGCGTCGCGATGCTCGGCCCCACGCTGATCGTGCACGGCACGGATGAACAGCGTCGCGAGCACCTCTCGAAGATCCTCAGCGGCGAGGTCGTCTGGTGCCAGGGCTACTCGGAGCCGAGCGCCGGCTCAGACCTCGCCTCGCTGCAGACGCGCGCCGTGCGCGACGGCGACGAGTACGTGGTCAACGGGCAGAAGATCTGGACCTCGGGCGCGCAGACGGCGGACTGGGTGTTCGCGCTCGTGCGCACCGATCCCGAAGCCCCGAAGCACCGCGGCATCTCCTTCCTCATGATCGATATCGAATCGCCGGGCCTGTCCGTTCGGCCGATCATCAACATGGCGTGGGGCGACGACCTGAACGAGACGTTCTTCGAGGACGTGCGCGTGCCCGCACGCAACCTCGTGGGCGAGGAGAACCGCGGCTGGTACGTCGGCATGACGTTGCTCGACTTCGAGCGCTCCGGCATCTCGAACGCCGTGGGCTCGAAGCGCAACATGGCGGATCTGATCGCAGCCGCGACCGGTGAGGAACGCGGCCGTGCCCGGCTCGACGAGCCCTCGGTGCGATCTGAGATCGCGGACCGCTTCATCGAGACCGAGGTCTCGTACCAGTTCTCGCTGCGCATCGTGTCGATGCAGAACAGCGGTCTGATCCCGAACCACGAGGCCTCGTCCGGCAAGCTCTTCAACTCCGAGCTGACGCAGCGGATCGCTCGCACCGGGACGAAGGTGTGGGGCCTCTACGGCAATCTCTGGGACGGATCGGACGCGCGAGCGCCGATGCGCGCGAACTTCACGCACAGCTACCTGAACTCGCTCCCGTCCACGATCGCGGGCGGGTCCAGTGAGATTCAGCGAAACATCATCGCCACGCGCGGCCTGGGCTTGCCTCGCGGCTAACGCGTGCGTTGCGCGAAGACGGTGTTCACAGCTACGCCCCGCTCCGAGCGGGGCGTAGCTGATCCTGGCGCCGTCACCTCACGACCGGTCGGCGGCCGTGGTGCGCACACGGCGATGGGGGCGGTGTACAACACGCGAGCGCCCGCCCCGCGGGCGGGCGCAACCGAGCCAGGGGCGGCGGTATCAGTGCGGTAGTTGCCGCCGTGTCACGAACACGGGTACCCGTCGATATCAGGGATGGATCTACGAAGGAGCGACAGATGGCCGAGGTCACCGGAAACGCGCTTGTCGTGCAGGCGCTCAAGCGTGGTGGTATCGACACGATCTTCACAGTGCTGGCGGGACCGATGATCGGCGTGCTCGCGGCGGCGACCGAGGTGGGCATCCGCGTCGTCAACTGTCGCCACGAGATGAACGCATGCTTCGCGGCGTCGGCGTGGGGCTACATGAACAAGAAGGCGGGCGTGGTCGTCGTCGGCTCGGGGCCGGCGCAGACCAACACGATCACGCCGCTCTACGTCGCGACCGCGAGCGCGATGCCGCTGCTCGTGCTCGGGGGGTCCACCGATCGCTCGACGGCGGGCCTCGGCGGCTTCCAGGAGGCCGATCAGATGGCGTTCGCGCAGCCGGCCGTGAAGTGGTCACAGCGCGTGGACAAGACCGAGCGCATCCCGGAACTCGTGCACCTGGCGCTCGGGAAGGCGATTTCGGGACGCCCGGGCGGCGTGTACCTGGACTTCCCGGGCGACGTCGTGAACGGGGCCGTGGACGAGGCCACCGTGCCCGCGCCACGGCGCGAGCCGATGATCGCCCCACCGCAGGGCGACCCGGCGGCGATTGCCACCGTGGCCGACATGCTGGCGAAGGCACAGCGCCCGTTGATCTTGCTCGGCAAGGGCGCGGCGTGGGCCGATGCGGACGCTGCACTGACACAGCTTGTCGACCGTGGCATTCCCTTCATCTCCTCGCCCATGGGCCGCGGCGTGGTCCCCGACGATCACGAGATGTGCGTCGGCGCCGCCCGCTCCGCCGCTATGTCCGGCGCGGACGCGGTGCTCATGGTGGGCGGGCGCTTCAACTGGATGTTCCAGCTGGGCCGCCGCCTCGCGGACGGCGTGCGTATCGCCCACATCGATCTCAGCCCCGACGAGATGTACAGCGCGGCCGACGTCGAGATCGGCATCGTGGCCGACTGCGCGAGCGCGGTGGCGCAGCTCAACGCGGCGCTCGACGGGCGCAAGCTGGCCGTGAGCGACAGCGACTGGGTGAGCCACATGCGCGAGGAGTGTGCGAAGAACGAAGCCACCCTCGGTGAGCAGACCGCCTCTCCGCAGCAGCCAATCAACCACTACCGCCTGGTCTCGGACGTGCGCGAGGCGATCGCCCGCGATGCAATCGTGACCGAGGACGGCGAGCTGACGATGGGCGTCATGCGGCAGGTGATGCCGGCGTTCTACCCGCGGCACCGCTTTGGCGCAGGCACGACGGGCTGCATGGGTACCGGTTTTCCGTACGCCGTGGGCGCGAAGCTCGCGCGGCCGGATCAACAGGTCGTGGCCCTGATCGGCGACTACGCCTTTGGCGCGGCCGCGATGGAGGTCGAGACCTGCGCGCGCATGAACATCCCCGTGGTGGTGGTCGTGTCGAACAACGCGGGCATCGCGGGGCACAGCATCCAGGATCGGTCGTTCAAGCCCGAAGCGCAGCCGGTCGCGGCGCTGCTGCCGATCGACTACGAGAAGATGTCGGAGATGGTGGGCGGCCACTACGAGCGGGTCGTCGATGCGGACGAGATCGGGCCGGCGGTGAAGCGCGCGCTCGCCTCGAACAAGTTCGCGCTCGTGAACGTGATCACCGATCCGAAGGCCCGCCGCCGCGGCGGCGCATACCTGTGAGATGACGCCGGCTCACAGCCGGCGAGCACGGATCGCAACGAGGGGCGGCCACGGGGCCGCCTCTCGTTGCGTGCGCAGCCGCGCGTCGGCGACCACGCTTCGCCGGGCGTCAGCCCGCCGGGTGCGGCGCGATCGTGAGGTGGGCCGAGCCGCGGAAGTCCGTCGGCGGCTCTCGGCCGGCTGCTTCCGCGGAGCGGCGCGCGCGGCTGTGGTTCATCTCGGCGGCAATGAACTCCACGGCCCGACCCGCTTCCTGCGCGGCGAGGAACTCGTCGCGGGTGATGTCGCCACCACCGATCGCGACGATCAGGTCCGACGCATTCACAATCGCACACGAGGTGGGCGAGAGCTCACCCGTCGCTTCCACCCGCCCGCCCCAGTGGTCGTCTTCGACCACGAACACGCGATCCACGTGCGGGGAGAAGGGCGCCTCTGCCGCACGTGCCTGCGAAGACACGATGCCTGCGGTCTCGAAGCCGAGTGTCTTCGCGATCGCGTAGGCCGCGCCGATGCCGTCCGGCGTCGCGCCGAGACAGATCAGCGTGTCCTCGGGCGAGAAGCGCTCGATCACGGCCCTGGCCGCGTCGAGCATCGCCTGCTCATGCTCGTAGCCGAGCGCCGAGTAGCCGCTGATGAAGACGATGCGCTTCCCGCTCGCGGCGAGTGCGCGCGGTACGGTTTCCGCACTCGCCTCGATCACGATCGTCATGACACTCCTCGCCGATTGTGCGGTCGGACGCGCGCCCGATCACAGATCTAACGTACCCGGACGCCGTTTGTGCCGGCGTCCCTGCCCGCAGAGTTGCGGGGCCCAGGCGTCTTGCCTGAACGCGGGTGCACAGCGCATTGAGCGCGGGCCCGTGGCCGCATATCAAGGATCATGGACCCGTGGGTCGAGCAGGGAACGCCGCGCCGGATGAACACACTCCGCCGAGATCGCAGGATGGGCACCGGGCCGTCAGGGGCGCGTTCGCTGATCGTCGCGGCCGCGCTGCTCGCCGCGACAGCGGCGGCCGCTTGCGGCGGATCTTCCGCCGCGTTACTGCCCACCGCGACCGCGTCGCCGGTCGCGGCCCCCAGCGCGTCTCCCACGGCGGCACCTGTCCCGACGACCACGCCGGCGGCTACGGCCGCGCCGTCACTCGACCGCGATCTCCATCGGCTCGTGAGCAAGGACTACGCGCTCCCGGCAAGCTACGTCCCATCCGATCTGGTGATCCTGCCCGGGGACTGGGCGGTTCCCGCGTTCGCCCCACCGGTGGTGCGAGTGGCGGTCGCTGCCCCGTTGCGCATGCTGCTCGAGGCCGCGCGTGCGGACGGGCTCGAGATCCGGGTGCGATCGTCTTACCGCTCCTACGGGACCCAGCAGGAGACCTTCCGGTTCTGGGTCGACTACCTCGGGGAGGCGCAGGCTCGGCGCGAAAGCGCCGAGGCCGGTCACAGCGAGCACCAGCTCGGAACGACCGTCGATCTCGCGAGCGCGTCGGCCGGTTGGGAGCTGATCGCGGCGTTCGGTGACACGCGCGAGGGACAGTGGCTGGCAGCGCGCGCCTGGCGGTACGGCTTCGCCATGAGCTACCCGCGCGATGGGGAGGCGATCACCGGCTACGTCTACGAACCGTGGCACTTCCGCTATATCGGTCGCTCAGCCGCGGCCGACTGGCATGCCAGCAGACTGACGCTGATCGAGTACCTGCTCGCCCTGTACGGCGACACGGCGCCCGCTCGGTCCACCCCCATGCCGGCTTCGCTGCCACCCGCAGCCACCGGCACCCCACGACCGTCAGCGCCGACCGCTACGGCGACCACCCCGCGGACGCCGGCGGCAGCCGCCCCACCGGCGGCGACTGCCACGGCAACAGGAAGCGCGACTCCAGTCGCGACCGCGACCGCGACCGCAACGGCAACGGCGACACCGACGCCCTGACGGTCGTCACTGGCTGAAGGACCGTCGAGCCGCCGTCCCGGGTTCGGGCTGTGCGAGCAAAGATGCCGATTGCCGGATGTGTCGGCCGTCGGCGCGCCGACCGCCGAGACGCTTCAGGCGCCGGCGGCCTGATCGAGCCGGCGCAGTGCCTCCGCGCGTACGTCCGCCGGCAGGGGACCGAGCCGCAAAGCGGCCAGGTTCTGCTCGAGGTGTGCCGGGTTCGACGTGCCGACGATCGTGGTGTCGGCGTCCGGGTGCGAGAGCGTGAAGCGGAGCATGAAGGCCATCCGCGTCGTGCCGTCGAGCAGATCGTCGAGGTGGGCGGCCTCCCACAGCTCGCGCGGACGCTCGGGTGGCACCTCGGGCAGGCGGCGGATGTCCCAGTCCTTGTCTTCGGACGGCGCGCCACGCGCGACGCCACCGCGGATCACGGTGCCCGCTTGGGCATGGGCAGCCGCCGAGATCGCGGCCTCGTGGTCACGCTGGAGCGCCGAGTACGGGATCTGAACCGCGTCGAAGGCGCCCGAGGCGATGTGTTCGCTCAGCGCGGGCAGCACGCCCGACATGCCGATGAAGCGCAATCTGCCGGCCTGTTGCAGCTCGCGTAGCGCCTCCACGGCGCCTTCGGCTTCGAGCGTCTCCCAGGCCGGACTGCCGTGGAACTGCACGAGGTCCAGGTAATCCGTGCGCATACGGCGCAGGCTCTGCTCGACGCCGGCGATCACGTTCTCGCGCGTGTACACGTGCGGCGCGGGCCGCCCGTCGGCGCCCGGCGTCACAGAGACCGGGCAGCCGCACTTCGACGCGAGGATGTACTCCTCGCGTCGGCCCGCGATGTGTTCGCCAATCAGTTGCTCGCTCGGCCCGTAGTCCGGAGAGGTGTCGATGAAGTTGATGCCGGCATCGAGCACGGCATTCAGGATCGCGCCGGCTTCGGCCGAACTCATGCTGTGTCCGAAGCGCTCGGCGTCCAGCGACATCGCGCCGTAGCCGAGCCGGGTGACCTCCAGCCCGGTGCGGCCGAGTCGTCGCGTCTGGAGTCCACGATCAGTCATCTGCCTGTGCTCCCCCGCGCTCGCCGTGCGAGCGGCGTCGTGCGCTGCTCACGGACGCGTGGCGCGCATCGTAGGTGGCGGGTGGGCACCGAGGCCTCCGCATGCGGTCAGATCGCGCCGACCTCGCCGAGACGGGCGATCTCGGTATCGCTGTAGCCGGCCTCGCGCAAGTAGCGGACGTTGTCCGCGCCGAGCTCCGGGGCGAGACCCTGGACGGCGCCCGGTGTCTTCGACATGCGTGCGACCACGCCGACGACGGTCTGCCTGCCCCACTTCCGATCGTCGACCTCCGTGATGTAGTCGTTCGCGAGCGCCTGCGGGTCGGCAGCGATGTCGTCGTAATCCTGGACGAGCCCGCTGGGGATGTCCCAGCGGTCGAAGCACTCGACCCACTCGCGCGCCGTGCGCGTGAGCAGCGTCTCGTCCAGCCGGGCACGGATCTCCGGCATGCGCTGGTCGCGCTCGCGCTGGGAGCCGAACGCCGGGTCGTGCTGCCAGTCCGGCCAGCCGAGCGCGTCGCAGAGCGGGATCCACTTGTCACCCTTGTTCGACGGGAGGAAGCCCATCGTCACATGCTTGCCGTCGGCACAGCGAAAGATGCCGCTGAGGCCGATGCCCGGGCGCACCTCTGGGGGAGGCGAGTCGCGGTAGAGCGCGTTGTTAATCGACGCGCACATCATGTTCAGCTGGCTGCCGTACTGCGAGGTGTCGACCCGCTGGCCCACGCCGCTGCGCTCGCGCGCGACCAGCGCAGACGAGATGGCGAACGCGAGGATCATTCCGCCCACCTGGTCACTCACGCCGCCGATGCCCTGCACTCCGGGCGGCTCGGCGTCGCCGCGCCACGTCGCGTGGTACGCCCCACCGACAGCGAGCCCGATCGGCGCGTACGACGGCGACGACGCGCGCGGCCCCTCCGGCCCGAAGCCGGACGCGGTCGCGCAGATGATGCGCGGGTTGATCGCGGAGAGCCGGTCGTATGAGAGCCCGAGCCGATCCATCGTGCCGCCCTGGAAGTTGTCGACGACGACGTCGGCGGTCCGCGCCAGGCGATAGACGATCTCGAGCCCCTCGGCGCGCTTGAGGTTCACCGTCACGCTCCGCTTGCCGCGGCAGTGCGTGTGGAAGTAGGTGGAGAACCCGTTCTCACGCACGCTCAGGAGGCGGCCGAGGTCGCCGATGCCCGGGCGCTCGATCTTGATCACCTCCGCGCCCATGTCGGAGAGCAGGGCGGTCGCCGAGGGCCCTTGCTGAAAGTTCGTGAAGTCGAGCACCCGAATGCCGTCGAGCGGTCCGCTGGCCATCGCGATCCTCCTCACGCGCGTCGCCGGCCGTCGTCCACCGGTCGCCCCCCTGTGTGATGACGAGCGTCATGGTACGCGCGCTCACAGACGCGGATCACTCGAGGCGAGCCGAGATCGCTCGGGATCGAACGGTGCCCGAACCGAAAGCGGACGCGCGCTCGAGTGCGCGTGCCGTCGGCTCGCGGGGCGGCGCGTCGCGCGGCGCGCAGTGCCCGCCCGACGGGATCGCCGGGCGGGCACGGGGAAGCGGGTGCGGCGG
>JAQBZW010000084.1 GCA_027622315.1 Chloroflexota bacterium | reverse complement strand
CGAACAGGCGAAGCCCGTTCCGGCGAGGGGCCCGGGCCACGTCCTTCCGCGCGCCGCGCTGGCGCACGGGGCAATTTTGCGGGAGGGGAGCGGAAACGCGCCGTCCTGCCGATGATCTTGCTTACCAACCCACTTCGGGGCGGGGGCGAGGATGTCGCTTCAATACGATTACGACCACCCGGGCTTCCAGCTCTATGAAGAGTTGGAAGTTTCTCCGCGTGCCTCGGATCCCGTGATTCGTGCCGCTTATGGACGCCTGATGCGCACGCACGCGGCAAGCCGCGAGCGCTGCGTGCGGCTCCAGACGGCGTTCGACATCCTCTCCAATGCCACCGCGCGCCGCGCGTACGACGCCCAGGGTGCCGAGGTCATCGCGTCGGCGAACGGCGGTGGCTCGGTCACGGCGACACACACGGCCGGCAGCCAGAACGCCCAGATGGGTTTGATCCTTGCTCTGTCACTCGTGGCCGGCGTCCTCGGCGGCCTGGAATTGATGCGGGCACTCGCGTCGGGCGGGTTGCCCTTCGGCTAGGCCGTCGCCTGCGCGTCGGCCCTCCGGCCGGCGGCTCCGCGATGGAGGCGAAACACGTCGAAGCTCTACCCCCCACCTGTGAGGGCGGGCGGAGCGGCCGAGGATCGGCCGGTGGCCTCGAGGCCACGACACGCAAGGACACGACCATGGCAACAGCACACGCCCCCGAGCCCTGGTACCGCGCGCTGATCCGGCGTCGCGCGCAGGCGCTGCTGGTCACGGTGTCCACGACCGGCGCGATGCTCGGGCTCGCCCTCGTGATCTTCCTGCGCCTCTCCGGCTGGTCCGAGGTGATCGGGCTGGTGCTGATCTTCGTGCTCTCCGCGCTGCTCGAGCGCAACGGCTCGCAGCTGTTCAGCCAGACGCGCGCGTCTGTCTCTGCGGCAGCGATCATGGGTGCCGGCATCCTCTACGGCATCCCTGCTGTGGTCCCGATCGCGATCACCGTCGCGGTGGCGGCCTGGATATTCCGTGGCAAGCCGATCACGCGCCTGACCTACAACGGCGCGGTGCTGGTGTTCGCCGGCGTCGGTGCCGCTGCGATGTACCGCCTGGTAACCGGGTCCGTCCCGGACTCGGCCGCTACACAGATCGCCGCCGCCGTCGCCGCGGGCTTCACGATGTGGTTCGTGAACATGGCGCTGGTCGGCGCGATGATCTCGTTCACCTCGGGCGAATCGCTCTGGAGCGTCGTCCGGAACAACTACCTCTGGCTCTCGCTCCACTTCGCGGTCATGGGGCTCGTCGGTCTCGGGCTCGCCCTGTCCTGGCGCGAACTCGGCGTGCTCGGTTTCGTGGCGTTCACCGCGCCCGTGGGCGTGCTCGCCATGGCGCTGCGCCAGGGCGCCTCCACCTCGCACGGAACGATGCTCGATGCGGTCGCGGCGAACGCCCTCATTCAGGACTACGAGCGCCTGCTCGCCGAGGTCGAGTCGTCCTCCGAGGATCTCGCCGAGTTCATCGCCGCCCGTCGCCCGGGCGCCCTCAAGCCCTCCGCGGACGACACTGCCGCACCGCCGCTCGCGGAGGGCGTCGCGACCTGACCGATCGGTCAGGCAATCCCCGCCACGGGCGGGGAAGGCTGAGCCTTCCCCGCCCGTTCTGCGTTCGTGAGCCGCCCGAAGCGCGATCGGTCGCCGCCGCGTCACAAACCGCCACGCTCCATCGTTCTCCTCACTGAGCGACGCCACGCCTCCGGGTGTGCGCGCCGTTCGTGCAATCCGAGAAAGGCAAAGCCCGGGCAACCGGGCGGCGCAAAGCCACGGGCCCCCTCCGTCCTCCCGGGCGGAACGACCGGGCAGCCGGGCTACCGAAGTTGCGGCACACACGAGATGCCCCACTTCCTCGGATCCCCCACAGGGATGCAGCCACAGGCTGCAGGCAGCGTCCGCGCTGCGGAGGAGGAGCGAGCGATGACCCCGACCTGACGTTGACACCGTTCCCCACGAGAACGGCAAACCCCGGGAAACCGGGAGACGCAAAGCCACGGGCCCTTTCAGCGATCGTCGCTCCGCAATGAGCAGCGACCGCACGAGACGGGTAGCCGGGCTACCGAACGGGGACCAGCCGCAACGCGGCGCGCAACGGCCGCCGCGGCGACGCACCACCAGTAGCGAACAACGCAACAGGAAACGTGCAATGGTCCTTCATAAACTTCTCAGCTGGCGTCTGCCGGCCGCCACGATTGCGATCGTGGCTGTGCTGGCTGCGGCGCTCATCTTCGGCCGCGCGCCGACACCTTCGACCGCCCATGTGGCCCAGATGGCCACGCCGGCGAACGTCCACGGCGCGGTATTCGACACAGCCTTCCACCAGGATGGCTTCGTCTCCGTCATCATCCAGTCAGCGGGCAATCCCGTCGCTGCCGCGGAAGCCGTCCGCGCTGCCGGCGGTGTCGTCACGCAGCAGTACAGCATCATCCCCGCCCTCGAGGCGGACGTTCCGGTTGACGCCATCCAGGCGCTGGCCGGCAACCCGCTGGTGCGTCGCATTAGCCTGAACGCCCCGATCGAGCAGACCGACCTCGGCGACGACCTCGCCGCGGTCGCGAGCGACCTCGAAGCGGTGCCGGACGCACAGCTCGCGTCGGTCGCCACGCTTACCGAGACCGTCGACGTCACCGCCGACGCGCTCGTGGAGGCCGAGGCCGATGCGGCCACGGCGTCCGCAAAGGACCTGAAGGTCCTCAAGCGCAGCGCTGCGAAGGCCGAGAAGGCCGCTCTGAAAGCAGAGGCGGCCCTCGCCAAGGCCGCGACTCGGCTGGCCAGGGCGGAAAAGAAGCAGGCCGAGCGCGAGGCCACGGCGGCAGCGCGTGACGCCGAGAAGGCCCAGAAGCGCCTGCTCAAGGGTGACCGCAGGTCGCTCTACGGCGCCAAGACGCCCCGAAACTCCGACCGCAACGACTACCGCGACCTCTCGTCGCTCTTCCCCTCCGTCGTCGGTGCCACCGACGTCTGGGACGACGGCGTCAAGGGCACGGGCATCGGCATCGCGATCGTCGACAGCGGCATCAAGAACGGTGCCGTCACCGACTTCAGCAGCCGCATCCTCGTGGCGTACTCGGTCGTCGGCGATGGGGAGCAGGACGAGGCCGGTCACGGCACGCACGTGGCCGGTGTGGCCGCAGGCAACGGCGCCAACAGCGACGAGCGCTTCATGGGCATCGCCCCGGAAGCCAACATCATCGGTGTGCAGGTCGGCCGCTTCAGCGAGGGCGTGCGCCTCGGCGACGCGCTGCTCGGCCTGGAGTACGTGCTGAACCACCGCGTTCAGTACAACATCCGCGTCGCGAACCTCTCGTTCACCCAGTCGGTTCCGGAGAGCTACCTCGTCAGCCCGCTCGATGCGGCCGTCGAGCAGCTCTGGTTCAACGGCATCGTCGTCGTCGCCCAGGGCAACCGGGGCTCGAACGCCTTCGCCGCCGACCACCCGCCTGCGAACGACCCGTTCGTGATCTCGGTTGGTGCCTACAGCGACAACGAGACCGTCGAGACGACGGACGACTACCTCAAGGACTGGTCTAGCCGTGGCGTCACGATGGAGGGCTTCTCGAAGCCGAACGTCGTCGCCCCGGGTCACAACCTGATCGCGACGGCCGGCAACGGCCTGTCGACCCTGTACCAGAACTACCCCGAGAAGCAGGTCGGCGACCGCTACGTCAAGATGAGCGGTACGTCGGCGGCGGCCCCGGTCGTCTCCGGCATCTCGGCCCTGATTCTCCAGCAGAACCCGTCGCTTACCCCGGACCAGGTCAAGGCCCGGATCGTCAACAACGCCACGCCGTTCGCGGGCTCCAACGCCCCGAGCGTCAACGCCTACCAGGCTGTCTTCGGCCCCGACCAGGGCTTCGACAACGCTGGTATCCCCCGCAGCTTCCTGCTCGACCCGCGCCCGCTGTACGCCATCCTGGCGGCCGGCTACCTGCAGTCGCAGGTTGAGGCCGGCGCGATCACGTGGGATGCCATTACGTGGGATGCCATTACGTGGGATGCCATCACGTGGGACGCCATCACGTGGGACGCGATCACGTGGGATGCGATCACGTGGGATGCGATCACGTGGGATGCCATCACGTGGGATGCCATCACGTGGGACGCCATCACCTGGGACGCCATCACGTGGGATGCCATCACGTGGGACGCCATCACGTGGGACGCCATCACGTGGGACGCCATCACGTGGGACGCGATCACGTGGGACGCGATCACGTGGGACGCCATCACGTGGGACGCCATCACGTGGGACGCCATCACGTGGGACGCCGTCCTCGAAGACTAGCCACCCAGCGGACATAGTCAGCGAAAGGAATACGGCATGAGCATCTCGAACAACTCTCTGTTCTCGTCGCTCGTTCGTAATCGCGCTGGTGTCCTGCTGGCAGTGGTGTCCGTGCTCGGCGCGGTCGCGGGGGTAGCCTTCCTGGGCTACCTCCGGCCCGCCGAGTGGGGCGGACTCTTCGCCATCATGGCGCTCGCGGCCATCCTCGAGCGCAACGGCACTCAGCTCTTCACTCAGACCCGCGCGTCGGTCTCGGCCGCCGCGATCATGGGTGCAGGCATCCTCTACGGCGTCCCCGCGGCTGTGCCGCTGGCGATCGTCGTCGGACTCGCGGCGTGGCTGTTCCGGCGCAAGCCGCTCTCCCGCCTCGCGTACAACACGTCGGTACTGGTCTTCGCAGGCGTCGCTTCGGCGGCGGTCTACCACCAGGTCGTCGGCGTGCTCCCGGATGCCGCCATCTCCGTCGTCGTCGCCGCCATCGGCGCCGGCTTCGCGATGTGGCTCGTCAACATGGCGCTCGTCGGGGCGATGATCTCGCTCACGACGGGCCAGACACTCCTCAGTGTCGTGCGCCAGAACTACCTCTGGCTCGCGGTCCACTTCGGGGTGATGGGGCTCGTCGCCCTCGGTCTCGCCCTCTCGTGGAGTGAGCTCGGCATGCTCGGCTTCGCCGCTTTCACGGCGCCGGTCGGCGTGCTCGCTCTCGCTCTTCGCCAGGGTGCGTCCAAGGCACGTGGCGCCATGCTCGACGCGGCGAGCGCGAACGCGCTCATCCTCAAGTACGAGCGCCTGCTCGCAGAGGTCGAGGCTTCATCCGAAGACGTCGCCGAGTTCGTCTCGGCACGGCGGGAGCAGCTCGCGGCGTAGCCCCGCGACTCGCTCGGTACACACGGAGGCGGGGTGGCGTCGATTGCCACCCCGCCTCTGCGTATGTCTCCCGTTATGTCAATTCCACGACGTGACGCTCCAAGGGTAAACCCTACCCCTGATCGACCGACTCTTAGGTATGGCTGAGATTCGAGATGCGGCCCGCAGGGTGGATACGTTGGAGATGGTCGACGCGAGCGTCGCTCCGACGCTCACGCCCGATGAAGTGCGACAACTCGCTGCGCACGCCGCGCTCGGCGATCGAGACGCGTTCGGCGCGCTCTGTGCGGCGTATCGACACGATTTGCTCGCATATGCACGCCGGCGGCTGCCCCAGCCCGAAGACGCCGAAGATGTCCTGCAGGTCACGTTTCTGAAGGCGTTGCGCTCCATCCACAAGCGCGATCAATCACGCCCCTTCAACGTCTGGCTCTTCCACATCGCATCGAACACGATCACGGACTTCTACCGCACGCGGAAGATCACCGCCGGCCTCGACGCGCTGCCGGATCCCGTCGGGTCCTCGGCGGAAGAACAGGCACTGGCCAGCCATCTCGACGCCCGGCTCGAGGCCGCGTTCGTCCAGCTCACCGCGCGCCAGCGCTGGGTGATCCGACTGCGCGTGATCGAGGGACATTCGTACGAAGAGATCGCCGAGCGCCTGAACTGCTCTGCCGGGGCCGCTCGGGCCACCCAGATGCGGGCGCTCCAGGCGCTGCGTGCGGCGCTCGAAGCTCCCGCCGCGGAACGCCTCGCCGGATAACTCACACCGCCGCGCGCCCGCACGCTTCCGCTGCGGGTGACCTCCACAGCCATCGCGGCGACCCCATCCCAGTCCCTCCCACCCGCGAGCAGCGCTCGTGCGGATGCCCCGGTGCACTACCATCCCCCGCCGAAGCCGTGCTCATCGGAGGGATCGCTCGCATGCGCCTGGTCACGTACACGTTCCGCGGGACGAGCCGCGCCGGCGCGATGCTCGATGACGATCACGTAATCGATCTCGCACGCGCGTCGGAGGGCGGCGGAGATCCGCTGCCGAGCGATCTGCTCTCGCTGCTCCGCGCGGGCGACGGCGCGCTCGAGCGTGCGCGTGGCGCGCTTGCCGCCGCGCAGCGGCGCTTCGCGAACGACGCGGACGGCATGCGCGCGGACGGCATCGCCTTCGACGTGCACGAGCCCGGCTTCGCGTTTGCCGCGCCGATCCAGCGTCCCGGCAAAGCGCTGGCGATCGGACTGAACTACCGCGCACACGCCGCCGAGACGGGCGCCACGCTGCCCGAGCGTCCGATCGTCTTCACGAAGGTCGACACCTCGCTCTCGGACCCGGGCACGCCGATCCACGTGCCGAAGGTGAGCAGCAACGTCGACTGGGAGGGCGAGCTCGTGGTCGTGATCGGGCGCGACGCCCGACACGTCTCCAAAGCGCACGCCCTCGACTACGTGGCCGGCTACATGAACGGGCAGGACGTCTCAGTGCGCGACTTCCAACGCCATGCCGCGACGTGGACGATGGGTAAGGGCTTCGACACACACGGGCCGACGGGGCCCTACCTGGTCACGACGGACGAGATCCCGGATCCCGGTGCTCTCCAGCTTCGGACGTACGTGAACGACGTGTTGAAGCAGGACTCCGCGACGAACGACCTGATCTTCGATGTGCCCACGCTGATCGAATACATCTCGCAGGCGATGACCCTGCGGCCGGGCGACATCATCTTCACGGGCACGCCGAGCGGGGTTGGTCAGGCGCGCTCACCGCAGGAGTGGCTGACGCCGGGCGACACGGTGCGGGTCTCGATCAGCAAGCTGGGCGACCTCGTGAACCCGGTGATCGCGGAGCCGTAGCCTGCCGGCCCGGCACCGCGTTCAGCGGCTGCGACGATCCGCTTCGTTCGCCCCCTGCGCCTCGAGGCGGGCGAACGCAATGCCGTTGCGCTCGAGGAATGACGCCACCTGCCCGGGATTGGGTTCCGTGAGCATGGTGCCGCGGTCGAAGCCGCGGGGACTGCGTCCGGCGGGCAGAGCGGTGGGCGGCTCCACGGGCTCGAAGCCGTCGTCGGGCGCGATCACGAGCGTCGGCACCGACTCGTGGCCGGTCCACGCGATCACCTTGCGGTACGCCTCGTCGTCGGAATCGATGTCGAACTCCACAAAGTCGATCGTGTGCTCGGTCACCCACCGATGCCAGCGGAACATGTCGGGGCACGGGTTGGACCGTCCATAGACCACGAGTCGAGACATTGCCGACCGCCTTTCGCGCGTTGCGTTCGCGAACCGCAACACGCGGTTGCACGGAGACAGGGAGGCCGCCGCAGCGGGCGGGCTCGCCTGGCCAGCGCCCGACTCCCGAGCGTCGTGACCCGGGACGGAGCTCAGGTGCTCCAGACGATGTTCTCGGCCAGCACGCTACCCGGCACATCAGCTCCCGCGATCAGGAGCAGAGCGCCGACGGTGAGAACGAAGATACCGGCGAGCCACAGGCGCATGACAGCCTCCTCGACGAGCGTTCCGTGCGTGCCGACCCGCCAACAGGTAACCGCGTGCCGGGGTCGCGATCGGCTGCACCCGAGCAGGGCGTGCCGTCGCTCGAGGCCGACGCGTACATGCGGGCATACGCTGCGCCGCTCATCCAGCCCGCCAAATTCGCCGCGCTGCGGCGGCAATGAAGGACACTTATGTCGATTCCCCTTCCGGAGTCCGCGCGTGCATTGCTGCTCGACCGCGCGTACGGCCACGTGATCACGATCAACCGCGACGGCACGCCGCAGGTGTCGATGGTGTGGATGGACGTCGATGGAGACGAGCCGATCTTCAACACGCGCGAGGGGCGGATGAAGCCGAAGAACCTCCGCCGCGATCCACGTATCTGGGTGTCGATCCCGAGCCGGGACGACCCGCAGCAGTATCTGCTCGTGACCGGCACGGCCCGTGTCGAGAGCGCGGGCGCAGTGGAGCACGTGCTGAAGATCGCCGAGCGCTTCATGGGGCGGCCGCAGACGCGTGAGCAGTGGCCGCAGGAGCGGCTGATCGTGCGCATCACGCCCGAGCGCATCGCCGGCTCGGGACCGTGGGTGAGCTAACCGCGGTCGCGCAAGGACCGACACGGGCGAGCGCTCAGCCCGCGCGCAGCTCCCCAAACGCCCGCGGAATCAGCACGAAGGCGAGCCCGCGCAGCCGCCGGTCGTCCGTCGCGACCAGGCGATCACGCACGCGGAAGAGCACGTCGCCGATGCGCGTCCCGGTCAGGAACCAGCGGGCGAACTCGACGGGGTTGGGGTAGCCCCCGCCCGGCTGCGCGGCCGTGGCCTCCGCGTAGAACGCGCGCAGGTCGTCGGCGAGATACCGGATCAGCTCGGGTAGGGCGTGACGTGCGGCCGCGGGCGCAGCCGGATCTTCGCCGTACGCGTAGCGCGCGAGCACGGCCGCCATCTCATCCACCTGCTCCGGCGGCAGCCCGCTCACGCCGATCGCGGTTCGCCCGCGCGTCCGCCGCGACTGCTCGTACCACGGCCGGAGCAGCGCGAGCTCGCGCTGCGTCGCGACGAGCGCGGCCTCGAGATCGGTCACGGGCTCGGGTGCCGGCAGATCGATCGCGCAGGCCCAGCCCTCATCCGTGCCGCCGGCAGGCGCATCGTGCGGGTAGTCGTCGATCGTCGGTCCGGACTCATGCGCGAACGTGCCCAGCAACGCGCGCAAGACGTCGCGCTGAAACTCGGCGGCGTGCGGCGGCCCGAAGGGGCGGCCAAATTCGAACGGCACCCACAGCGCACGTGGCGGCTTGATCGCCTCGGTGTGCTCGCGGATCAGGCTGATGCCGGTCGTCGCGATGCCGGCCGATTCGAGGTAATGGGAGAGCCCGCCCACGGCGCGCGTGCAGTTCGGTCAGACGGGGACGAGCACGGCGGCATCGACGCCGTCTTCGCGCAGCAGCCGCGCCACTTCGATCGCCGCCTCCTCCAGCCGCTCGGGCGGCGTGGCACCCATGAAGGAGTAGTGCCAGCGTGCGACCGAACCGATCTCGCCGGCGGCCGCCAGCTCGTGCAGGCGCTCCAACGGGAACACGACGTTGACGTCGTTGAAGAAGCCGCTGCGATCGAAGTTGACGCTGACATGGCTCATGAGAATGTCGGCGTCTGCGATGTCCGAAGGCAGGATGCGGTAGTCGCCGAGTCCGCCCGCGAATTCCGGGTCGCCCCGCCGATG
The DNA here is from genome assembly GCA_027622315.1 of Chloroflexota bacterium. Taxonomy (GTDB): domain Bacteria; phylum Chloroflexota; class Dehalococcoidia; order UBA2979; family UBA2979; genus VGNK01. The sequence goes on along the minus strand of JAQBZW010000084.1, from coordinate 2,137 downwards.
CAGCCCCGCCGTCGAGATCACGGCGACGCGCGCCCGGGTGAGCGCGGGCGCGGGCGTCCATGGGGTCGTCCCGAAGGACGGCAGCGGGAGCTCGCGCAGGTGCACGGCGTAGTCCGGCGCGAAGTCAGAAAGTCTGGCCACGGGCTTCTCCGATCGGCGCGGATCGCTCGCGCGTGGTGACGCGCGGAGGGGCCACGGCGGGGACCAGCTCGGTCAGGCGCTGCGCTAGATCGACCATCTCGCCGGGATTCAGCCCGCCGCCTTCGAGACATGCCTCGCAGTCGGGCTCGGCGGGCGCACCGGTTTCGTGGAGGCGCGCCGTATTTGGTCCGCTCAGCCGGATCCCACAGAGCGTGTCGGCGCCGTCGATGCGAAAGACCCGCTGTTCGGGGTCGACGAGCTCGGCGTTATGCAGCTCGACCCAGTGCCAGTCGCCGTTGAAGTCCTCGAGCGCCTTGGCCACGATCAGCACGGGCCCCTCCTCGAGCAGGCAGACGGCATGCGCACCCCGGGCCGCGCAGTATACGAGTGGCCGCGACCGCCGCCAGAGGCCGAGCGCCGATCGCGCTCGTGCTCATACATGCCTGCGCCCCGCGAAGCCCGTGTCGCGCGGGTGCCACCATTCGATCTCCGACTCCCCCACCTGCCAGCACCAGTACGCGGGCACGCCGTCGACCGTCGCGGGGAAGTCCACCAGCCCATCTTCGACGCTCTTGATCTCGATCCCCGCGCTCAACAGCGCGGCCGCGTCCGCCCGCGACAGCGGGAGGTTCAGCGCCTCGGGAGCCAGATCGCGCAGGGCAGAGAGCAGAGATCGAGCCTCTTCGAGGGTGAAGTCCGGCGCCGTGTGATCCATCAACGCAGCGTAGTCCGTGCGCCACTCCAGCGACGACCGCGGCGCCACTCGTCCCCGCGCCGGGCGTGCAGCACGGCGTCACACCGCGACCGCGACCGGATGCGCCCGCCCTCTTGCGTGCGCGGCGGAGACTGGACGTGATGCGGGACCGGCTCGCCCTGCGCGCTCGACAGGGCCGTGGCGATCACCCGTGCGCACCATCCAGCGGGGATGGACCGGTGGCGATTTGGAAGGAGCCCGCGATGACGACGACCGAGTGGAGCACGCAGGCCATTCACGTCGGCAGCCTCGAGGACCTGAAGCGCGATCAACCGAAGGTCGTGTCTGCGGGCGGGCGCCCGGTCGTGCTGTTCGTGTCCGAGGACCAGGTCTACGCGCTCGACAATCGCTGCCCGCACATGGGCTTCCCGCTCAGCCGCGGCACGGTGCGCGACGGCATCCTCACCTGCCACTGGCACCACGCGCGCTTCGACCTCGCGGGCGGGTGCACCTTCGACCCCTTCGCGGACGACGTCCCTCGCTTCCGCGCCGAAGTCCGCAACGGCGAGGTCTGGCTCGACCCGACACCGGTGGAGAGCGATCGCCGCGCGCACTGGGATCGCAAGCTGCAGGAGGGACTTGAGCAGAACCTGCGGCTCGTGATCGCGAAGTCCGTGATCGGTCTGAACGAGGCAGGCGCCACCATCTCGCTGGTCGAACGCGCCGCGCTCTTCGGTGCGGCGAACCGCGCCGACGGCTGGAGCTCGGGCCTCTCGATCCTCACGGCGATGGGCACCGTGCTCCCCGCGCTCGACCCCGCCGACCGACCGCGTGCGCTCTACCACGCGCTCGTGCACGTGGCAGGCGACACCGCCGGCGAGCCGCCCGACTTCGATCTCCAACCGCTCGTCACGACAGAACGCCGGCCGCAGGTCTACCGCGCCTGGTTCCGCCGCTTCATCGAGACGCGCTCAGCGGAGCCGGCCGAGCGCTGCCTGCGCACGGCGATCCGAATCGGACTTCCGGCGCCCGTGATCGCCGACATGATCTTCGCCGCCTGCACGGATCACCTCTTCCTCGACGAAGGACACTCGCTCGATTTCGCGAACAAGGCGTTCGAACTCCTCGACCTGATCGGCTGGGAGCACGCGGAGGCCGTGCTGCCGAGTCTGATCGTGCCGCTCGTGCGCGCGGACCGCATGGAGGAGACGGCGTCGTGGCAGCACCCGGACGACCTGCCGGCGCTGCTCGCCGGCGCGCTCGGCGCGCTCGACGCAGCGCTGGCGGCCGGCGGCGAGCGCG